>DASWOH010000060.1:0-6030 GCA_036398815.1 Rhizobium sp. | reverse complement strand
TGTTGCGGTCCGAGATCAGCGCTTCCAGCCGGGCTCGATCAGAAGGGCAAAGATAAAGGCAGATGTCATCGCGTCTCATGGCCCCACAATGACAGACCGCAAGCCAAAGGGGAATCATCTGTCAGGTGGCGAACACTAGCTACCGTTCATCAGAGATTGTCCGAATTCCCTGTCGAATTTATCTCAGCGGCAACGGCTGCCAAACTGATTGGCGTCAAACCGGGGACGATCCATGCTCTTGCCGAAGCCGAGCTTCTTCCCGCAATCATGGTTGATTACCGCCTGGCCAATCGGCAGATACGCCTCGTTCGGCACGCCGATCTTGAAGCCTTTGCCAACGAATACATCGTTCTTCGGGCGTTGAGCGGCACGCGCAAGGCTACTTTCGAAGAAACACAGCTCTTCATTGCAGATAACGGAGTATCTCCTCTGCCGCTGATTGGCGACACCCGAAAAATCTTCCGCCGCACCGACATCGAACGCATTGCCTATCTTCCAGGCGGCGAGCGTCTGGCGCGGCTTCTCCTTGTCGATGAAGCAAGGCTTCAGGCCCTCTTCGCCGACTGATCTTCCCCCTTGAAATTCAACCACGCAATCGGCTTCGCCGAGTCGCAGAGGTGTAACCCATGCACAGTCAATATGTTATCGATCACGACGAATGGGCCTATGGTCAACCCAAGCTTAAATCAGCGGGTAAGATCGAGCTGCGCCCGATCCCCGGCGTGTTGCCCTTTACGGGTGTGCGAAATCCGCTGACCACCAGCAGCATCAGCCAGAAAGTTGCCTTTAAATACCGAAGCGCGGAGAATAACTGGCAGCCAAAAGTTGGTCTGGTAGATAGCCTGGCAGAACTGGCCGTGGGGCATGAAGCTTTGATCAATCCCGACATACATGATGTCGAGTTCCAGCCCCTTCAGTTTTCCTATCAGCGGCCAGACGGCAGCACCCATTTACACACCATTGATCTGAGGATCACCTTCCGTTCGGGGCTTCGGTGTCTGGTGTTCGTGCGCAACTCACAGAGTCTGGCCAAGCCAAGTGTCAAAGAAGAAATCCGGGCCATATGGAGGGCGGCACCGACTCATGAAGCCCATAAATTCGTGGTTATCGATGCCGACGCCTACAGCCGCGCTCGTCGCGACAACCTCCGCCGTATGCATCAGGTTGTTGCTTTTGAACCCGACCCGGAAGGTGACGAAATCGTCGCAGCGGCCGCAGCCCGTGTCAGAACTCTCTGGCGCGTCAGCGACCTGTTCCGTGTGGTAGACCTTCAAACAGGGCGGATTTTTAAAGCATGCCTGCGTTTGATTGCGCGCGGGACGCTCAACGCTGACATGGATGCTGTCATCTGTGAGAGTTCCCGGATTTGGAGGGCGAAAGCATGACGCTCAAATTTCGCCCTATGATCGTTCCCGGTACAAAATTAGTGCAATGCGGATCGGGGCATTTTCTGTATCCTGGACCCGATGAAACCATAAGGGCAGAAAACGCCAACACTGGTCAGCAAGAAATATGGACACTGCAGGAATATATTGCGAAGTCCAACCATCCGGCGGCCTCGCAGTCAGCCCTGCATACTCAAGTGACTTCAGTGTTAGCGCGCGTGCGACGTGGCAAGCTCATTCACCGAGATCAGCTCCGCCCTCAGCAAAAAGATGAGCTGGATTTCAGAAAGGCTCTGGTGTTTGGGGTTGAGGCGCTTGCGGCACAGGGGCGCCGCATTCGCGCATCCGATCTTAATGCACCCGAGCTTCGGCGGGAAATACTCAATGTTGCGCGCCAGCATTATACGACACGACCGATCGGCATAGCACCGCGTGGTGGATCAATTCGACTAATCGCCACCATGCCAAAGGGGCGCACGCTTTTCCGGTACTGGAAGCGTTTCATCGAGTCCGGTTACGATGAAATAGCGCTTGCCGATCAAGCCTGGATGCGGGGCAACCGAAACCCACGAATTCATCTTCGTGTGCGGGAACTGATCGCTCAGGCGATTGAGGATATCGCTCTGGATCTGAAGAGACCTAACGCCGCATCTGTGCATCGCCGTCACAAGGATCTGGTTGTGCTGGAGAATGTGCGACGCCAGGCGAACGGACAGGGTGAACTGCGACCGGTTTCACCGAAAACAGTATCAGATCACATAAAGGCGCTCGGCGCTACGACCTTGGCAATGGCCCAAGATGGTGAGCGCGCAACAGTCAACAGCCGAACCCGTGGCAGAACAGACACCCATGCTCTGGTGGTTGGTGATCTGGTGGACATCGACGAATGCAAAATTTCGTTGATCGCGGTCGTACGGCGGTTTGGCATGTGGCAACGGCTAACCGAGGAACAGAAGGCTGCGCTCAAGGAACTGGATGAGTTCGTCAGGACCCGACTGTGGCTGGTTCTTGCTCTTGATGTGGCCTCCCGCATGGCCCTCGGCTGGGTTCTGACGGATGCCCCAAACGCCGATGCCACGCTTGAAGTCCTGCGCATGGCGACGCGTAGCAAACAGCGGGAAAAGATTATTTACGGCTGCGAACTCGACCCCATGCCGCCAGTCGGTATCGCTTGCATTCGAAACGACAACGGCTCGGGTCTACGCAATAGCGTGGTCAAAACCGCGCTGTTGGGAATCGCCTCCCAGATCGTCGACGTTCGCGCATATCACTCGGGCGACAAGCCCTATGTCGAACGCATGTTCGGCGGCATGGAAACCCGCCTGTTCAACCTGATTGATGGCTACACCGGCAATCGCGCGGGGGCTTTGAAGGGATATGATGCGGTGAAGTCCGCAGTTTTCGTGCGCGAAGAACTGTATGCGATGATTACCAAATACCTGATCGATGAGTACCCTTCGGAGGTCCACTACGGCGCGACATTCTTTGGCCAACGTCCCATCAAGGTGGCCGAGCGCCTCGCGAAGGAGGGCTGGGCGGTGCCGCCGATCTCGCCGCAGGACAGACGCCTGCATCTGGGCTGGCGTTTTGAGGCGACCATTACCGATGAGGGGGTCAAAGTGATGGGCCTTCCCTTCAATTCACCCGAGTTGCAGCGCCACCGAGACAGCGATCACCGCAAGGTGGCGGTGTATGTCGATCCAGACAGCACGAATGAGGTAACTGTGGTGGTGCGAGGCTGCCCTGACCTGATCATGGCGGACCTCAGCTGGACGGCCCTGCGGGACATGACGTTCGCAGAGTATTTGTCTCACGCGGAAGCTGTCCGTGCCGAAGACCCGCGCGAAGTCAGAGATTTCGATCTGCGCCTAGCACAGATGCGCAATGAGCGCTTCGACATTCTACGCCGGGTTGCCATCGAACGTGATATTCCGCGCAGCTACATGACCATTGAGGAAGCGCGGACAAAAGCTGATCGCCTTACCAGCGGCATGCACGCGCATCGGCCCGAACCAATGCCAGGGACGGTGGCCCCTGGAATGATCGGAAAGCTCGGTGAATTGCCGGAATCCTGGGACATCGGTGCTGGGCTACCGCCTGCAATAGACGGGCAAATCGAAAGGACGGAAGACCTCCCACAATCCGCGCCGTTCGGGCGGCCGAACATCGAGGGGAAGCTGAAATGAGCTTCGTAAACACCACTTCCGCACGGGCCTTCGCTGATTTGCGTGGTGCTCATTACGCCTTCCCTCGTGCAGAAAAGTTGCACGAGGGCTTCAAATGGATGCTGACCGACTATTGGTCCAAAGCCTCACTTGGCCGCCGGTTCGAGGCACGCGGCCTGCTCGTGACCGGCCCGTCGAGGACGGGGAAGTCCGCCGAAATCGAGCACCTGCTTGCGAAGGTCAATGATGGCGGAACCGCAATGCCCGACGGCAGACCTGTAAAGATTGTCAGCGTCATGCTTGCAGGTACGATGACCTGGAAAGACCTCGGCGTTCATACTCTGCGAGAGGGGTTGCGCTTCCCGACGCGGGGCAAGATGACGCAAACTGAAGTCTGGGACCTGGTTGGCTTTCAGGCGCGGGCACAAGGAGTTCATGGCATTCATTACGACGAATGCCAGCACATCTTCCCCCGGAAGAGTGCCGAGGGGCGTGCCATGATCCTCGACAGCTTCAAATCCCTGCTGAAAAATCTGGATTGGCCGCTGATGTTGGTGCTTTCGGGCGTGGATGAGCTGGTTGGGCATATCGCCAGCGAAGAACAGCTGGCCTACCTCCTGCGCCCGGTCAAGTTTCATGAAATCAGCCTGCAACGGCCTGAGGATCAGCACGAGCTGAACAGCCTGTGCTTCGCCTATGCCGACAAGGCGGGGGTTGATTTCTCTGGCCTCAGCACCCTCGACTTTTTCCGCCGCCTTGCCTGCGCCTGCGGCAATCGCTGGGGCTTGGTCATCGAACTGTTGATCGATGCCTGCGTTGCGGCCCGAAACTCTGCCGGTGCGGGTCTGGCATCAGAGCATTTTTGCCAGGCATTTACCGCCCGCACAGGATTGGCACAGGGCTATTCGCCCTTTTCGATCGTGAACTTCGAGCCGCTCTTCAAAGGCGAGAAGATGTTCGAACTCTGGGAAAACAAGCGGTTGGCGGTGCCGCGATGATAGTGAGGATATCTGCGCCGCGTGAGCTTGGCATGAGCCTGCCGACTCGATATGATTACAGAAGATTACAAGGGAGCACAGGATGCCACAACGCCCAACATCTGAGCCGATCACCATCCGTACGGCGAAAGTCGCCGAGATCGACGCCCTCGCAAATGCGATGGATCGCTCACGCAACTACATCGTCAATCAGGCGATCGAGCAATATCTTGAAACCAATGCCTGGCAAATGGAGCGGATTAAAGCCGGGGTCATGGCGGCACGTGACGGGAAGGTCGCTCCGGCAGATGATGTGTTCGCGGCTATTGCAACGAAGCACGGCTGGTCTCGTTGAAGCTTCTGGTCATTGCCGAACCTGCGGCACGTGATCTTGAGGACATCGTGGATTACATCGCCTCGGACAACCCGATCGCGGCCGAGCATGTCTATCGGGCGATTGTTCACGCGGCAGAGCGGCTTCCGGAGTTTCCATCGCTTGGCCGACCGGGCCGGTATCCCGAAACCAGAGAACTGAGCGTTTCGGGCCTGCCTTATCTGATCGTCTATGCTGTCGGAAGCGGTGCGGTCACGATCCTGGCGGTGCTCCATACCTCGCGTGACCTGGTGGCGGCGCTGCGTGAACGAGGCGGGAAGAGCGATACGCCATCTGCTATGTAACAGACTTGGCCGGAGCCTGATGAGGAGAACAGTTCATGAAGCAAGTTGTCAGGCGAGGGCCACACGAGGTTGAGATCGGGCATGACGAAGAAGGCCAGTTCATCCCCGTTCCCGAAGATATGGAGTTGTCAGGATCGGTGGTGACGATCTGGAAAGTCGGCGACCGGCTGATCGTCGAACCGGTTGCCGCAAAGAACCTGGCTGAAGTTTTGTCGGGTATGGAAGCGCTTCCGCCGGAAGACCAGTTCCCCGACATCGACTGAGCGCGATCACGCGTTGGCAGTTTCCCAGGCCCGCCTCGGCGGGCCTTTTTCATGCCCGGCATGGGCAATCCG
Source organism: Rhizobium sp. (assembly GCA_036398815.1). Classification (GTDB taxonomy): domain Bacteria; phylum Pseudomonadota; class Alphaproteobacteria; order Rhizobiales; family Rhizobiaceae; genus Rhizobium. The sequence goes on along the minus strand of DASWOH010000060.1, from coordinate 490 downwards.
GATTTGCACGGATATGCTCCCACTGTGCACGCAATTGCTTTCGTCCTCGTGAAGTCCGATAATAAGCAATTATGTTCAGTGGCTTATGGGTGATTCGTTTCTGTATCTGCCCGAATTTGCACTGTTATGCTTCGCTGACATCAGAGAAGCATAACAGTGCAAATCGAAAGCATAAGCTTGCCGATGTGCTGTCAATATGTTTGTTGACGCACAGCACTCCCGCATGAGTAGATCTTTCCCGCCGAAAGTGCGTGTGGCAGTCATGCGGCTCGGCAGGGAGCGTCTGGATTTGGCCGAGGCTGTGTCAAAACTGGGTGGCATGATCTGCCGGAGGGTGATTTTGCCTGCTTCCTAGTGTTCTGAATCTGACGCTTGCTACCGGCTCCCCCGGATATCGTCGAGCGCATCGAGTGCCCTTCGTTCCCGCCTGAGGATTTCTTCGGCTGATTTGGTCCAGATAAAGGGCCTCGGCTTTGCGTTGTGAAGGATC
>DASWOH010000059.1:0-4493 GCA_036398815.1 Rhizobium sp. | reverse complement strand
TGATCCCCAAAAGTGTGACGCGGTTTTCGAGCCGGATCATGTTAAGTTAGAGATACGCCCGCTTCCAGGACACCGTAACATGCGCCTATCCCTTGTTCCTATCTTCGTCTTTCTGATGCCTCTTGCCGAAATCGCCGGATTTATCATCGTCGGCAAAATGGTCGGCGTGTGGGCAACATTGGCGCTGGTCATTCTCAGCGCGCTTTTGGGCGCGGCGCTTCTCAGGATCCAAGGCATCGGCATTCTACAGCGGATTTCGGCCGAGAGCCGCAACGGCGGCGACCCCGGACGGGAAATGGTGCATGGGGCCATGATCGTGGTTGCCGCGTTTCTGTTGATGCTGCCCGGCTTCCTTTCCGATATAATCGGCCTGCTGCTCTTCATTCCCGCCGTGCGCGAGCTTGCCTGGAAGGTCCTGCGCAAGCGCATCGTCGTTCTCGGCAGCACGCGCGCCTTCAGGCGCGGACCCGGACGAGGCTCCGGCCCGAATGCCGGTCCCGGCCCTCAGCCGCGGCCGGCCGGTCCTGGGCAGGTCGTCGACCTGGACGAGACCGATTTCCATCGCGAGCCCAATCGCAACTCGCCCTGGTCGGACCGGAAACGCCTTGAAGAGTAGGGCAAAAGGGCCAGGATCGCCGAAGCCTCAAGGGTTGTAAGCCCTTATTCGAAATGCTAGATGGCGACACCCATTGACGTCAGAGGAAACCCCATGGCCAACGAAAACAGCAACGGCGCAGCCAGCCCGAACCTTACTATCCTTGCTCAATACACCAAGGATCTTTCTTTCGAAAATCCAGGTGCTCCGCGCTCGCTGCAGGCCCGGGAAAACGCGCCCGATATCAACATCAATGTCAACGTCAACGCCAATCCGCTGTCGGATTCCGATTTCGACGTCGTGCTGACGCTGAATGCCGAAGCCAAGGACGGTGACCGGGTTCTCTTCCATACCGAGCTGGTCTATGGCGGCGTCTTCCGCGTCACCGGTTTCCCGCAGGAACATATGCTGCCGCTGCTCTTCATCGAGTGCCCGCGGCTGCTGTTCCCCTTCGCCCGTCAGATCATCGCCGACATTACCCGCAACGGCGGCTTCCCGCCGCTGATGATCGACCCGATCGATTTCGCGCAGATGTTCACGCAGCGCATGGCCGAAGAACAGGCTCGCACCCAGGTCTCGGCTGTTCCGAACTAAGCCTTCGGCTTGCTCCATCGATGGAAATGAAAATGCCCGGACATTGATCCGGGCATTTTTCGTTTGGAGACCGCGCCAGGCATGACTTGCCATTCCAGCGAAATTTGTTAGACGGGAATTCCGGCTCCATCCGAAGGGAAGACGTATGCCGGATCTCTCCATACTTGCACTTTTCGCCGCCGCCGCCGTGGTTCTCACTGCCACACCCGGCCCCGATATGCTGCTCATCGCTTCGCGCAGCGTCAGCCAGGGGCGGGCCGCGGGGTTCCTCACCTATGCGGGCATAGCGCTTGGCACATACTGCCATGCCCTTGCCGCAGCACTCGGCCTCTCGCAGCTCTTCGTGACCGTGCCGATCGCCTATGAGATCGTGCGTTGGGCCGGCTGTGCCTACCTTCTTTACCTGGCGTATAAAACGATCCGCTCGGAAGGATCGAGCTTTTCTCCGACATCGGCGCTGAAGCGTCTTTCGAACAGGCGGATTTTCGCAGAAGGCCTGGCGACCAATCTTCTCAACCCGAAAATGGCGCTGTTTGTCCTTGCCCTGTTCCCCCAATTCGTCAGCCCCGAGGGCGGATCGATGATCGGGCAGATGCTGCTGCTCGCCACGATATTGAACGGGATCGGTTTCTTCGTGAATGGTTCGGTGATCCTGGTCGGCGGCCAGATCCGCGCCCGCCTTGCCGGATTTCCCCGGTTTCCGAAACTGCCGCAATATCTTCTCGCGACCGTGTTCACGGGGCTGGCCTGCCGGCTTGCTCTGGGAACCAGAACCTAGCCACTCCTTTGGGCGCTTGAGATACTTCCTCAGTTCGAGGCGCGGTATTTCGACCAGATGCCCTTTTCGCCGAGCTTGGCAACCAGGGCGGCGTGAGCGGTCTCTTCAGCCTCGCTCAGCCTACCCGGCAAGGGCTGAGGCCGCGCCAGAATATCCGCGACGACCTCTTCCGCGTCGTCGCTCTGGCGGGATCGCGCGGATTGGCCGTTGCTGCTGCCGAGCCCGAGCGCCGTCTGCCGGCCGCCGATCATTTCGATATAGACTTCGGCGAGCAGTTCGGAGTCGAGAAGCGCGCCGTGGCGGGTGCGGTGGGAATTGTCGATGCCGTAGCGCCGGCAGAGCGCATCCAGCGAGTTCGGACCCATCGGATGCTTGCGCCGCGCCATGGCCAGCGTATCGATCACCATGTCGGGCAGGATCGGCGGCCGTCCGAGCCGGGCGAATTCGGCATTGACGAAGCCCATGTCGAAGGTGGCGTTGTGGGCGATCCACTTGGCGCCTTCGAAAAAGGCAAGAATCTCATCGGCGACATCGGCAAAGGGCGGCTTGTCCTTCAGGGACTCGTCGGTGATGCCGTGCACAGCCAGTGCGTCCGGATGAACCTTGCGGTCGCCGGGATTGATATAGAGATGGATGGTCTTGCCGGTCGGAAAGTGGTTGAAGAGCTCGATGCCGCCGATTTCGATGATGCGGTCCGTCCTGTTGTCGAGCCCGGTGGTTTCCGTATCGAAGATGATTTCGCGCATGTCAGGGCTCTCCGCCTGTGGGTTCTTCGTTCGCCGGCGGTTGCCGGAGGTCCGCTATGATCTCTCTTATCTGCTCCCGCGTCGCGTCGATGCTATGGCTGGTATCGACGATATAATCGGCCCGAGCACGTTTCTCCGCATCCGGCGTCTGACGGGAGAGAATCATATTGAATTTTTCCTCCGTCATGCCGGGCCGGGCAAGCACTCTTTCTCTCTGAATCTGTGGATCGCAGCTGACGACGACGATCTTGTCGACCCTTCTATCCGCACCGGTCTCGAACAGCAGCGGAATATCGAGCACGACGATATCGGCGCCCACGGCAAGCTGGCGATCCAGAAACATCCGTTCGCGCTGCCGCACCAGCGGATGAACGATGGCCTCCAGCCGCTTGAAACCGGAGGGATTGGCGGCAAGCTTACGGCCTAGCTCCTGCCGGTCGACGGCTCCATTCTTCGTCGTCCCCGGAAAAGCGGCCTCGATCAATGGGACGGCTTCACCACTGTAAAGATCATGCACCACCGCATCGGCATCGTTGACAGGGATGCCGGCCTCGGCAAACAGCTTGCCCGATGTCGATTTTCCCATGCCGATCGAACCGGTGAGGCCAACACGAATCATCGGTGCTTGTCCATATCGGCGATAATCAGAGCCCGCAGAACCTCATCGACCACGGGATGCGTGCCGAACCATTTTTCGAAACCCGGCACAGCCTGATACAGCAGCATGCCGAGGCCATCGACAATGGCAAAGCCCTGTTCCTCGGCCTGAGCCAGCAACGGGGTTTTCAACGGTACATAGACGATGTCGGTAACGACAGCGTTTTCAGCGAGCGGCGAAAAATCGATTGTCGGCGCGACCTCGTTTTCCATGCCGAGCGAGGTCGTGTTGACGAAGAGGCCGGCGCTCCGCATCACCTCATCCAAGGCTGCCATGGGATGGGCATGAACATGCGCACCGAAACGATCGGACAATTCCCGCGCCCGCTGGACGGTACGGTTGACGACATGGATCTCGTTGACGCCGCGGTCACGCACCGCCTGAATGACGGCGCGGCTGGCGCCGCCGGCGCCAAGGATCACCGCCCGGCCGGTGCGGTCCCAGCCGGGATGGCGCTCGTCGAGATTGGCCGTGAAGCCGCGGCCGTCGGTGTTGGTCGCGTGCAATAGCCCATCCTGTAGCCAAAGCGTGTTCGACGCACCGAGTTCCTCGGACAATTCATCCGGCCGATCCGCCAGCTTGAATGCGATCTCCTTGTGCGGAATCGTCACATTGCCGCCGACGAAGCCGCTCGACCGATCCTTCAAGGCCGCGATAAACGCCGGAAAGCCGTCCGGAGTCACTTCGACAGCGCGATAGCTGCCTGCAAGATCGAGCGTGCGCAGCCAATAACCATGGATCAACGGGGAGCGTGAATGCTTGACGGGATAGCCCGTGACGAAGGCATTCAGGCCGTGTGTTTCACGTGAATCACCCATCGATCGCCCCCAATTCGCGAAGTTTTTGCAGGAGCGGCAGCATCGGCAACCCGAGAATGGTGAAATAATCGCCATCGATTTTCGAGAAGAGCTGGATACCCTCCCCTTCGAGCTGATAGGCGCCGACACTCGATAATGCCTTGTCGCCGACGCGGGTCAGGTGACGATGGATGAAATCGGCGGAGAGAGCGCGCATGGTCAGTTCAGCGTGGGACACATGCTCCCATATGATGTCGCCATTCAGCGCCAGCGCGATGGCGCTGTTCAGGCGGTGGGTCTTGCCGGACAGGCTTTGCAGATGGCC
>DASWOH010000058.1:0-28494 GCA_036398815.1 Rhizobium sp. | reverse complement strand
TGCGCCCTCATTCACGCAGGAGCTATCCATTATGACGAGAGAGAGGCCCATTAACACGAGCCGCCGGCGTTGCGGCTTGAAGGTGAGACCAGAGAATGACGAGACCCGTGATCGGCGTCATCGGGAACGCCCGCCTTGTGGAGAGCCGCTTCCCCGCCCAGATTGTCGGAGATAACAATCTGCGGGCCATAACCGAAGTCGCCGGCGCATTGCCGCTGATGTTCGCCGGCAGCCCGAGCCTCACCGACATTCCGGATCTATTGGCCGCCGTCGACGGCGTGCTGCTGACGGGCGCCAGGGCCAATGTGCATCCCAGCCACTTCAACACCGAGCCTCATCCCAAACACGAGCCGTATGACGAGGATCGGGACGCCGTCGCCCTGCCATTGATCAGGGCCTGCGTCGCACGCGGCCTGCCCATCTTCGGCATATGCCGCGGCTTCCAGGAGATGAATGTGGCCGCCGGCGGCTCGCTGCATCCGGAAATTCGCGAGTTGCCGGGACGCATGAACCACCGGATGCCCCGTTTGGAGAACGGCGAAATCCACCCCGATCTGGAGGTGGTTTTTGCCGATCGCCACGATGTTCGGCTCGTGCCGGACGGAATATTCGCACGCATTTTCGGCCGGGATATGATCCGCGTGAACTCCCTGCATGGACAGGGCGTGCTTGAGCTTGGCGAACAGGTGGTTGCGGAGGGCATCGCCGAGGATGGCACGATCGAAGCGATCCGCTTCAAGGATGCTCAGGCGTTTGCGCTCGGCGTGCAATGGCACGCCGAGCATGATCCGCAAACCAATCCCGTGAACCGCGCCCTGTTCCAAACGTTCGGTGACGCGGTGAGAACCCATAGGAACAGTCGTTGATGATCTTACCTTAAATAAAGTTATATCAATAGCTTATTTAAGCAGGATAATTTAAAGCAACAACATCACACAGATCATGTAAGCGGCGGATTCAGCTTGGAAAATCCTTCCTGATTCCTATAGGGAAAATATGGATAGGGCGACGCCATAACGCTGACCCTGTCGAGCTTGCCGATCTGCTCCTTCGATAGCGACCAGCCGACTGCTCCTAGGTTCTGCCGAAGCTGCTCCTCGTTCCGCGCGCCGATGATGACGCTTGAGACGGTCGGGCGGTTTGTGAGCCAATTGATGGCGATCTGCGGCACTGTTTTGCCTGTCTCGGCCGCGATATCGTCAAGCACGTCGACGATATCGAAGAGCTTTTCGTCATCCACCGGCGGGCCATAGGCAGCCGTCTCGTGCAGGCGGCTTTTTTCCGGAAGAGGCTGACCACGGCGGATCTTGCCGGTCAGCCGACCCCAGGCGAGCGGGCTCCAGACGAGCGCACCGACATTCTGATCGGCGGCAAGCGGCATCAACTCCCATTCATAGTCACGGCCGGCAAGCGAGTAGTAGACTTGATGGGCGACATAACGGGGATAGGCGTGCTTCTCCGAGACAGCCAGCGACTTCATCAGCTCCCAGCCGGCGAAGTTGGAGGCGCCGACATAGCGGAGCTTTCCTGCTGTCACGAGACCGTCGAGCGTGGAAAGCACCTCCTCGATCGGCGTCGAGGCATCGAAGGCGTGCAGTTGCAGCAGGTCGATGTAGTCGGTGCCGAGACGGCGCAGCGCATCGTCGACGGATCTGATCAGCCGGGAGCGCGACGCGCCCCAGTCAGCAGGGCCGTCGCCCATTGGAAGCGCCGTCTTGGTCGAGATCAGGACGGCATCGCGCCGGCCCCGGATCGCCTGGCCGAGCACGTCTTCGGATGCGCCGGCGGAATAGACATCCGCCGTGTCGAAGAGATTGACGCCCGCCTCCAGGCAAATGTCGACGAGACGGCGTGCTTCCATCGCATCGGTTGTCCCCCAGGCGCCGAACAGCGGCCCGCTGCCGCCGAAAGTGCCGGCCCCAAAGCTCAACACCGGCACCCTCAGACCCGATGCGCCGAGATTTCTGTATTCCATGGATCCGTCTCCTGTCGTTTCAACTGAGATAGACGCTCCGACCAGCATGATATAGATTGCCTGATAGAAACTCATTTGTGATTTGAATTCATCATGAGCCGACAGGACATCAATCGTTCCGGCGAGATGGAAGTCTTCGTGCGCGCCGTCGAGCTCGGCGGCTTCACCGCCGCGGCGACGGCCTGCCGCATGACGCCATCCGCCGTCAGCAAGCTGGTCGCCCGCCTTGAAGCGCGACTTGGCACGCGGCTCGTCAACCGCTCGACACGGCGGCTGCAACTGACGCCGGAAGGATGCGCCTTTTATGAGCGCAGCGTGGCGATCCTTGCCGACATCGCCGAGGCCGAGCGCTATGCTTCGGCGGGCGAGCAGGCCGCAGGACCTATCCGCATCAATATCAGTGGTTCCTTCGGCAACCATGTCCTGGCGCCGCTCATTCCGTCCTTCATGGCACTGTATCCTGCCATCTCGCTCGATATCGTTCATACCGACAGGGTCGTGGATTTGATGGAGGAGCGGGCCGATATCGCGATCCGCACCGGTCCGCTCAAGACCTCCAGCCTGACCGCCCGCAAGCTCGGCATGACCCGCAAGATCATCGCCGCCTCGCCCGATTATCTCCGACGCCGTGGTGCGCCAAGATCGATCGACGAACTCCAGAGGCATTGCCGCATCGGCTTTGCCTATACGCGCGCCGTAGAAGGTTGGCCCGTGTTAAGCGGAGGCAAGACGGTGACGATCCCGGTGACGCCGGGCCTGCAGGTCGGCGACGGCGAGGCCATGCGTCATCTTGCGCTCGCGGGCGCCGGCCTGGCGCGGCTTCCCGCTTTCACGGTCAAGACGGATATCGAGGCTGGCCGCCTGGTGGCCGTGCTCGAAGAGATAAATCCGGGCGATGTCGAGGAATTCTATGCCGTCCATATCGGCCAGGGAGGCCCCCTGCCGGCGCGCGTGCGGGCGCTTCTCGATTTCCTGCGTGACAATGTCAGGCTGTGAAGAGCACAACGCCGCGGTTCAGAAGAATGCAGATGCCATCTCCGGCGGGCCTTCGAGCGCATGCGCCATGAATTCCAGCGCGCCCTTCAGCTTTTCCCGCGTGATCGGCCCGCCGAAACAGACGCGGACCGCTTCCGGCGCAGGCCCTTCCACCGTAAAGGCGTCGCTCGCAACGACACCGATCCCCAGGGACCGCATGTGGCTGCCGAACGTGGAGCGGGTCCACCCGTTGGGCAGCGGCAGCCAGATGTTGAAGGCAATCGGATCGGCCTTAAAACTGCCCTTCGGCAGAATGGCCGCAGCCATGTCCTGCCGCGCAGCCGCTTCATTGCGGATGAACCGGAGGATCGCATCGGCCGTGCCGTCCTCGACCCAGCGCGTCGCCAGCGCTACCGTCAGGGGCGACGCCATCACATTGTTCGCCCGCATGGCGCTGACGAACGGCCACGCGGCTTTCGTATCGGGAGCGACGACATAGGCGAGCCTCAGGCCGGCGCCGATACATTTGGCAAGACCGCCGATATGCCAGGTAATGTCCGGGGCCATCGCAGCGAGCGGAGCCGGCGCATGCAGCGGAATGAAGCCATAGGCGTCGTCTTCGACGATCGGGACGTGATGGGCGCGAGCAACCGCGCATATTTCTTCGCGGCGCTTCTGCGGTATGGTCAGCGTCGTCGGATTCTGGATCGTCGGATTAAGATAGAGCGCCTTCGGCTTGATCCGTTCGCAGGCATCGGCGAAGGCATCCGGAAGAATGCCGTTCTCATCCATCGGCAGGCCGGAAAGATTGAGCCGGAGCTGGGCTGCCACCGAACGAACTCCCGGATAGGTGATCGCCTCGGACAGAACCGCCTCCCCCGGTTTTGCCAGCATGCCCAAAATGGCGAGCAGTGCCGGATGCGCACCGGGCGTCACAAAAATCCGCTCCTGCGATGGCACGAGCCCGCGACGGCTGAGCCAGGAAGCCGCAGCCTCCTTATCCACCACGGAGCCGCCGAACCCCTGATAACGCAGCAGCGGGATCATGCTTGTCGCAACCGCGCCAAGCCCCGAGCGCATCCGGGCGATCAGGTCCGGATCGTCCGGCTCGGGCGGCATGTTCATGGTCAGGTCGATCGCCGACATCCGCCTCGGATCCGGCATATCGAGGCTCCAGCCCTTTTCCTCACCGCCTTGCGGTAGGATGAAGGTGCCCCGCCCGACATGCGTGTCGACCAGGCCGCGCTTGCGCGCCTCGACATAGCCGCGGGCGACCGTGGTAAAGTCGATATCCAGCTTCTTGGCAAGGTCGCGCTGCGGCGGTAGCCGGTCGCCGGGGATAAGGCGCCCGCTCTTGATGTCCATCTGGATCACATCGGCTATCGCGATGTAGCGCGGGCTGCTGCTGCGGGAAAGATCGGGAAACCAGTCTAGCATATTCAATCATTCTCTATCGGTCCTATTGACCGTATATTGTTGCATTCATCCTTTGTCACGAGATTTCTTGCAAGCGGGCGATATCTAGCCTTTGAAAGGGAATTTTCACCGGATTCTCGACGATTGAGCAAAATTGACGATATATTGACTGCATCAAATTCGTGCTTTGATGCTTTAATATTTAGCGGCGATTTGCGGCTCGTTTGAGCAGAGCTTTCAATCAGGCGAGAAATTGATTGCATAATTGAATGGAAATTATTCCGTTTTGACTGTTATTTGAGCACATTCAATCTGGCACGGCCCTTGCAAATCCATCGTTGTCCCCGACACAGGGTAGTTTCAACGACAGGAGCCGCAGATGCCCGCAGTTACCAAGCCAGCCCATGAAAAGGGCGACTTCTTCGTCGATTACGAGGAAAAGGTTTTCGAAGACGTCCAGGCCAAGCCGGGCGAGAAAGCCCTCATCACTTTCCATACCGTCGCCTTCGAAGGCTCGATCGGCTTCGTCAATCTGCTGCAGGCAAAGCGGTTGAAGCGCAAGGGCTTCGAGACCTCCGTCCTGCTCTATGGCCCCGGCGTCACGCTTGGCGTCCAGCGCGGCTTCCCCAAACTCGGAGACGAAGCCTTCCCCGGCCATCTCAACTTCAATAACCAGCTCACCGGTTTCATGGACGAAGGCGGCAAGGTCTATGCCTGCCGGTTCGCGCTGCAGGCGCTCTATGGCCACGGTGAACCGTCGCTGATCCCCGGCATCAAGCCGATCAGCCCGCTCGACGTGCTCGACCTCATCCTGCTCCACCGCCGCGACGGCGCCTTCATCCTCGACACCTGGACGCTCTGACGGCCCAAGAGGCGGAGGCTCTCCTCCGCCTCTTCCAATCAATGGAAGGATTTCGTCATGGAGAAAAAACCCGTCGTCCGGGCCGCCGCCGCTCAGATCGCGCCGGATCTCACCTCGCGCGAGAAGACGCTGGCGCGCGTGCTGGAGACCATTCGCGAAGCCGCAGCCAAGGGGGCGGAGCTCATCGTCTTTCCCGAGACGTTCGTTCCCTGGTATCCCTATTTCTCCTTCGTGCTGCCGCCGGTTCTGTCGGGCCGTGAACACGTTCGCCTTTACGAAGAAGCCGTCACCGTTCCAAGCGCGACGACGGAGGCGGTTGCCGCTGCGGCGCGTGAGCACGGCATCGTCGTGGCGCTCGGTGTCAACGAGCGCGACCACGGCTCGCTCTACAACACCCAGCTTCTGTTCGATGCCGACGGCAAACTCCTCCTGAAGCGCCGCAAGATCACCCCGACCTTCCATGAGCGGATGATCTGGGGCCAGGGCGACGCCTCCGGCCTCAAGGTCGTCGACAGCGCCATCGGACGGCTCGGCGCTCTCGCCTGCTGGGAACATTACAATCCGCTGGCCCGCTACGCGCTGATGGCCCAGCACGAGGAAATCCACATCGCCCAGTTTCCGGGCTCGATGGTTGGTCCGATCTTCGCCGAGCAGATGGAGGTGACGATCCGCCATCACGCGCTCGAAAGCGGCTGCTTCGTCGTCAATGCCACCGGATGGCTGACGGACGAACAGATCGTTTCGATCACGCCCGATCAAGGTCTGCAGAAGGCGCTGCGCGGCGGCTGCATGACGGCAATCATCTCCCCCGAGGGCAAGCATCTCGCCCCGCCGATCACCGAGGGCGAAGGCATCCTCATCGCCGATCTCGACATGAGCCTGATCGTCAAGCGCAAGCGGATGATGGACTCGGTCGGCCACTATGCCCGCCCCGAATTGCTGCATCTCGTCATCGACACCAGCGAGACCCGGCCGATGGTCGCCTCCCAACACTCTTTCCAAACAGCAGAAACAAGGATCAAGACCGATGGAGAACCAGACACGTCTTCCGACCGAGACCCTGATCAACGAGTTGCAGTCCTTCGGAGCCCGGCTCGTTGATCCGAAGGCGGGACATGAAAGCCGCCGTGGCGGCGCCGGCCCTTCCGACCACAAGGCGCTGACGATCGACGGCATGACGGTCATGGTGCCGGTGCACACCGCGCCCGCCTTCGAAAGCCCCTATCTGGTCGAGAAGCCGGACGAGAGCGGCAAAAGCCGCATCAGCCGCGACGGCCGCGTGCTCGGCGAAGTCTCCTTCCCGCTGCGCCCGCGCTTCTACGAGCGCTCGACGGCGGATGGCGTTCCCTATTCGCAGATCGCCGTGCTGCATGGCCGCGACGTGCTTGCGACCACCGTTCTCCAGACCTGCATCCGCTATCAGAGCCGCACCAAGACCTGTCAGTTCTGCGCCATCGGTCAGTCCCTGGCTGCAGGCCGTACCGTTGCCCACAAGACGCCGGAGCAGCTTGCCGAGGTGGCGAAGGCCGCCGTCGAACTCGACGGGGTCAAGCATATGGTGATGACGACGGGCACGCCGAAGGGCGACGACCGTGGTGCAGCCGTCCTTGCCGAAAGCGCACGCGCTATCAAGGCGGCCGTCGAGCTGCCGATCCAGGCGCAATGCGAACCGCCGGAAGACGACATCTGGTTCTCGCGCATGAAGGAAGCAGGCGTTGACGCGCTCGGCATGCATCTCGAAGTCGTCACCCCGGAAATCCGCGCCCGCATCATGCCGGGCAAGGCGCAGGTACCGATCGAGAAATACATGCGCTCCTTCAAGGCGGCGGTGGACGTCTTCGGCCGGGGTCAGGTCTCCACCTATATTCTCGCCGGTCTCGGCGACACGCGCGACGCCATTCTCGATATCTGCGAAAAGCTGGTGGCCCTCGGCGTCTATCCCTTCGTCGTGCCCTTCGTCCCGATCTCCGGGACGCCGCTCGAAAGCCATCCGGCTCCGAAACCGGATTTCATGCACTCGATCCTCGGGCCGCTCTCGAAGATGCTGGTGGACAGTGGCCTGAAGGCCATCGACATCAAGGCCGGCTGTGGCAAATGCGGAGCGTGCTCCGCCCTTTCCACCTATGAAAGGACGCTGACGAAATGATCATCGAACCCTTCGCCCCCTATAGCGCCAGCGAATTCCAGGTGAAGTTCGCCACCTCCGACTGGGAACGGCGACAAGCCCACGCGCTTCGCCGCGCCGTCTTCTGCGAGGAGCAAGGCATCTTCAAAGACGACGACCGCGACGCAATCGACGATCACGCGATCTCGATCGTGGCGCTGTCGATGATGGGCATTGCCGCCGACAGGCTGGTCGGCACAGTGCGCATCCATCAACCCGAACCGGGTCTCTGGTGGGGCTCGCGGCTCGCGGTGCATGAGGATTTCCGCAAGATCGGCGCGCTCGGAACGACGCTGATCAAGCTCGCCGTCTCCTCGGCCAACGCCATGGGCTGCCACACCTTCCTTGCCAATGTGCAGGTGCAGAACGGCTTGCTCTTCCGCCGGCTGCACTGGGACGTGATCGAGGAATTCGAGATCTACGGCAAGCCGCATCTCAAGATGAAAGCGGACCTTGCCTTTTATCCGCCCTGCGCGACGCCGGAAGCTGGCCTCATCGCCCTGCCGAAGAAGGCCGCGTAATGGTCGGGCCGATCGACATCAAGGCGCTGGCCGACAAGCTGATTGCCTCGAGCGGCATCGCCGCCAAGGCGGATATCGGCACGGTTGCCGCCAGTCTCGGCCTTATCGGCCAGCCGGTTGCCGTGGGTGACGATTGCGCGGCCCTTCCCGATGGCGATGGCTACCTGCTCTTTGCCATCGAGGGCTTCATCAATGAATTCGTCGCCGCCGACCCCTGGTTCGCCGGCTGGTGCGGGGTGATGGTCAACATCTCCGATATCGCCGCCATGGGTGGGCGGCCTATCGCAGTGGTCGATGCCGTCTGGGCCAATGGCGAGGCAGGCGCTGCGCCTGTGTTGGAAGGCATGCGGGCAGCGGCGAGGACTTTCGGCGTGCCCATCGTCGGCGGCCATACGAATATCCGCACCGATCGCAGCCAGCTTTCCGTCGCCATCCTCGGGCGGGCAAGCAGGCTTCTGACCAGTTTCGACGCGAGACCTGGCGATGTATTGATCGCCGCCATCGATCATCGCGGCCGTTATCGCGAGCCCTTCAACAACTGGGAAGCGGCAACGGATGCACCCTCGGCACGATTGCGCACCGACCTTGAAATCCTGCCCGAGATCGCCGAGGCCGGGCTTGCGCTCGCAGCCAAGGACATCAGCCAGGGAGGCATCGTCGGCACGGCGATCATGCTGGCCGAATGCTCAGGCGTCGGCATCGAAATCGACGTCTCCGCCATTCCGTTGCCTGACGGTGTGACGCTCGACCGCTGGCTCGCCACCTTCCCAAGCTTCGGCTATCTCATCTCCGTTTCGCCGGGAAAAGCAGACGATGTCATTCGCCGCTTCACCAACCGCAACATCAGCGCCGCCACGATCGCCCGGATCGTCGCTGGAAGCACGGTCGCGATCACCGACGGCACCGAGCGCGCCGTAATCCGCGATCATACGGAGACGCCGCTTCTCCAGCTTGGTAGACGGGAGGGTGCCGCATGAGCCGTTCGCTCCGCATCGCCATGCTCTCACACTCCACCAATCCGCGTGGCGGCGTCGTGCATGCCATGCAGCTTTCCGAGGCGCTGACGGTGCTCGGCCATGAGGTCGTGCTGCATGCACCGGATGCGAAAGGTACCGGATTCTTCCGCAAGCCCGCTTGCGGCGCCGTCTGCATTCCGGTCGAACCGGCATCAGCGGATATGACCGCCATGGTCGAGCAGCGGATCGGCGACTACGTCAGGCATTTCGAAAGCCCGGCGGCGCGCGGCTTCGATATTTTCCATGCCCATGACGGCATTTCCGGCAATGCGCTGGCGACGTTGAAGGAGCATGGCGTGATCCCCGCCTTCGCGCGTACCGTGCACCATATCGACCAGTTCTCCGATCCGCGGCTGATGGAGTTGCAGGACCGCTCGATCGACAAAGCCGATCTCTTCTTCACCGTCAGCGCCTTATGGCAAAAGAAGCTGAAAGAGACGCGCGGGATTGCGTCCACGCTCGTCGGAAACGGGGTCGATATCAATCGCTTCTCCCCTGGCGTCAGCGGCGGCGACCTGCGCCGGAAACTGACACTGCCGGAAGGACCGGTCTTCCTCGCCGTCGGCGGCATCGAGGCTCGCAAGAACACGCTCGGCATGCTCGAAGCCTTCCGCCAGATGCGCGCCATCCGCCCCGATGCGCAATTCGTCATCGCCGGCGGTGCGTCGTTGCTCGACCATCGCGGCTATCAGGGAGAGTTCCGCGCAGCACTTGCTTCGCTCGGGGAGCATGCCGCTGCCGTCCATATCCTCGGCACCGTTGCCGACGAGGATATGCCGGCGCTTTATCGCCTTGCCGATACGCTGGTCTTCGCTTCGGTGAAGGAAGGCTTTGGCCTCGTCGTGCTGGAAGCAATGGCGAGTGGTGTCCCGGTCGTCGTTTCCTCCATCGCGCCATTTACCGAATATCTCTCGGCCGACGATGCGGTCTGGTGCGATCCCATTCATCCGGCCTCGATCGCCGAGGCGATGGCGATCTCACTGATGCCGCCGGTCCGCAAACGATTGACCTCGCGAGGCCTCGAAATTGCCGCCTGGCATAGCTGGCACCGCACCGCCGCCGCTCATCTCTCCGCCTACAAGACATTGAAGGAGCCTGCCCATGCCTGAAATGCGCTTCGTCATCGCCTGGCCGGATGGCCGTGAGGAGACTTGCTATTCGCCCTCGCTGGTCATCAGGGATTTTTTCACGGAAGGCGAAACCTACCCGGTGCGCGATTTTCTCGACCGCAGCCGCAAGGCGCTGACGATCGCCAGCGATCGCGTCGAGGCGAAATACGGCTATCCCTGCTCGCTTGCCCGCGGCCAACTCGCCCGCATCGAAGAGGCGGGCGCCCTGTTTCTGTCCGATGCCGACGCGCGCGTGCGCTGCGAAAGCTTCATTCTGTGAAAGGAATTCCGATGAGCACTCTCCCCCTCAAGCCGCACTATAGCGCCGTTGTCATCGGCGGCGGCCAGGCCGGCCTCTCGGCCAGCCACTATCTTCAGAAGCACGGCGTCGACCATGTCGTCTTCGAAAAGAAGACCGTGGCCCACAAATGGAAGAACGAGCGCTGGGACGCTTTCTGCCTGGTAACGCCGAACTGGCAATGCCAGCTTCCCGACCATCCCTATGACGGCAACGATCCGCACGGCTTCATGGTCAAGGACGAGATCATCGCCTATGTCGACCGCTTCGTGCGCAAGGTGAATGCGCCGGTACTGGAAGGCACCAGCGTCACCTCCTTGGAAAAAGCCGGCGACCTCTTCAGGATCGAAACCTCGGCCGGAACGGTAACCGCCGACAGCGTCGTCATCGCCACCAGCCTTTACAGCGAACCAGCCATTCCCCGCGCCGCCGAACGGTTGCCGGACGATATCCTGCAACTCCACACCGCCGGCTACCGCAATCCGGACCAACTGCCCGAGGGTGCGGTCGTCGTCGTCGGCTCGGGTCAATCCGGCTGCCAGATCGCCGAAGACCTCCATCTCGCCGGCCGCAAGGTTCATATGGTCACCGGCAATGCGCCGCGCTGCGCCCGCTTTTATCGTGGCCGCGATGTGGTCGACTGGCTCGCCGATGTCGGCCAGTACGACATCACCATCGAGCATGATGGCATGACCAAGAAGAAGCATGACACCAACCATTATCTCACCGGCCGCGACGGTGGACGCGACATCGATCTGCGCAAATTCGCGCTGGAGGGCATGGCGCTCTATGGCCGCATGGAGGGGGTCGCCGGTGGAAAAATGCTGTTCGAACAGAACCTCAAGACCAATCTCGACGGCGCCGACCGGGTTTATAACGGTATCAACGCACTGATCGACCGCTATATCGCCGAGAAAGGTATCGATGCGCCCGCCGGCAGCCCTTATGCGCCGCTCTGGGAGCCGGAGACGGAACCGGCGAATCTCGATCTGAGGGCAGAAGGCGTAACCTCCGTCATCTGGGCAACGGGCTTCAGCCCCGATTGGTCCTTCATCGGCCTGCCGATCTTTGATGGCACCGGCTACCCGGTGCAACGGCGCGGCGTCACCGGCATTGACGGCGTCTACGTACTCGGCCTCCCCTGGCTCTGGACCTGGGGATCGGGTCGTTTTCTTGCCGTCGGCAAGGATGCGGAACATGTCGTCGGCCATCTGGCCAACCGGCTCGAAGCCGGCCGCCCGCAGTTGAAGCAGGCGGCAAACAGCTAGGCCATGAACGCAACCTTGCTTGACTTCCATCCACCGGATCTTTCCGCACGCGATCTTATCGAGCGCGCTCTGGAGCCGCATATCCTTCTCGGCATGCCGCATCTCACACCTTACGGTCTTTCCGAGACCTGGCTTATGAAGGAGCTCGGTCATCGCCATTGGCTGATGCTTGCCCGTCAGCTTGGCATGGAGAATGCCGACTTCCGCACCGCCGATGGTAAGGAAGCCTATGCCGCAATCTGCGCATCGTCTTTGAGCGAGGCGCAGTTCGAGACTGTTCGTGCCAATGACATATTGACCATCCGCTCGATGCTCACCCCGATCTCTCGTACGCAGGTTTCCACCCATCACCGGCTCTCGGTCCGTGGCATGGCAATCTGCGAGGCGGAGTTGATTTCGACCTTCGTCTGCCGGACGAGGGAGGCCGACAATCATTCCATTGCCAGGGTTCCCCTGCCCGGTCCGCCGCTGGCGGGCTTCAAGAGCAATGTGCTGGCACAGACCGCCGCGATGTTGCGCAGCGGCACCCTCGATACATATTTCGGGCTTGATTTGAACGATGGCAAAGCTTTGCGGAGCTTCCGTTTCAGACCCGATCCATCGCAGGAATTCAACGGCGCCGGGCTTTTCTATTTCGCCGAGTTCCAGGCCTTGGCGAGCCGCGCTTTCGATGGCTGGTTTCCGGACCGGAGGCCTGTGATCAGGCGACGGGAGGTATTCTTTTCGGGCAATATCCGCCCCGGCGAGCCGCTGTGCATTGAGCTGACCCATTGCGGCGCGGAGGCCGCGGGCATGCACTGCCACATCAAACGGGATGACGGCAAAATCATCGGGCATGTCTTCACAGAGCCTGTTGCCTGCGACATGCGCCACTTGGATTGACCGGCAGACGGGACGCCGCTTCGGTTCGTACCGGCGTCCCCGAATACCGCGTGCTCAGATCGCCGGCTGCTTCGTCTTCCGCAGATAGGGCAGCACGGTGTCGAACGAGCCGAAGCGGCTGATGGCGTCCTCGTTGGATACTGCGGCGGTGATGATGACATCATCGCCCTGCTGCCAGTTCGCCGGCGTTGCGACCTGGTGTTTGGCCGTCAGCTGGATGGAATCGATGGCGCGGAGGATTTCGTTGAAGTTGCGGCCCGTCGTCATCGGATAGGTGAGGATCAGTTTGATCTTCTTGTCAGGCCCGATGATGAAGACAGAGCGCACGGTGGCGTTGTCGGCGGGCGTGCGCCCGTCAGAGCTTTCGCCCGCGCCGGCCGGCAGCATGTCATAGAGCTTGGCAACCTTGAGATCCTTGTCGCCGATCAGCGGATATTCGACATCGAAACCTGTGGCGGTCTTGATGTCGCTTTTCCATTTGCCGTGGCTTTCGACCGGATCGACGGAAATGCCGATGATCTTGACGCCCCGCTTTGCGAATTCCTGCTCAAGGCCCGCCATCGCCCCGAGCTCGGTCGTGCAGACCGGCGTGAAATTCTTGGGGTGCGAGAAAAGCACCGCCCAGCCGTTGCCGATCCAGTCGTGGAACTGGATCTGTCCCTGGGACGTGTCGGCGGTAAAATCGGGTGCGATATCGTTGATACGCAGGCTCATGATCGGTCCTCCAAACATAGGGTCGTCGCTGTCAAATGACCTGCGACGAACATTGGGCAAAAGAACTCCGCCGTAGAATGACGGTGAATGCTTTCAAAGGAAAGTCTCCTCACGCGGTCGCGGCGGTCGCAGACGGAAAAACATGCGGTCTGCGGTGCCTTGCGCGCGCCTTCAGCGTCTCCAGCAGGGCATAGCCACTCGGCCAACGCCCGAAGCCGCTTGCAACATTGATATGGCCCGCCATACCGATATTTTTGATGTCGGAGTTCCAAAGGCGCCCGAACATCGTAAGGCGGTCGAGCGTCATGTATATGTCGTTCAGGCTGCCGATCGTCATGCTGGGAAATGGCAGGGTTTCGGTGGGCATGGTGCCGAAAGAGACATGTCCCGCATGCAACGTCTCCGTCGCCGGGAGATCGCAGGGCGCGACAAGCAGCGCACCCTTGACCCGCCGTGCAGCCGGCCTGCTCGCCAGTCGGGCGGCAAGCAGGCAGCCGAGGCTATGGGCAACGATATAGGCTTCGCCCGCATCCTCCAGCGCCGTCTCAAGCCTCTCCATCCAGTCACGGAGGTTGGGATGATCCCAGTCGTCCTGATCCACCACTTGGCCGTCCGGATGATCCTGCAGCCAATAGCGCTGCCAGTGCCCTTCCCCCGATCCGAACAGGCCCGGCAATATCAGCACCCTGCTCATCGCGCCCCCGCTCTTTCGATCAGAGACAATCGATGCCGAGTGCCGGTTGCATCCTGCTCGAACAGGCAGCGTTGCACAGAAACGGTCATCAGAAGACCCCCAACACGAGCGCGAACAAAAATATGAAGGAGGAGGCTACGGAGCAAACTTCTACACTCCGAACAAGACGGGATCGAATGTCACTCGAGACGAATCTTGCAACCGGTCGCCGGAGATCGAAAGCCAGAGCCATTGCACGCTCCTTTCAATACCATGCCACCGGGGTGGAGCACCAAAAGTAGAGCTCGTAATCGCGCGCCGATTGCTCCCGATCGTCGTCGTCGGCTATCGTTCTCTCGATCGGCTGGATGGGCTCATCCGTCCAATGAAGCCATAATTGGCCTAAAGCTGTCTTCAAGCGAGTGATGACATCGAATTTCATGCTATCCTCCAGCTCGTTGGTCCTATTTCCTCATGTAAAGCACGAAGCTATCCGCCGATCGGTCACTCGGCTGCGGCAAGCAGCGCGGTCGCACCAGGGAAGAACGCCGCAAGCTCGCCGATCACTTCGTCGATCCGCTTGGAAAGCGGCTCGGACGAAACCTTGTAATCCGTGAAGTCGCGGTCCGAGGCATAGACGGCCGTCGGCAACGTATGGGCCATGAAGAAGCCGAAGAGCGGCCGAAGCTGATGTTCGACCATCAGCGCGTGCCGATCGCCGCCGCCCGTCGCCGTGATGATGATCGGCTTTGCGCGCAGTTCGTGCGGGTCGATGAGATCGATGAGGTGCTTGAAGAGGCCGGGATAGGATCCCTTATAAGTGGGTGAGCCGATGACAAGCACATCGGACGCGACGATATCCTCGATCACCCGCTTCGCCTGATCGTCCAGATCCTTGCGCCATTGGGCCGCACCGAGCGACGGGCCGACATCGTGCAGATCGTAGATCCTGCTGGAAAAGCCATACTGATTGGTCGCCAGATCGGCCACGTTCTGCACGAGGGCGTATGTCTTAGACGGGCGATTGAAACTGCCGGCAATGCCGACGAGTTTGCGGGCAACCATTCTCATTCCTTTCCGAGCTTC
This sequence comes from Rhizobium sp., assembly GCA_036398815.1. Classification (GTDB taxonomy): domain Bacteria; phylum Pseudomonadota; class Alphaproteobacteria; order Rhizobiales; family Rhizobiaceae; genus Rhizobium. The sequence goes on along the minus strand of DASWOH010000058.1, from coordinate 13,535 downwards.
GAACAAGCTTTCCAATGAGCGAATATTGTCTATTAAAATAGTAGATTAAAAGGAACGACCATCTCTCCTTGCCCGGAAAACGGGAAATCTGTTCCGTCCTCGGGCGCGCACTTCGGTCGACACCGCCCGCAACCCGCGCATGCAGCCAATATTTCCACCTTGAAATGCAAATTTTTTTACCAGGGGGCTGGGCGACAACGCCCACGGCCCTATCTCACCTGACAGGCGCGAAAGAATGTTGGCTTTGTGGAGGAGACAACCTAACGCAACAGAAGAGGTTGCCGATGACCGGTAGTGTTCTCAATGCCCTGGGCCAACCGCTTTACTACAGCGGAACGTCGACAGGTTTCTTCTCCGCCACGGGTTCCGGCCCGACACTCTACGGCACCGCTGGAAACGATTCCATGTGGGGCGACAGTTCCGTCAACGTCACGATGGCGGGCGGCACCGGGGACGATATCTACTATCTCTATTCCAGCATCAACCATGCCTATGAAGCGACCGATGGCGGGGTCGATACCATCAGTACATGGATGGACTATACCTTGCCGGACAATTTCGAGAATCTGACGGTGACCGGCGATAACCGTCATGCCTACGGCAACGACGCCGACAATATCATTACCGGTGGTTCAGGCAGCCAGACCATCGATGGCGGGGCCGGCAACGATGTCCTGACCGGTGGCGGCGGAGCTGACACCTTCATCATCAGCAAGGGCAATGGCAGCGACCTGATCACCGATTTCAGCGATAACGACAAGATACGGTTGAACCAATACGGACTGACCTCTTTCGATCAGGTCGCCAGTCACACGACCCAGGAAGGCGCCAATTTGCGGCTGGATCTGGGAGACGGCGAAAGCCTGGTTTTCGCCAACAAGACCGTCGCCGATCTTCATGAGGATCAGTTTCAGCTCGGCCTCGATCGTTCATCGCTGACGCAGACCTTTTCGGACGAGTTCAACTCGCTTTCCCTCAGCGACGGGACGCAAGGCACTTGGGAAGCGAAATTTCATTGGGCGCCGGAGAAGGGCAGCAGCCTGAATAACGAGCTGCAATGGTACGTCAACCCATCCTACGCACCGACCGCATCGGCCAATCCGTTTTCCGTTTCCGACGGCGTTTTGACGATCAGCGCCGAGGCGACGCCCAACGCGCTGAAATCGGTCGTGGAAGACCATGATTATACCTCCGGTATTCTAACCAGCTACTCTTCGTTCTCCCAGACCTACGGATATTTCGAAATGCGGGCCGAGATGCCGCATGATCAAGGCGCATGGCCGGCCTTCTGGCTTCTGCCGGAAGATGGTTCCTGGCCGCCGGAACTCGACGTGGTGGAAATGCGCGGGCAGGACCCGAACACGGTCCACGTAACGGCTCACTCGAACGCGACGGGCGAGCACACGATGGAATCCGTTCCGGTGCAGGTTCCCAGCACCGACGGCTTTCACACCTATGGCGTTCTCTGGGATCAGGACCAGATCGTCTGGTACTTCGACGATGTTGCCGTGGCACATGCCGACACGCCGAGCGATATGAACGGCCCCATGTACATGCTGGTCAATCTCGCTGTCGGCGGCATTGCAGGTACGCCTGGGGACAGTCTGAAGGACGACGGATCGGAAATGAAGATCGACTATATCAAGGCCTATTCGCTGGACGACCACACAGCGCAAACGGCCTCGGCGGTACAGTCCACTCATACCACCGACTGGCACATATGATGCAATAAAAGGCGCTTTAAGCGCCCGGCGCGGCCGTGCACAATCGCGGCCGCGTCCTTGTTTTTTCCGCCACCACATCAGCCTGATGAGGCACGCTTTTGAAAGAGTGTCTCAATCCCCTTTGAAAGCCCGTTCGATCTGATCCGTCATCGGCTTGGTCAAATAGGCGAGAACGCTTCGCGTGCCGGTCTGCATGAAGGCCTCCACCGGCATGCCGGGTAAAGGCGTCAGTTGACCCAGCCGGTCCCATTCCTCCTTCGGCGCTTTGGCGCGAACGACATAGTAGCTCTGGCCCGAATGCTGATCGGTCGTCAGATCAGCCGAGATGGTGTCGACGCGGCCATTCAGCTCGGGCGTGATGCGCTGGTTGAACGCGGAAAACCGCAAGGCGACCACCTGCCCGACGGCAATCTGATCGATATCCTGCGGCGCGAGCTTCAGCTCGGCGACAAGCGCGTCCTTGTCCGGCACGATCTGCATGATCGTTTCCGCCGGCCCGATCACCGCACCTGCCGCATGGACGTTCAACTGATCGACGATGCCTGCCTGCGGCGCCCTGATGTCTATCCGCTTCAGATCGTCCTCGACGGCGATCAACCGCTCCGAGAACTGACCGGTATCGCTTTCGGCCTGCCGCAACTGATCGGAAACCTCCGAACCATGGTCGTTATCGATCTGAATGATCTGGAGTTCGGTCTCGGTTATCTTGCCGTTGGTTTGCGCGATCGACGATACGAGATTGCCCAGTTCCCCGGTCAGCCGGGCGCTGTCCCGCTGCAGCGAATAGACCTTCGTCGCCGAAATAATGCCCTGATCCAGCAATTGCTGGAGGCTGGCAAGTTCCTTGCCGACCAGTTCGATCTCGATCCGCTTGCCCTTCTCCTGCGCGACAAGGCCTTCGACTTCCTGCTTCAGCTGCTGAATTCTCTCGCGCAGCTGGGACTTCTGACCCTGTCGTGAAGCCAGGCGGTCGTTGAAGAGCTGCCGTTCGCCGGTCAAGATGCTCTTCACGTCACCATTGTCGGCACCGGACAGCAGATCCGCCGGGAATGCGATTGCGTCCTTGCCGTCACGCTCCGCCGCCAACCGCGCCGTTCGCGCGGCAAGTTCGTTCAGACGCTTCCTGAAAATGGCGAGGCTGGCCCTGGTCTGCGTATCGTCCAGGCGGATCAAGACCTGACCGGCATCGACGCGGTCGCCATTCTTCACGCTGATCGCGCTGACGATGCCGCCCTTGAGATGCTGAACGGGCTTCACATGGCTATCCACGACCAGCGTGCCGGACGAGATGACCGCTCCCGAGATCTTGGTCGCTGCCGCAAGACCGCCCATGATGCCGAACAGGAGAAGGATCGTCGCCAGCACGAACATGGAAAGGCGGCGGATGGCGCGTTCGGTGGAAGACAAGCTCGTGTTCTTCATCCGCTCATATCCTCGCCGGCCATCATCAGCCGGACCGGCCCGGTCCCTGGAGGCTTCGAGGACGTACCCAGTATCTCGTCCTTGGGGCCGAATGCCTGCAATTGGCCATTGGCAATGATCAGGACCTTGTCGGCGGCTGCAAGCGCACTCGGCCTGTGCGCCACGACGATGGCGATGCCGCCCCGCGCCCGCACGCCGAGCAAGGCTCTGGTCAAGGACGCCTCCCCCTCGGCATCCAGATTCGAGTTCGGCTCGTCGAGAACCACCAGGAACGGGTCGCCATAAAGAGCACGCGCCAATGCGATGCGCTGCCTTTGACCGGCGGACAGTCGTGAGCCACCCTCGCCGATTACGGTGTCGAAGCCATCAGGCAGCTTGACGATCATGTCGTATACGCCGGCAGCCTTCGCGGCCGCGATGATCGGTTCGGGCCGCATGTCCTTGGCGAAGCGGGAAATATTGTCGGCGATCGATCCGTCGAACAGGCCGACATCCTGCGGAAGATATCCGACATGCTGCCCCAGTTCGCTCGGTTCCCATTGCGACAACGCCGCCTGATCGAGCCTGATCGAGCCGATCGCAACCGGCCATAATCCGGTGATCGCCCTGGCGAGCGACGATTTCCCCGAAGCGCTCGGGCCGACGACACCCAGCACCGTTCCTGCCGTGACCTTGAACGATATATTGCGCAGGATGAGATCACGGCTTCCCGGAGACGTCAGGCTTATAGTCTCGACGCTGAGATCCTTTTGCGGCGGCGGCAAGGCGACGGCCCACTGTTCGTTCGGGACCAGGTTTAAAAGCTTATTGAGACGCGCCCAACTTTGTCGGGCGGCAACGAAGCCCTTCCATTGTCCGATGGCAAGCTCGACCGGCGCAAGCGCGCGGGTGACCATGATCGAGCTTGCGATGATGATGCCGCCCGTTGCCTGCTGCTCGATGACAAGAATGGCGCCGACAGCCAGAACCCCGGACTGAAGCATCATCCGCGATATCTTCGCAATCGTGGTCAGCGTGGCGGCAATGTTGCTGGCGGCAAGCTGATTTCCGAGATACTCCTCATTCATCGCCGCCCATTTTTCGGTGAGACGGCCGCTGAAACCCATGGCGACCACGGCTTCCCAGTTCCGCCGCGCGGCCTGTGCGAAGCTGAAGCGGGCTGCCGAGGATCTGGCGGCTTCCAGCGCCGGCCGATGCGACAGCACCTCGGCGAGCACGGTCAGAATAACCAGCAAGATGGCGCCGCATAGCGCGGTGACGCCGATCCAGAAATGGAACAGAAAGCACAGGATCAGATAAAAGGGCATCCAGGGCAGATCGAACAGCGCCGCCGACCCCGCTCCGGACAGAAACGAGCGGACCTGCTCCAGATCACAAACGGATTGCAGCCCATCGTCGGAAGTTTGCGCTCTGGTCGGCAGAAGAACGAGCGAGCCGAAGACCTTCCGGTTCATCCGCTCATCGAGGGATGCGCCGACGCGCGCAAGCAGCATCGAGCGCAGCAGCTCCAGCGTTCCCTGGAATATGAACAGGGTCGCGGCGATGATCGCGAGACCTGCCAGCGTCGGAAGGCTGCGGCCTGGAATGACCCGATCGTAAACCTGGAGCATGAAGAACGAGCCGGTAAGAGCCAGCACATTGATCGCCGCACTTGCGGCGGCGATGCTGAAGAATGCCTTTCGAAGCGACGAAAGCATGAGGAAGACAAATGTTTGCGGTCGTTCTTTCGAAACAGCAAGCACGTTGCTTCAATCCTTAAGTTAGCCCTTGGGCGGCAGCAGACGAGCCGCACCATTGCCTACACCGTCCCCCGTCAGATCGGGAGACCGGAATGACGCAAAAAGCAAACGACATTCCGATGGTGACGATGGAAACTGCCTGCGTCCCCTTACCTGAACCGCAGCCTAGAAGCTGGCTGCGCTATTCACAAGTATCGAATATTATTTGCATTTCATGAAGTCGAAATTTACGCAGCTTCCAATTTCAGTGAACCCGATCTTAGGATTTCGGGCCATGCCCCATCATGGCACATTGTCTGGTTGCGACACGCAGTCGATCAAACATGTTATGGTGGAAAAGGATGCTGATCGCTCCGCAGCAAGATATCCGGCAAGACAAGGAAACTGGTCACCGAAAGCTGGACTCGCGCGCTCGCCGGATCGACGGCCGGAACAAAATGTCCTTCGGCTGAAAGCCGAAGGACGGGGCTATGGACCATGCCTGCTGAGGAAGCGCGAGGTCCCTTTTGGCAGCCGGACTACAGGAGCCGCCTCAAGCGGCCCGCACCGTTGCGCTCAACGGAATTTCGACGTCGATTTCCAGGGTCGAGACGTGCTCGTTGCAATCCATCTTCACCTGCACCTTGTCTCTGTCAAGCTGTACGTGCTTTTCTATCACGGCAAGGATTTCCTCGCGGAGCAGAAACACCAGATCCGAGCCCACTGACGAGCGTTCATGGGCCAGAAGCAGTTGCAAACGTTCCCGCGCCGCCGGCGCGGTCCTTTGCTTTCCAAAAAAACGAAAAATGTTCATGCGGCCCTCCGTCCGAAGATCTTGCCGAAAATGTTCCGCTTCTCTCCGGGAATCGTGATCGGCAGAACCTCGCCAGCCAGCCGGCGAGCAGCATCGAAATAAGCCATGGCAGGCGCGCTGCGGCTATCGGCAAGCGTAACGGGCGCGCCGATGTTGGAGGCGCGCAGGACATCGGTGCTTTCCGGAATGATGCCGAGAAGCGGAATGGAAAGGATCTCCAGGACGTCGTCGACCTTGAGCATATCGCCACGTTCGGCGCGATTGGCGTCGTAGCGGGTCAGGAGCAGATGCTTTTCCATGCGCTCGCCGCGCTCGGCCTTGAGTGTCTTCGAGTCGAGCAGACCGATGATTCGATCCGAATCGCGCACTGAAGAGACTTCCGGATTGGTGACGACCACCGCCATATCCGCGTGGCGCATTGCGAGCGTGGCGCCGCGCTCGATCCCGGCGGGGCTGTCGCAGATGATCCAGTCGAAATGCTGCTTCAGCTCGTCTATCACGCGCTCGACACCCTCGGGCGTCAAATTGTCCTTGTCGCGGGTCTGCGATGCCGGCAGCAGAAACAGCGTTTCCAGCCGCTTGTCGCGGATCAGCGCCTGCGGAAGCTTGGCATCCCCCTGAATGACGTTGACGAGATCGTAGACGACCCTGCGCTCGGCGCCCATCACCAGATCGAGATTGCGCAGCCCGACGTCGAAATCGACGACGACCACCTTCTCATTTCTTTGCGCCAGGGCCGCTCCGAGTGCGGCGGTCGAGGTGGTCTTGCCAACCCCGCCCTTGCCTGACGTCACTACGATGACTTTCCCCATCCTGCTCTCCTGTTTCTCGACCGGTTTCCGGCTCAGATAAGTTTCTCTGCTTTGATGGCATCGCCTTCCAGCCAGAGCTGGACGGCCTGCCCGCGAAGGTTCGAGGGCATGTCTTCCGCCATCTTGTAAATGCCGTCGATGGCAACCAGTTCGGCCTCGAGCTTACGGCAGAAGATATGCGCGGATGCCTTGCCCAACGACCCGGCCATGGCTCGGCCGCGCAACGTGCCGTAGATATGGATCGACCCGCCGGCGACGATCTCCGCTCCCGAGGCAACCGATCCGACAACGGTGACGTCACCTTCCGGGAAGATGACCGACTGCCCCGAACGCACCGGTTCCCTGATGGTGATCGACTGGACCGCCGGACGAGCCTCCGGCACCGCCGGTCTGCTTTGCAACTCGATGGTCGGCGCCTTCTCGGGAACCTCGAAGTCAGAAACCGCGCGACCACCCTTGAGAGCGGCAGGCATACCCGGCCCAAGGATCGACGGTCGCGCGCCCTCGATTCCCATGATGCTGACATTGCGCTGGCCAAGCTCCGCGATGAGCTCTTTCAGCTGCGAACGGTCAATCGGCAGGTCCGTCACGTCGAGCACGACCGGTCGACCAAGGAAGAATCCGGCCGAGCGCGCAGCAAGATCATCCAGTCTTATCAACCAGTTATCGAACGGAAGATCCGGAGAAAGCATGACCGCCAGAAAGGAGCGGCCCTTGATGCGAATGGAGCGAGGATCTGTTATCACTTTGGTCATCTATGTAAATAAATCGTTGATATTGTGTACCAACGCCATGGTTAACAAATGGTTAATTTCACCCCATAAACCGTAAATCGCAGCCACCTCAAAACCCCAAAATGCGCCTCGTCTACAGTCCCAATTTCGGGTGATCTGGTGACCGCCGCCATTGCATTTACCATCGTGGAAAGGCACCAAAGCGGAACCAGTTCGGCTTCGGAGGGTTCCTTGGCCGTGACCATCAATGGCCTGAAAGGGTATGTACAGAATGGAAAATCAAGCCACCAACGCCATCGTCGCCACGCAAACAGCACTCACTCAGGCAAGCGCCCTGATCGTTCACTACGGCTTTTCGACCATAGGAGCGATCGTCCTGCTTGCCGGCGGCTGGGTTCTAGCGAGCGTCATCAGTCGGTGGGCCTATAAAGGCATCTCGAAAATTCATGGCATCGACGAAACATTGGCCCGATTCTTCGAGAAGGCGTTCCATTACGGGCTGCTGATTCTCGTGTTCGTGACCGTGCTTGGCCAATTCGGCGTCCAGACCACGTCGATCGTTGCGACATTGGGTGCCGCCGGCCTCGCCATCGGGCTTGCCCTTCAAGGCACGCTACAGAATATCGCAGCCGGCATCATGCTTCTCGCCCTGCGTCCCTTTCGCGTCGGCGAGTACATAGAAACCTCCGCCGTTGCCGGCAAAATCATCGAAGTCGGATTGTTCGCGACTCAGCTGCGCACCGCCGACGGCCTCTATCTGCTCGCGCCGAACTCGACGCTGTGGAACACGCCGATCATCAATCATAGCCGCGAACCCAATCGCCGGCAGGAACTGTCGGTCGCCGTCGGTGACGATGCCGATCTGCGGCTCGCCACGAAAACTCTTCTCGACATCATCACCGATGATCGCCGCGTAAGGAGCAGCCCTGCTGCCCGTGTTTATTCCGATGAACTGACCGCCGAAAAGACGACATTGAAGATCGAATACTGGGTGAAGACCAGCGACTGGGCGGAGACCCGCCACGATCTGGTCGACCGGATGAGAATCGCGCTTGCGGATAAGGGAATCATGGTCAAATAGGCGGGTGAGCTTCCAGCTGTCACTGCATACAAATTCCGCTTAGATGCATGACACCGGCTGAGTCGGAAGAAACAGCCGGAACGGAAGGAGAAGGTCCTAGAATGCCGCAAGCCAGATCAGTCTATCGCTTCAACTCCGCCATTGTTCGCGAGCCATCGCGCTCGGTTGTCGACGGCCTGCGCGCCGAGGAGCGGGGCAGTCCGACCTATGAGGGCGTGAAGGGCGAGCAAGATGCCTATATCGCCGCCATGCGCGACGCCGGCGTTCAGGTGACCGTCCTGCCGGCGCTTGAATCCTTCCCCGACTCGATCTTCGTCGAGGACCCGGCACTCGTCTTCACCGAAGGCGCGATTCTGCTCCGCCCCGGCGCCGCAAGCCGCGCCGGTGAGGCCGCCGAAATCGCACCCATCTTGCGCGGCATGTTCGACACCGTGCTCGATCTGCCGGCGGGCTATGCGGACGGCGGCGATATTCTGACGACGCCAAAGGGCGTCATGATCGGCCTCTCGGCACGAACAGACAAGACCGGAGCCGAGGCTCTTGCCGGCTGCCTCGGCAAACTTGGCCACAAGGCCGAACTGGTCGCAACGCCGGAAGGCGTGCTTCATTTCAAGACCGCCTGCTCGCTTCTGGACGATGAAACCGTGCTCTCGACTGCCCGCCTCGCCCACTCCGGCGTCTTCAAGGATTACAAGCAGATCATCATCCCGGAAGGCGAAGAGCCGGCGGCGAACGCGCTGCGGATCAACGACATCCTCATGGTCCCTTCCGAATATCCGCGCAGCCTCGAGCTTCTCGACAAGCATGGCTACAAGATCATACCGGTGGCGACGACACAGATCGAGATGATCGATGCTGGCCTTTCCTGCATGTCGCTGCGCTGGTATCGCGAAAGCTAAAGACAGTCGCGGAAAGCCTGGGAGATTTTTTCGACCGGGCTTTCTGCCGCGATCAGCGTCGCTAGCAGGATACGGGCTTGGCCAGCCCGAAGTGTGCGCGAGTGAATTGCGCCGATGGCAGCAAGATCATGCCCGCCGCCTCCGCCGCCGTAGCTCGACACAAGAAGACCGTCGGGAACCCTGCTGGAGACGATCACAGGAACGCCGCTGCCCGTACAGCGTCTTACCGCTTCGACGATGTCGGGATTGGCATTGCCGGAACCGAGGGCGGCAAGCACAATTCCGTTAGCACCTGCATCGAGACTCGCCTGAATATGAGTGCCGTCGCCGCCGGGATAAACCGCGACTATATCGACGCGGACGCCGGAGACCGGCGTGGACAGGCGCGGGCTCTCGACATGCCCGATCGGTCGCGCCGAGCGGAATGCATCGGTTTCGTCGGTGCTGCGCTTGTATACGCCCCATGCGGGCAGAAGCCTGCCGCCGAAGGATACGAGAACGCCTCGACCGGCGTTGCTTTGGTCCGTGGCGGCTTCGATCGCCAGAGCGAGATTGGCCGGCCCATCGGCATGCGGATGATCGGCGGTGAATTGCGCGCCGGTGAAGACGACCGGTTTGCAGGTTGCGTGCTGCAGATGCACGAGCAGCGCAGTCTCCTCCATCGCGTCAGTGCCATGCAGGACAACGACGCCGGAAATGGCCGGGTCATCGAGCTGTTGTCTTACGGCATCGCTGATCCACTGCATATCGGCCAGCGTCAGGCTGGCGGAGTCTTTCGACATCAGATCAATGGGTTGCAGCCGAGCGTTGATCTGCGGAACGAGCGCGAGCAGATCCTCCCCCGTCAAACTCGGCGTACTGGCGCCGTCGGCGCCGCGCCTGCTCGCGATGGTCCCACCGGTGGCGATGATCGCCACCAGCGGATTGGGCTGGTTCACGCTCAATGCTGCGCTCCTGTGCCCGCGGCTTCCGCACCAACAGTGCGTTCGGCGGCCAGACGGTGGATGCGCTCGCGCAGCAGATACCATCCGACGACCAGCGCCGGAATGATGATCACCAGCGAAGCGATGGTCCAGGAGCCGACCGGATAGTCGAAGGCCATGAGCACCAGCACGCCGAAGAGGAATATGAGCGTGAGGATGCCGGTATAGGGAGCGCCGAACATGCGGAAATCGGGCCGGACGAGCTCGCCACGACGAGACAGGTGCCAGAGTTTCAGCTGGCAAAGCACGATGACTCCCCATGCGCAGATGATTCCGAGAGCGGACAGGCTGAGCGCGATCTCGAAGGCCGAGGCGGGTACGACCGCATTCAACGCCACGCCGAGAACGGTCACCATCGCGGTCACCGCAATGCCGCCATAGGGTACGCCTGCCTTGTTCATCTTCGCGAGTGCCGCGGGAGCAGATCCAGACACAGCCATCGAGTGAAGAATGCGGCCCGTGGAATAGAGACCTGCGTTGAGCGAGGAGAGCACGGCGGTCAGAACCACCAGATTCATGATGACGTCGGCACCCTCGACGCCGATGGAGCCGAAGAAGGTCACGAAGGGGCTCTCGCCGGCCTTATAGGCCGTGTAGGGCAGGAGGAGAGAGAGCAGCAGCACCGAGCCGACATAGAAGACGAGGAGACGAGCGACGACGGTTCGGATCGCGCCGGGTATGATCTTACGGGGATCGGCGGTTTCGCCTGCGGTGGTGCCGATCAATTCGACCGAGGCATATGCAAACACGACGCCCTGAATGATGACGAACGCGGGCAGGATTCCGTTAGGGAAGAAGCCGCCGTTGTCAGCGATGATGCTTAGACCTACGGAATGACCCTCCAAGGGGGTTCCGAACACTACAAAGTAGATGCCGACAACCAGGAAGGTCGCAAGGGCCAGAACCTTGATCAGGCTGAACCAGAATTCGAGCTCGCCGAACACCTTGACCGACAGCAGGTTCATCACCAGGACGACCAGAAGCGCCGTGAGCGCGAATACCCACTGATCGATCCCCGCCAGCCACGGAACGTAATGCTTGAAGAAATTCATGTAGAGCGCAACGGCCGTCACGTCGGCCACCGACGTCATCGCCCAGTTCAGCCAGTACATCCAACCGGCCGCGAAAGCCATCTTCTCGCCATAGAACTCGCGAGCATAGGAGACGAAGGAACCGGAGCTCGGACGGTGCATGATCAGTTCGCCGAGCGCGCGCAGCACCAGGAACGCGAAGAAGCCGCAGAGCGCATAGACGAAGACCAGCGCGGGACCGGCTTGGGCGAGTCGCCCGCCTGCGCCCAGAAACAGTCCGGTGCCGATCGCGCCTCCGATGGCGATCATCTGGATCTGCCTCGGCTTGAGCGCCTTATGGTATCCGAGGTCTTCTTCGGCAAAGACCTCGCGTTCGGCCGACGTCGCCTTCATTGATTCCATTGATATTTTTCCTCCCGATGATTTTTTCAAGTTGGCGATCTCTGGCGGTGTCGGGCACTTAAATGCGCCCGGTTCATCCGTATCGCCGTCCGAGACTGTTAAAGACAGCTCACCAACCTCAAGACATTCCTGTAAGGCTGCATGACAGATTTTTTCCTCATAATCGCATCGAAAGTCGCGCGTCAAGTGGCATCTACCCGGCGGAACATTGCGCCGACGGTATCCATGCCAATCCCGCCATCATGGCAACGTGCTTGGAAGAATCGATCGGGCTCGCTACCGCGCTTAATCCTTTGATCGGCGACTACGCGGCGACCGAAGTCGCGCAGGAAGCGCTCGCTGGCGGCAGCACCGTGCCCCAGGTCGTTCTCGAACGCGGGCACATGACCGTTGACAGTTTCAAAAGGCGCTCAGTCGCGAGCACCTCGCCGACCGGCCCGCGGTCATCAACGCCGAGCCTGATCTTCCCCAATGATGGTGGTCACCACCTGCTTCACCTGACCGAGGTGAAGCTCCATTGCCTCACGCGCCGCCTGCCCCGAGCCCGCCTTGATCGCGTCCACGATCCGGCGATGCTCAAGGTTCGACGCGGAGCGCCGGCCGGCCATCATGTTCACCATCTCCGATTGCAGGGACAGTGCCTCGCGGGCATCGGCCACGATCTTCGCAAATAGCGCGTTGCCCGACGCCTCGGCGATCACGCCATGAAACTGCGAGTCGAGCAGCACCCACGGGTGCGGTTCCTCCTCCCTCTCCATCCTGTCGCACAGCTCCAGCAACGCGGCCAGTTGACGCTCCGTGCGGCGCAGCGCTGCCCACCCGGCGGCGGGAACCTCGATGAAGGGGCGGGCCTCGATAAGATCGCGAGCCGAGTAGGCGCCATAGTTCATCTCCGGGCTCGGGCTCGCGGTCAGGACATAGGTGCCGCTACCGGTGCGGGTCTGCGTCAGCCCGAGTGTTTGAAGGGAGCGCAGGGCCTCACGGATGATGGGCCGGCTCACGCCGTATCTCTCCGCCAATTGAGTCTCGGATGGCAAACGGATGCCGACGGCCAATTGGCCTGAGGTGATTGCCGAACGCAGGTCTTCAAAGACCGACTCGGCGGCATTCTTCCGACTGATCGGCCTAGTATCGGATAACCAATCAGCCAACTTGCTCATGCTTCCACCCCTTACAGATGCCCCGGACCTGTCAAACAGCTAGGCCGAATTTCGGCCGGCATCAAGCGCCGGCACAAGTGTGGCAACGATGACAGTCATCAGTATGGGGATATCCCGCTAGGCGCCGACGCTCTTTCGCCATCCACATCGCATCGATCGAACGCCTATCGATGCGTTCGCGGATAAGGATTGCGCTCCGGGAATGTCCAGCCGGCAAGGGTTTCGGGATCAGCCTGCCACACTTCCACCTTCAGCGGGTAGCATGCGGCGGCATCGCTCGAATGGCTGGCGCCGCAATCGCCTCCGGGACACGCCGAAAGCGCGCCAAGAAGATCGATCTCGGCAAAGAATTCGATGAAATCTCCTGGCCTTACGGGGCTGGCCTTCATGAAATACTGATGCGTGTCCCGCGTGAAGCCGGTGCACATGAAGACGTTCAAGACGTCATGCACGTGAGCTTCCGCCTCCTCAACCGATATGCTCCTCTCGGCGGCGAGCGCACGCGTTAGATTCGAGTGGCAGCAATGATGATAGTCGTTCCCCTTCAGCAATCGATTGGTGTAAGGGTCGCAGCGGGTGCCGATGACGTCGTGGACGCCGGCGCCGTCATCATCCCAGCCGTACCAGCCAAGCGTGTCATGGGTGATCGTCGCCATGGGACGGAGAGATGGCAAACTGCTCCACAATCGATCGCCGACGCCGACATGCGTGGCATGCAGGGCGCGTGTCTTGCCGCTGAAGAAGCGCTCCGAGAG
>DASWOH010000057.1:0-6538 GCA_036398815.1 Rhizobium sp. | reverse complement strand
TGCCCGCCAGAGCCAGAATTTCTGTCCGCCAATCGTGATGACGACCTCATCCATATGCCACTTGTCATTCGGCCTTGGCCGGTCCCGGCGGATGCAGGTGGCAAAATGGCGGCCAAAGCGATTGATCCACAGCCGGACCGTTTCACGGCTGACGATCACGCCGCGCTCGGCAAGCAGGTCTTCCACATCGGCCGTGCTCAAGGCAAATCGGTAATAGGCCCAAACCGCATAAGCGACGATCTCACGTGGAAAACGAAACCCCTTCGAACGGGGAAAAGCACTCGGCAATTTCATCGCCCAGCAATACCTGAGACGAAATGCTCAAACAACTTGGCAATGCCTCTCTGATGCCATCGGCGCCGTTCGCCGCACTTTGTGGGATCAAAACATTTATCGACACTATCCGACAGACCCGGACATTCCCAAAATTCAAACAGAACGCCTCAAGCGTATGACGCAGGCGCTTTGCTTCGCCGCATAATGCACAAAGTCGAGATAAGAGTTCGTGACAATATGTGAACCGCCGGCCCCGCTATTTCAGCGGACCGTAAGTTGTCGCGCACTGTGGAAATGTTGGGCTCGGTCGGTATTCCACCACCGGGATGTGATCTGAGCAAGAAACAAAAATTAACTCCCGCGATCGCTAGGGACCAGCACCGGGGTTCACCGGCCTTCTACCATTTTCCTAATCCAGTTCGCAATCTCAGTCGTCCGCTTGTCGGCGCTGAGAATATCGTCCCACAAACTGAATTGCCATGCGATGTCGCTCCTGGAACTATTGTGCGCCAGCACCGTCAGGCTTGCCGCACAGGCGTCGAGTGCGGCCATGTCTGCGAAAAATCCCTCTTCGACCAACTTCTGTCCATACCGCAAAATGACTTGTGCAACGTCGAGCAGGTCGAATTCCGGATGGTACTGCACACCCCAGAAGATGCCTCGTCCCGAGCGAATTTCCGCCGCTTGGATGGGACTGTGTCCGTTCGATGCGGTAATGATGCATTCGGGCGGAGGGCGAACGACGTGATCGCTGTGGATGGCCAGCGCATCGAACACCCTTCTCCGCCCGGCATGCATCGGATGGGTGATACCCGCATCGGTGAGGTAGATGTTCCGCGCAAAGCCCACCTCGCGCGGCTTCGGATTGAGCGCGACCTCGCCGCCTGCCGCGACCGAGGCGATTTGAAGTCCCCAGCAGGAGCCGAAGAACGCAACGCCGCTGTGGAAGACCGCTCGGCTGAACTCGACCTGTCGCCTGACTTCGGGCATGTCGTGATAGGCATTCAGCGCCGATCCCGTTATGACAACCCCATCATAGGATGCGATGTCTACCGGCGGATCGGCTGCATCCGCCGGGCAGCAGAGATCGACGGTGACTTCGGGAAGAATGTCGCGAAGGACTGCCGCATAGCTCTCCCCGGGCGTCTGGCCGGAAAGCCGCGCAACGCGACTTCTGGCCTCTGCCGTATTTCCTTCCGCCACGAGAATTCGCAATTGCGATGCCACCGTTCAGGTCCTCGCAGAAAGGTCGCCGCGAATGGCGGCGAGGGTCAGGGCTTCGAACTCGGCAACGGTAAACCGTATCGGATTGACCAGCGCGGTTGGATCGTTGACTGCATCGGCCGCGATCGAGGCGGCGTGTTCCTCTGCGATTCCGAGTTCCGCCAGGGTGTGGGGAATGCCAAGCTCCGCCCTGAAGGACAAGACCCATCGGAGGACGCCGTCGAAGCCGCCAACGGGAAGATCGAGGAGGCGCGCGACGAGATCCATTTTCGCCTCGATGGCCGGACGGTTCCACAGCATGACATAGGGAAACAGGACGCCATTCGTCATGCCGTGGTGGGTATTGTAGCGCGCACCGATCGGATGGGCGATCGAGTGGATCGCGCCCAGTCCCTTCTGGAATGCGGTCGCTCCCATGGAAGCCGCCGCAAACATGTAGGCCCGGGCTTCGAGATCGGCCCCGTCGCGCACGGCTCTCGGCAGGTAATCCTTGACGATGCGCATGCCTTCTAGCGCAATGCCGTCGGCCATGGGGTGGAAAGCGTTGACGCAATAGGCCTCGAAACAATGGGAAAGCGCATCCATTCCCGTCCCGGCGGTCAGTTGCTCCGGCAGGCCAACGGCGAGTTCCGGGTCCTCAATAGCGACCTTCGGCAGCATAAGCGGATGGAAGATGATTTTCTTCTCATGCGTTGCCGAATTGGTGATGACAACGGCACGCCCAACCTCGGAACCTGTTCCGGCCGTCGTCGGAACGGCGATGATCGGCGCAATGGCATCCGCATCGGCGCGGGTCCACCAGTCGCAGATGTCCTCGAAATCCCATACGGGGCGGCTCTGGCCCGTCATGAAGGCTACACATTTGCCGACGTCCAGCGCCGAGCCGCCGCCAACTGCGATCACGCCATCATGGCCGCCCTCATTGAAGGCTTTCACGCCGTCTGCCAGATTACCATCTGTCGGGTTGCCCTGGACATCGCTGTAGAGCCCGGCCTCAATCCCCGTCTCGCGCAACTGCGAGAGAATTTCCGTTGTCATGCGCGCCTGCGCCAGGCCACGGTCCGTCACGACCAGCGGCCGCTTCATGCCGATTTCCTGGGCGATGCCGGAAAGCCGCGCGATCGATCCCGGACCCGTCAGCACGGTGTTGGGGTAGTTCCATTTGTTGGTCAGATATGCGGACATCTTGCAGTTCTCGTTTCAAATTTGCGGAATGGACAGCACGTAGGATGTTCGGCTGCAATCGGGCGGCGTGCCGAGCGCCTGCAAAAAATACGCAGGCGGCATCGCGCGCTCCCTCGGTCGAGCCCCACGTGTCAGTTGGACTAGGAGTTATTGTCGATCGGTCACAGGATCTCGATGTACCGCCTGATCTCCCAGTCTGTGACATGGCGCCGGAAGGCCTCGACCTCCTTGCGTCGCGAAAGGACGAAATGATCCACGAAGTCGTTACCGAAGAGAGCCCGGGCCGCCTTGCTCTGCTCCAGCCGCGCGGCGGCTTCCAGCAGGTCGGCCGGCAGGTGGAGGTCAACGGGTGCATCCTTTTCCACACCTGCAATCGGCGCTGGAGGTTCGATCCGGTTTTCGATGCCGTACAGCCCGGCGCCAAGGCACATCGCGAGGGCCGAGAATGGATTGGTATCGGCGGACGGGACGCGGAACTCGACACGCGTCGCCTCTGGCGTATCGTTGATGACACGGACTGCCGCGGTGCGATTCTGGATCCCCCAATTCGATGCCGTCGGCGCCCACATTCCCGGCACCATGCGCCGGTAGGCGTTGATCGTGTGACTGCACATGGCAAGCATTTCCGGCATCAGGCGCACCAGTCCGCCGATGAAATGCCGGGCCGTCTGGCTGAGGCCGTCGGCTGCCGACGGGTCTGAAAACACAGCGCTGTCGTCATGCCTCGAGCGCAACGAGACATGAAGATGTCCCGATTGCCCTGGCAGATCCGGGGAGAGCTTCGACATGAACGCGGCCGTAAGATCACGCCGCAGGAAGAATGCCTTGGCGAAATTCTTGAAAAGAGCCGCATTGTCGGCAGAGCGCAGACCGCGCTCGACCGCAAGCGGGACCTCGAAGCAGCCCGGGCCCAGTTCGGTGTGGATTGAATCCATGCCGATGCCCATCCTCGCCATGGCATTCCTGAGATCGGTGAACAACTCGTCATAGAGAACCGTCGACTGGAGCGAATAGGTGCGGTTGGCCTTGGCGAAGTGATCCAGCCCCCGGAATCCCTTTTCCCGCAGCGTATCCGGCGTCTCCTGCAGCACGAAGAATTCGAATTCGAAGGCCGACAGCACGTCAAAGCCAAGCTCCGCTGCCTTGTCCAGCATCTTCACCAGCTGGTTTCTCGGCGACAGATTGCCGAAGTCGCCTGTGAAATCGGCAATCGCTATGGCGCTTCCATCTCCAAACGGATATTGGCGCAGGCTTGCGACATCGACCGCACAGGGTCTGTCGATGTAGGGCGTATTGTCGTCATACGTCTTCTCTGCGCTGTCCCAGGCGTAGATGACATCGCAGAACTGATAGCCACCCGCCGCCAACTTGGCAGCCTTGCCGGCATCCACTTGCTTGTGGCGAAACAAGCCATCGAGATCGAATATCCCGAGATGGACATTTTCGGCATTCAGGTCCTTCAGGGCGTCACGCATAATAATTCCAATCCTGTTAAACTCAGACGCCGGTTGCCCTGAAGGTCCGCGGCCTGGTTGTGTTGACTAGCTGCAGGTAGTCGCCACGAAGGTCCGGGGACCGAAGGGTGAGGATGTCGCACGCGCAGGTTTCCGTCATGGAAACGACAAGATCTCGAGCGGCGCGCTGGCGGCGCAGCAGGTCCTTGGTAAGGTCGGCACGGGCTGCAATGCCGGTGTCCGATGCCAGATCGCTGACGGCGGCGATTGCCTGCCCTTCGAGTTCGGCATAGATGGCGCGCGGCGCCTTTGCCAAGCTGGCATAGTCCTGCTCGATCAGTCGCTGAACGGTCTCTTGGCTCCACCATGCATCGCCTGCAGCATCGGTCGGCTGCATCCATTCGGCAGGAACATAAGCATCCGGCCAGACCGGCACGAAGCTCGACAGGCATGGCGAACCGAACGAAGCCCAGTAGACCAGTGGTTTGCCGGCAGTGCCGGGAAGCGGCATTTCCACGACCATGCTGGCCGCCGTCTCGAAGCCTTCCGGCGACTTGGCATGCATGCAGAGCACGCTTTCGCCATCGACACCCGGCCGCCATTCCGGATCGCCGTCACCCGCGCCATGCGATCGGAGAAGCGCGAACATTTCCTTGAGGGTGATGCTGCCGCTCTTTTCCAGGGTGTTCAGACCGGCCTGCGACAGTGCAAAGCGCGCCTGGCAGGATGGAAGGTTCGGCAACGTCATGTCGGCGAACACCGCTGCGAAATTGAAAGGAGTGCCTGATGCGGGGTCGTGCCAGCCGGATTCGACGGCAAAGTTGATGGCATCGACTGAAATCAGGTCGTAGTCCGAGCCGATGGAATAGACGTTCGAAATCGATGCCCAGCCATTGATCCGCTTGGCGACCCAGTGTTTCGCAACCGTTTGGACGATCCACCCGCCATTGAGGTCGGCGAGGATGAAGCTGTTGTGATAAGTGGATGCACGCTCGGCGGATGTTCGACCGGACTGGCCATAGGTCTCCAGCAGTCCGGTCAGGACCGTCAGTGCCTCATCGGCCGTGGCGGCCCGCTCCAGGGTCAGCCGAAGCAGGTCCATTCCGAGAAGACCAGGTTCGAGGCTGCCGGGCAGGCGCGCCCAGACGGCCTCGTTGCCCACGGCCAGGCCCTTTTCGTTGACACCATGCTCGAAACCCCACATCCACCAGGGACGCGATCCGACAACGGCATAGGTATGGCTGACCTGCGGAATCTCGACATAGGTGCAGCGGAGCGTGCTGCCCTCTGCATGATCCGCAGCCTGCGTTTGCGTCAGATATTGCGCCTCATTGGGCTCGCGGTCGGAATTCTTAGCAAGCGTTGTCCGGCCGGAAGCTGCCAAGGCACTGAGAACGATGAAGGTATCACACATGAATCAATCCTTGCGGCTTTCAGTGGCTGGGTGGGGATTTGCCTGGCGCTGCGCCAGGCTGCGTTCGATGGATGGAATGGCGGCAAGAAGACGCTGCGTGTAGTCATGCTGAGGGCTGTCGGCTATCGCGGATACCGCGCCGCGCTCGACTATCTGGCCCTTGTACATGACACCGATTTCCTGCGTGAGAAACCGCAGGACGCTGAGGTCGTGGGATACGACGATGAAGCTCAAGCCCCTGTCTTGCCGGAGGTCGGCAAGCAGGTTCAGGACCTGCGCCCGGATGGAAACGTCGAGTGCAGAGACGGGCTCGTCAAGCAGCAGCACCTTTGGCTCAAGCACGAGCGCCCGGGCGATCGCCACGCGCTGCCGCTGGCCGCCACTCAGTTGCTCGGGCACGCGTTCGAGGAAATTGCGCGGAAGCCCGACGCCGTCAAGCGCCGCAGTGATTTTCGCAGCCCGCTCACCGCGTGGGATGGCATGAATATCCATCGGCTCGTTGAGAATGCTGGCTACATCCCTGCCTGGTGGGAGCGATGTATAGGGATTTTGAAGTACGATCTGCAGGTCGCGCCGATAGTTCTTCAGCTTGCGGCTGCTCACATGCGCAACATCCTGGCCGTCGAACCGGATGGCGCCGCTGGCCGGTCGCTTCAGGCCGGTCAGCGTGCGCAACAGCACGCTCTTGCCGGCACCGCTTTCACCGACGATGCCGAAGGCGCTATCGGGGGCGAGGTTGAAACTCACGCCGTCGACCGCGGCGAACTCACCGTCGGCTTGCGGGAAGGTGACACGAAGATTTTCGACCTCGAGCAAGGGGCGTTCAGACATGGGCAGTCTCCACTTCATGTGGCCAGCCAAGAGCGACGGCACGATCGATGAGACGATACTGCAGCTCCGTGCTTTCCTGATGATGCCGTACCTGGTTCACGGAAGACTGGCGGACATAGATGTAGGCGAGCTTGCCGCGATGCTCGGCCGTGAC
>DASWOH010000056.1:0-12659 GCA_036398815.1 Rhizobium sp. | reverse complement strand
CAGGCATCTCCGTGCCGGCGATCTGGGCCGTGCCCTCCCAGGCGTCGGGCTCGCGCCAGGCCCGGACGAGGTCGTATGACCAGCGGCGCATTCGCACCAACGGCCAGCCCGCGGAGATTGGTGCTGCCGGGCGCGACCTTGTCGCCTTTCGGAAGGCCTTCGAGCATGCGGTTCAACCAGCCGGAATCCACCTGGCCCGGCGTCTCATAGCCGGATTCCAGTACATCCTGGCCGTCGAAGTGCGAGCGGTCCCGATAGGACGTGGCACTGGCATGGACGACGGCCGCCTGACCCGCCCGGTAAAGCCGGTTGAAATTGGGCATGGAGGGATGCAGGGCAAAAAAGCCGTCCAGCGGAAGGGCCGCATCGGGGCAGCCGGTCGTCATCGCGATCGACTGGCGCAAGGCTTCGTAGTCGGGATCGCCAACCGGCGGGACTGCGGTCAGGCCGTCCAGGGCTCCGCGCAGAATGATGGTAATGAACCGCGGATCGCGGCCGCCGGCTGCATGGGCAAAGCGCGGAATGAAAGCCCAGGCGAACAGAGCGCCCGAAGCTCCGAGAACGGCACGGCGGGTAGGAGTTACGAGTTCGCAGGTCATGATCAGCGCCTCTGAAATTCGGGGGAAAGATAGGCAATCGCCAGACCTTGGCTGCGGGTTTCCGCACGCGATACGGCCTGCAGCGTATCGTCGGAGAGAAGAGCTCCGAGGCTGTCGGAGACAAAGCGACGAGGATCGACCTGCGGGGGTGCCGCGTTGGCGATCATATTGGCGACGTCCATCCGCGTGCTGAGACCCTGGCCGGACGCCCAGGCGTCGACCGTGTCGGGAAATCCATTCGGTCCGGACGGCGCCCAGAATGGCTGCCCCATGGCGGCCAGGGCGCTGACGACGACATTGGGCTTCGGCTTCTCGCCACTGGCGCGCAGAAGAGCGATGACGAATTCGAGAGGCGAACGGATCTTGACCAGTTTCGTGTCCCAGGCTTCGTCGGACCCAAGCAGCGCCAGATAGACGGCTGAAAGATCACCATCGGTCTTGGTGAATGTCGCGGAAAGCTTCTGAACCAGCGTGGGCGGCGGCACGTCCGAGACAAAATACCGAACCAGTTTCGTGGCAATATGCCTGGCCGTCGCCGGATGACGCGAGAGGTCATGCAACGCCTCCCTGCCCTGCCCGAAACCATCATCGGCATAGGTAAGGCCCATGAGCGTCTGATCGCCCGGTTCGTGAGCCGCTGCGTTGAAGGCAAAGGTGCCGGGCGCACCCAGGCGCGATTGGCCGCGCACAACCGTCCAGCCGGTGATGATCCTTGCAAGCGTCGTGACATCGGCCTGCGTGTAGCCGCCGTCCACGCCGAGCGTGTGGAGTTCGAGCGTCTCGCGGGCAAGATTTTCATTCAGCCCGCGCTTTCCCTTCGCATTCGCCTTGGAATCCGGCCCGATCGACTGTCGATTGTCGAGGAAGGTCAGCATGGCGGGATGGGTCTCGACGGCCAGCAACATGTCCGAAAACCGCCCGAAGACGTGAGGCCGGATGGCTTCCCGCTCGAATGCCCCGGCCAGGATATGAACCTCCTCCCCGCTCGATGTCGAAACCGCGAAATGGTTTGCCCAGAACATCGCCAGACGTTCGCCGAAACCGATCAGCGGCTGGTGGATGGTGCCGTTGAAGCGCGCGTCGGCCTCGGCCAGAAGAACCTGTTGCGGAAGATAGGGCGCAGTAGGCGGCGGACTTGCCATGGCCTTCGGCATTACCGACGGTTGACCGGGCTGGCCTGCTTTCATGCCGCCACCCGGCATAGCCGGTTCCGGACCTTGGCCGGACTTCTCCGGAGGCGCGGCAGCGACGGTCGGCTGTGCTCTTGCTTCCTTACGCTGCTCCTGGAAATCATAGAGAGCCATGAGAAGATCGGCCGTGGGTTTCAGCTCCACGCCCACAGGCACCGGCACGAAACGTTCGGTGATTTCTTCCCGCAATGCACCGCGTGGGTCCGACCCTATGGCGGCAATGCCATTGCTGTCGGCACCGAGCCCGAAACGCGAAAGGGCGATTGCGGCATAAGCGTCATTTGACGGTTGCGTCATGTCCTTGCCAACTCCTGCGTCAACTAGCCGTTTAAACGCAGGCGGCCGGCCGATCCGTCGGCCGGCAAGTGTGATCATTTTGTGGCAGCAGGTTTCGGCACACTCCGCCTGATCAGGCCTTCGGCAAGCGCGCGGCGCTCATCAAAAGACAGCGTGGCGGCAAAATCGACAGCGCGCTGCTCAAGTTTCGCGCGCAAGGCGATATCGGCGTCGCGTGCCCTTGCCAGTGCCGCCGATAGTGCGGCGGTGTCCAGGGTCGGTTGCCCGAGAAGAGAGGCGGCGTCTATTTTCGCCTGCTGAGCCTCAAGCACGCTTGGCCGCTCCGCCTTCCGCGCATCGCTGAGCGCCTGGCGGAAGGCTTTTTTCTGCCCGGCGGGAAGCTGCTCGCCGGCAAGCGGCAGCGTCTCGCCCCTGGTCTGCGTGCTTCTGATCCAGGTGAGCCCACCGCCCGCCAGAGCGCCGATCAGGAAGGTGTTCAGCACCAGCAGAGATAGGACGAATATCCGAAAGCCGCGTTCTGTCATTGGGTGTCCTGTGCCGCGTTCGTATCGGTTCCGATATCGCCGAAAACCGTGGCGGTCCGGTCCGTGGCGACGGTCGTGTCGGATGTTACGTTTGGCGCCAGAACAGCAATGGCAATACTTCCCGCCAGAGCGCCGGCAATGCCCACGCCGACAAGGCCGATACCGGCGGAGGAAAGGCGAAACCACCTGCGCATCCGGGACCGGCGGGCAAATCGCGTAAGAATCCGATCCCCGAGACCGTCATTCCTTGCCTTCGGCGCATAGGCGTCGAGCAGGTGGTCCAAGCCGCCGGCGGCCGCGAGTACCGACACCCCGATTGAAGTCTCTGCGAATACCCGCGCCGAGGCGCGCTCCTCTTCGGGCCACCGATCGATCGCACCGCCATATGCCGCAGCCAAGGCAGCAAATCGGTCGGCATTCATGACCATATGTTCAGTCATCGATCCGCTCCTTCAACAACAGCGTTTGCAGCGAGCGCCTTCCGCGCGCGAGCAAGCTTTCTAATGCATCCACGCTGACATCCATGATCGCGGCCGCCTCCACGTTCGACATCGCCTGATAGTAGACCAGAATGATCGCCTCTCGCTGGCGCGGCGCGATCATCTGCATGGCCCGCTCCACGCGCTTGCCCGGATCGTCTTCGCTCAACAGGCCGGCATCCGGCGCGGGACCCTCGTATCGAACATCGGGCGGATCCTCGGCGAGCGCATGCTTGCGGCGGCGTAAACGGTCGTAACAGAGATTGATCGCGACGCGGTGGATCCAGGTGCTGAAGCGCGCATCGCGCCGGCGCCAACTGCCGGCATTGCGCCAGACGCGCAGGAATGTTTCTTGCGCTACATCCTCGGCCTCGCTCGCATCGCCAAGCATGCGCGTGGCGACAGCCAGAATGCGTGGCAACTGCCGCGATATCAGGACACGCGTCGCCGGGACATCACCCGCCGCGATGCGGCCAAGCAGATCCTCGTCCGGATCACCGTCTTTGGGTGGGCGATCCCCCTTCATTGCCAATCGCCACCATCAGGATTTTGCGCGATGCCCTTATGGCACGCCTGTTCCTCGTCGATGACAAGAGCTTTGATCCTGTCGATCGGACCCGGCGACCCGCGGCCATATGATTGCGATGTCTCCGACAGGCCGATCTTTTCCTTCTAAAGCGAATGGATACATTTCGGCTTTAACGGCCGACCGACGGAAATCCGTCGGTCGCACCCTGTCGATTTTCAGGAAAGTGGCGGCGGGTTCGTGAGGCACCCGCCGCCACTAAGACGCCGCGTGCTCGATCTCGCAAAAAGACGCCAGGATGCGGACCCAGGAGCGAATGCCCTTATGAAAGCTCGAAAGATCGTATTTCTCGTTCGGGCTGTGGATGCGATTGTCGAAGCGGGCGAAACCGACCAGCAGGGCATCGCAGCCGAGACGGCGCTTGAACTCGCCGATGATCGGGATGGAGCCGCCGGTGCCGGCAAGGGCTGCCTCGCGCTGCCATTCGACGGTCAGCGATTCCAGCGTCTTGCGCAGAAACGGGCTGTCGAGCGGCATGGTGGTGGCGGGAGCCAGACCATACTCCTTGAAGATGATCGAGCAGTCCGACGGGATGCGCGCCCGCACATGCGCCTGAAATGCGTCGCGGATGGCAACGGGATCCTGACCTTCGACCAGGCGGAAGGAGATCTTGGCACTCGCCTTTGCCGGGATGACCGTCTTGAAGCCGTCGCCGGTATAGCCGCCGCTCATGCCGTTGATCTCGCAACTCGGCCGGGCCCAGACCTGCTCGAGGATGGAGCGGCCTTTCTCGCCCGCCGGAATCGAAAGGCCGATGTCGCGAAGGAAGCCGTCCTCATCGAAAGGCAGGCTTTTCCACTGCGCTTTGACGGCCTCGGGCAATTCCCGGACGCCGTCATAAAAGCCGGCGACCGCCACACCGCCATCCGGCGTGCGCAGGCTGGCAACGATATCCGACAGGACCTGCAGCGCATTGCGGGCGGCATTGCCGAACATGCCGGAATGGAGATCGCGATCGGCGCAGGTGATTTCGATTTCCTGGCTGACGAGGCCGCGCAGCATGGTCGTCACGGCCGGCGTATCGTGGTCCCACATGTCGGTGTCGCAGACCAGCACCGTATCGGCGGCAAGTTCGGATGCGGTTTTATCGAGGAAGGGAGCAAGGCTGGGGCTGCCGGCCTCTTCCTCCCCTTCGAAAAGGATGCTGACCTTGATCGGCAATGTTCCGGCCACGGATTTCCATGCCCGGCAAGCCTCGACGAAGGTCATCAACTGTCCCTTGTCGTCGGAGGCGCCGCGCGCAACGATTGCCGTGTCTCCGTTCTCCAACGGTTGCAGGACCGGTTCGAACGGGTCGGTCTTCCAGAGCGACAGCGGATCTACGGGCTGAACATCATAGTGGCCGTAAAAGAGAACATGCGGCCCGCCGGCCTGTTTCTCATGGCCGACAACCATCGGATGGCCCGTCGTGTCACGCACCGATGCATCGAAGCCGATGCTGGCCAGATCCCTCGAAAGCCACTCTGCCGCCCGGCGGCAATGATCGCGGTAGGCGGGATCGGTCGAGACGCTGGGGATGCGGATCAGATCGAAAAGCCGTTGCCGGCTCTGGTCTATTGTCTGATCGACGTGAGCGAGTACGGCTTCGATCCGATCGTTCGTGGGCTTGGGCATTTGGGCATTCCTGGCTGTGGGAAGAGCGGCATTTGCAGGGTTGGAGAGGACGTCGCCGCCGGCTACGATTTCGCGGCATCGTAACATCAACCCGCCTGTCATCAAAGTGGAGGATCACAGCAGACCTGCCCTGACAGACTTTCTCCGCCTCATTTTTTCACTCTTCGATGCCGAGGCAAATGCCATCAAGGCCGTCGATACGCTTGGCGCCGGCCATGTCTTCCACGGCGCCTTCGCCCTTGCCATTGCGGTGGGCCAGACGCCGAAGGATGCGATCCACCTTCCTCTGTTGCCGCAGCGCTCAAATGCGAAGTGTTCGGCGGCTGCTGAGGCGCGCCGACACGATTGCAGATCATCGGCTGAAGGACTAAGCCGTACTTTCCATCGTCGCCTCCAAGAGCAGCCGCGCACCATTGATGGCGTCGACCGGCTCGACATATTCGGCTTCGTTATGACTGATACCGTCGCGGCAAGGGACGAAAATCATCGCTGCGGGCGCAATCCGGGCGACGAACAGGGCATCGTGGAACGCACCGGAAATCATCCGCTTATAGGGCAGTTCAAGCACCCGGGCCGCAGCCTCGATCCGATCCGTCATGACCTTTGAGAACGAGCCGGGCGGCATATCGAAGGATGTGGCGATCTCGACGCCGCAACGCTGTAACAGCGCCGCCTCTTCGCATGCGGCGCAAACGCTTGCGTCAATGGCGCTCAAGCTCGCCGCATCCGGATGTCTGATATCGACGGTAAAGGTCACCCGGTCCGGAATGGCGTTGATCGAGCCCGGATAGGCCGAAAAGCGCCCGACGGTCAGTCTTGCATCGTCATCATGCGGCATGACCGACATTTGCAGCCGGTTCAGCGCTGCGGTTGCCGCCACCATCGGATCGCGTCGGTAGGCAAGCGACGTGGTACCGGCATGGCCGGCACTTCCCGAGAAGGTCACGGTCAGCCATCGCGTGCCCTGAACGGCAGTCACGACGCCTGCGGCAAGCCCTTCGCGCTCAAGCGAAGGCCCCTGCTCGATATGCAGTTCGAGATAAGCAGAGATCGGCGTGCCAAGCGGGCGCATCTCGGCTGCCGGCAAGGCCGCGAGCGTCGCTGCAAGCTCTTCCCGGAAGCTTGCTCCATCGCCTGCCGTCACAGGCTGAAAATCATCAGGATGCGCAGCGCCGGCAAAGGCCATCGATCCCATGACGCCGGGCGCAAAGCGGCTGCCCTCTTCATTCGTCCAGGCGACGACTTCGATTGCGGAGGCCGTCTCACTGCCCGCATCCTCCAAAGCCTCCAGCACTTCGAACGCAGCAAGCGTGCCGAGCGCGCCGTCGAAGCGGCCGCCTGTCGGCTGGCTGTCGAGATGGCTGCCGATCAGCATCGGCGGCTGTGCCGGATTGCGGCCCTCACGGCGGATGAAGAGATTGGCGATCGCATCCTGAAAAACCTTGAAACCACGCGCCGCTGAGAGATCGGCGAGAAGACGCCGCGCGGCCCGGTCTTCGCTGCTCAATGCCTGCCGGTTGACGCCACCGGCGCTTGTCTTGCCGATTTCGGCGAATTCACTCAAACGGCGAAGCAAGCGCTCGCCGTTGACCTCAGGCCTGCCTCTCGTCGGCGCAATCCGGCGATGAAGGCCTCGACCCTTTTCAGATCGACGGCATTCCACCAGACGCCACCATGTTTAAGCGAGCTTGCGACGATAACGCCATCGACAATATCGAGAATGTCTTGGCATTCTCCGGCGTAACACCGCTGCCGACAAGCGTCGGCATGCCTGCCGCTTCCTTGATCATGCGGATATAACCGAGATCGGCGGCATGGCCGGTGCGCTGGCCGGTGGCGATCACGGCGTCGGCATCGAAGAAGACCAGATCCTTCACCTGTTCCTCGACCGGCCTGTCAGCGACGATCGCGTGCGCCCCGTGCTTGACATGGGCATCGGCGAAAATCTTGATGCCGTTCGCCCGCAACTTGGCGCGAAAGCGCATCGCGCGCGCCGCCTCGCCTTCGATGAAGCCTTCATTGGCGACATAGGCATTGGCCCATTGGTTGACGCGCACGAAGCCCGCGCCGGAAGCGCTGGCGATGGACAAAGCCGGAATGGCGGCATTGGCCAGAACGTTGATACCGATCGGGCGACCGAGCTCCCGGCGGATGCGATCGGACACGACCGACATATAGGCTGCGGTCTCCGGCCCGATATCGTCGGGTTTCGAGAAGGGGACATCACCGTGATTTTCAACGATGACGCTGTCGCAGCCACCATGCAGATAGGCCCTGGCATCATCGAGACCACGTTGATAGATCGCCTCGACCGCCTCACCGTCATAGCGCGGCGCGCCGGGCAGAGTTGCCAGATGGACGACGCCGATCACGACCTTCGTCCTGCCGAAGAGCGAGAAAAGTGCATCGCCGGACGCCTGGCCGACGGGCTTTTGGGTGGATGTCATAGGCTTTCCGCCTCCATTGTATTCATGAGTTTCAATAGTTCCGCCCGGCTCGGGCAAGCTTCCAACGTTCCAGCGCGGCCGACCGCCAGAGCGGCAGCCGCAGCCGCCATCCGCGCCGATTGCGCGAGCGTCCACCCCTTCATCAGACATCCGGCGAGACACCCGCAAAAGACGTCACCGGCGCCGCTGGTATCGACCACCGTCACCTTGGCCGCGGGGATCACATCGACGGTGTCGCCCTCCAGCAGCAGACATCCCTCGGCACCCAGCGTGACGATCGCAGCCTTTGCGCCACGCCGAAGAATATCTCTTACGGCCCGCTCTGGATCAGCGTCACCGGTGATCTCGAATGCCTCACCTTGATTGACGATGACGATATCGACAGCCGCAAGATCCGGCGTTTCGCCTGACAAGGGGCTCGGATTGAGAATGGTGGTCGCACCCACAACCTTCGCGGCCCGAAGGCATGCATCGGTGACCGCTATTTTGAGGTTACCCTGCATGACGAGAATGTCACCGACGCCGATGAGCGCCGAAAGACCGGTCTCCTGCAAGGGGTCGAAATCGGCGACGCAGGCAACGCCGCTGACGATCAGGTTTTCCCCATCCTGGCTGACGACGATCGTCGACCTGTCGCTCGGCAAAGGCTTTTCCGACAACCCGCCCAGATCGAACTCGCCTTTCAGCCGCTCCTTGATGAAGGCGGCGCCGGTATCGGTTCCGAGTGCCGCGAAAAATCGGATATCGGCACCGGTCCTTGCGACGGCAACAGCCTGGTTCGCACCCTTGCCGCCAACACCGTCCGAATGGCTTCTCGCATTGAGCGTCTCACCCGGACGCGGAAAGCGGTCGACCCAGAACGTAGTATCGATACAGACGTTGCCGACGACGTGGACCGGCATGGCGCATCAATCCTTGGCGGTGGCGAAGGCAAGCATCTGTTCAAACAGCGTCTTGTAACCACTCCAGGCAATGAAGCCCGGCGGCAGCCAGTGCGGCCCGACGTCCGATGTCCAGGCAATGGTGCGCCCCTTGCCATAGCGTCCCGTGACCAGCAATGGCAGGGAGCCATAATCGGAGGAAACCGTCGCCAGGACCTCCGCGTCATCCTTGACGACAACCTCGTTGAAACCAAGCAGAACCGGCCAGTCCTTGCCAAGCCCCGCCAGGATCGGATGGCTCTCGTCACCGATGACGACCGGCCCAAACCCTTCCGGAACCTCGACCCGATCATCGACGGGAAGGCACTCTACCGGCAGGACATCCTCGACCGGCGTCTTGCGATAACGCGCGCCGCCATTGATGCCCTGGAAGCTGTAATAGCCGCCGAACATCAGCAGGCCGCCACCACCCCGCACATAATCACGCAGCAGGCGCAGACGGTTCGGCGTCGTCTTGGAATGGATCCAGGTATCCGGATGCAGCAACAGCGTGTTTGCGCCGATATCCGACAGGACAACCGCATCATAGGCGGACAGCGCCTCGATGGTCTGCGGGAAATCGCGTTGCGCCTCATGCGCCGGCATGAAGGTGACGTCGAAATCGCTGTTCTTCAACACGACGAGCAGTTCGTCGGCCCCGGTGTGGTAGGTCACGGTCGGAAACTGATCGAAACCCTTGATATGGGTTGCCGTCGATACCCAGGATTCCCCGGCGAGAAGGATCTTCTTCTTGGACATGTATGCTCCTTGCAATGCAGATTTCTTGGCCGGTCAAGCGGCGGAAAAAACGGATTTCGGATTGTCGGTGAGCATGCGGTCGATGGCCGCCTGCTCGACACCGTGGCGCAGCAGCCGTGGCACGAAATGCTTGAGGATGTAGCCGTAGCCGAAGCCGCCATAGCGCGTCAGCATGATCTTCAGGAAGACATCCTGCGACAGCAGCAGCCGGTCGGCAAAACCCATGTCGACCAGCGACCGGATGGCACGGGCATTCTCCTCGTCCGACGGCGATTGTGCGTCCTGATCGCCGGTAACGATCGGCGTGAGAAACGGCGACATATGCGCAAGGATCAGGCCATTGGCGATTACCAGAAAAAACAGTCTATTCGCCGGCAGCGAAGGCGGTGGACGTACGTGGGCTACCCTGGCAACGCTTCTTCAGACGGCCAAGATGAACAACGTCGACCCGCTCCATTGGCTCTCCCAGACCTTAAGCCGCATCGCTCAAGGCTGGCCAGTATCTGAGCTGGAGGCCTTGGAACTTCAGGCCTGACGCCATCAGCTAAGCGCTTACTCTGTTCCATCAGCTGCCGCTCCGAGCGGATCGAGTACAGGATCTGGATCAGGCTGGCGCGCAGCAGGCATTCCGGCGGGATCGACGGGCGGCCTTCGCCGGCATAGAGTCGATCGAAGTCCGCATCCATGCTGGACAACGCATCGTTGACGATCTGACGGATCTTGCGCAACGGATGATGGGAAGGAATTCGCTCGTCAAGATCGACGTAACTGAACAGCGATCCGCTGACCAAATCCGAACCACGCATGCCCATTCCCCTGTTCAACAACACAAACAGGAATCATTTTTCGTCCCGGCCGTCCAGAGGCAGGTTTTTCAGCAGCGTGTTAACTGTGCCACTATTTGCTAACCTGAGGACTTGACTCGCTGCTCAATACCACTCGAATATCGCAAAGACTATCTGATCGCCGCGTTCAAGTCGTATGTGTGGGAGCCGTTGACCGACTAGCTTATCTTACGCAGAACACCTACTTTGCACCATCTGCTGTACGAATAGGAAATACAATATGCAGCGCTCTGAACAAACCTGTGGGTTTCCTACTACCAACGACTGTTAAGCAAATAGCCACTTTCGCGACAAGAACACATATAGGCGCTCGGTCAATGATGTATAATCACACAAATACCACTTGCATTAGACTGTATTCGTACAATTTTAGGGAGACTCCCTATGGCTAAATCATCTTCGTTACCGCGACGGCACCCTCTATTTCAGGCGCTCGTTGAGAAACGTAATGCCATGAGCGCGGTCATACTCCGCGATATGCGCACGCGCTTTTTCAATCATGGGCTTGGATTTGCCGTCGTGCCGCTATGGCCACTGGTGCACATGAGTATTCTCATCATATTGCATAGCGCCGCGGGTCGTGGAGCTCCACCTTATGGCAACAGCGCACCTTTATTTTTTGCAACTGGGCTGATCCCCACCTTAGCCTTCATGTATGTCTCGCGCTTTATGGGCTATTCGTTAATCATGAATAAGCCAATGCTGTCTTTTCCAGTGGTCAAAATCTCAGATATTCTGACGGCGCGTGCTTTTTTGGAGATTATTGCTGCATTCGTGACTTTGGCGGTCATGTTTTGGATTCTATGGGTGACTGGCCAAGATCCAATTCCCTACAATCTCGAAAGTGCTGCGATTGCATATCTCGCATCTCTATGGCTGGCCTTTGGAATGGGCTACTTGGTTGGCGTCGTCTGCCTATTCTTGCCACTCGCCGCCACAATCTATCAACTGATCTTGATCACCCTCTACATCTCGTCTGGATCTATGTTTGTCGCATCCAATCTTCCTGACTCGATATCATATCCACTTTCATACAATCCGCTGCTTGAATGTGTTGAATGGATGCGCTCAGCCTTTTACCAGAGCTATAGCGACAAACTAGTAAGTCCATCTTATATTTTCTACTTTGGCCTCATTGGCCTTCTCATCGGTCTGGTGTTAGATCGATTTTGGGGACGACGTTTCATGGAAAAATTCTGAGCATTTGCGATCAAATTTATAATATTTTCGCTGACACAGAAATTTCCTTTTAATTCGGAATAAAAATCAATGGTGATGGCGGGGGATCGCAAGCAGTTGGCTGCGTTGGAGTACATGTTCGTTTCTGGTCTCGGTTAATACCTTGAGAAAAGTAGACAATTGAACCAGCGGAGTTTTTGGTATCCGATGTTCCGCTGCGCCTAACGTTGCGGGTCATCTCACGAATATCAACCAAATTTGGCGGCGGTGACAGACTAATAAGATTGGCTTTAGCAGGCTTAATCGTCTTCGGCGGCGCAGTAGTCACGAGATTTTCCGCGTTGAAGAAAATACGTCTCCGCGCTTCTCCCGGGAATGTAACGTCGATGCTTGCAATCCCGCCACTATAAAAAGTTGAATCCCCAAAGATGGGTAAATCCGGCACAGAACCTCCACCCTGCATCACAGTCCGACGAGCAGCCACTGCCACAACCGAACGATGCCAGCCTTTGCCTGATGGCGATGCAAGTACAAGGACGTTTCTCCCCCCAGAACCATAGCGCGTATAAGCTATGATTGGGGTTCCATCCTGCGCCAAATTTACCCGCGCCGAGTTCACAAGGCCGCTGCCCACACCCGGTGATTCGATCAGATCGCTATTACCCGGGTCCAGTGGAAGATTGATAGGGTACCCCTCATGATTAGTCCAATGCACAAAATCGCTCGTCCGACCGTAGGTAATTGCATAATTCGTACTGACGTCAAAAGTGCGCCGCCATACGATCGCGAGATGAATGTAATTATCTTCAGACAAGCGAATCGCAGATGGATAGGCACTCGTGGGCCGACCACCCCATGCCGAGGAAAAAAGGGGGGTATTAGACACGCGTCGCCAACTAGAATCGCGAAAAACATTGGTAAACCACTCGCCGTTTCCGCTAACACCACTTCTATAGGCAAAATACAGCGCCCCATCGAAACTGTTCATGAAAATAGGATAAGTGACGGAACTCTCATTCCGACCGATCATAGGGCGCAGTATCATCGCGGAAATGTCATCAGGCTTGTCCGCAGCCGCATAGACAAGAGGGCTATCATGCATATTCCCGGCGACTTGTAGCCGCCCATTGGCATCGAAGGCAAGAATGACACTCTTGTGACTGTCCCAACCTCCAAATCTTGATGGAACCCGCGAGCGACATATCATATTTAAGCGGGGG
>DASWOH010000055.1:0-25392 GCA_036398815.1 Rhizobium sp. | reverse complement strand
GCTGTTTTGAACGAAGTGGCCCGTCAGGACCGCAATCGCCGCGCTATCCGCATCTGGCTCGCTTGCGTGCTTCTGGCGCTTTTTGCCCTCGTGCTGGTGGGGGGCGCGACGCGTCTCACCGAATCCGGCCTGTCGATCACGCAGTGGCAGCCGATCCATGGCGTCATCCCGCCGCTCAATACGCAGGAATGGCAGGAGGAGTTCGACCTTTACAAGCGCATTCCGCAGTTCCAGCTGTTGAACAAGGATATGACGGTCGACGAGTTCAAGGGCATCTTCTGGTGGGAGTGGGCACATCGCTTCCTTGCCCGCGCCATGGGCGTCATCTTCGGCGTGCCGCTGCTGTTCTTCGTGCTGACCGGCCGCGTCGAGCGCAAGCTATGGCTGCCGCTTGGCGGCATTTTCCTGCTCGGTGGGCTGCAGGGCGCGATCGGCTGGTGGATGGTATCGTCCGGCCTGCAGGCGCGTACCGACGTCAGCCAGTATCGCCTTGCCACCCACCTCGTGACCGCCTGTCTTATCTTTGCCGCCTGCATGTGGTTCATGCGCGCGCTGTCGTCGCATTCGAATGATCCCGCGCCAACGCGCTATTCGGCGAAACTCGCCGGCCTCATCGCCTTCATGTCGCTGTTTCAGATCTATCTCGGCGCGCTCGTTGCCGGCCTCGACGCCGGCCTCTCCTACAATACCTGGCCGTTGATGGATGGCGCGGTGGTGCCGGGCGGGCTGTTCGTGCAGTCGCCGGGCTGGATCAATTTCTTCGAGAACCCGAAGATGGTGCAATATGTCCATCGCCTCGGCGCCTACGCCCTCTTTGCCGTTGTGGCGATCAACATGATCATATCGTTGCGCACAGCAGCACAGACGACGCATGCCCGCCGCTCGGTGGTGCTTTTCGTGCTGGTGCTGATCCAGGCGATCCTCGGCATCACGACGCTGCTCCTGCAGGTGCCGCTGCATCTGGCGCTGGCCCACCAGGCCGGCGCTCTCATCGTCTTCGGCTTTGCCATCGCCAACTGGCGCGGTTTCTATGGCGAATATCCGCGCCAGACAATCATTGCCGTGAGGGACTGAGGCGGATGATCGCCTCGCCCACTTGTTGCGCAAAGCTTCAGCGCGACGCAATATTGCTGGGCGCCGACGACAGACGCGCCACCACCTGCAGGCGTTTGAATTCGCCGCGCTTGAAGGCAGCCAGGAAGCGGCCGTAATCCTTAAAGACCACGCAGCCGTTCGATTCGCCGCGGCCTCCTCTGAGCATGTATGAGTGAGTCAGCAAGCCGTCGCGGCCATAGACGCGGGCGCCGTTCGCGGGTGTCAGGCGCAGTGCCTGGACGCCATGGAACAGACTTTCCCTATATGTCAGGTTATACGTTTCAGGCGGCGTCGGGCCGGTGTTTTTGCGGTCGACATAGCGGGGATTGTCACGCATGTGGCCGAGGCCGGAATGCGCCTCGAGGCGTTCGCCGCTCGGCAGATAGACGGTTCCGGCCGAGATATCGTAGATGGCCGTGCCGTTGCCGCCGCGCGGGCTGATGGCCGCGAAGGGGTTGAGGAAGGGTTTCGGCCTGGTTTCATCGTCGTCCGTTTTGGCGTAGGCGGTCAAATGCGCCGGCGGCGCCACGTTAACCGTGTCGTCGCTGCGGGACCTGGCGGGCGCAACTGAGGCGACAACGGGCGCCCTTTCCACCACATGCTCCGGGCGGGCGAGCGGTATCACGTTCGGCAGGTTCGCGGCGACCGGCAAGGTCTCTGCGGCAGGCAGGTCGGTGTCCTTTGCAGGAAGCGGCACGGCATCAACCGCAGCCGGTACACTGGCAAGGGGAGCAGCGGAGGCAATTTCAACCGGCCGCGGAGCGGCATTCACTGAAGCTACCGTCGGCAAGGATGCGGCGGCATATCTGGCCTGCATCAACGATTGCATCGTGCTGGCGAAGTTGAGGGCGATCACCTTGCGCAGATGGTCGATTGCGGCTGGCGACGCCTCTATGACCGGACGGCCGCCCTTGATGCTCGATGCTGAAGCCTGCGCCTGCTGAAACTCGGAGGCCTGCTGTGCAAGGGCGCTTGCAAGCTGTGCCCGCATCGCATCGGCAGCGGTTGCCTTGGGCTGAACGACGACATCTTTTGTCGCCGTATATGCGGCCCCGCCGATCGGCGCGTCGGCCGGCACGCTGCTTGGGCGGTTTTGCTGGCTCAGGGGCAAGGTCTGGCTGGCCAGGCGGGCAGGGCGCGTCAGATGGCTCTGCGGCACGATGAAGGCGGACGCTCTCGGGGTGAACGAATCCGCCGCCGACATATCCGCGCCGGGCAGGGACAAGACCATCGATTGCGTGGTGATCAGGGTTGCGGCCACCCAGGCTAAAACCACGACCGAGATACCGGTGACAACCGTGCCGGGACTGATCCCGGCGGATTTTTTCCGGTGCAAAGCGGACCCGGAACGGGAATTGATGTTACCGAACGTCTCGGTCGCAAACGCCATGATACACGTTATCCAAACTAAATACGCACCACACCGGCTCACAAAAAGACCCATGCCGCGACGCAATATCTGCGTCCGGACGTCACTTTGCCGGTTGTCGGAAAGCATGCCGAATTATGGTAACCAATTCCTTTACGCCGACCCGTTGTTTGGAATTGTATATTGCCGTTGGCCGCGACTGCTGCCGTTGTCGGGAAGGCGAGTTATGCGGTAAAGGCCGATTGCGGCTGAATTTGTCACGCCTAATAAAGTTTTATAAAATGTTCGTGTTCGAAACAAAGCGAAGCGAGCCCGGCTTGATGGGCCGGGCTCGCTGATTATCGGGACTGTCGATTTGAGGCGTCAGGCGCTCAGCATCAGGTCCATGTTCTGGACCGCGGCCCCTGAGGCACCCTTGCCGAGATTGTCGAGCAGGGCGACGAGATTGACCTGGGTGGTGCCGGGCGTGCCGAAGACGAACAGCTTCATCGTGTCCTGCCCGGCCAGTTCG
Source organism: Rhizobium sp. (assembly GCA_036398815.1). Lineage (GTDB taxonomy): Bacteria > Pseudomonadota > Alphaproteobacteria > Rhizobiales > Rhizobiaceae > Rhizobium. Next base: position 22,417 of record DASWOH010000055.1, on the reverse strand, counting down.
ACGGCATTGACGCGCGGCAGGGCGCGGCTGTCGGCGAGCGGCACGACCTGCACGATATCCTGGCCGGCAAAATGGGCTGAGAGAGCGGCGTGGATGCTTTCCATCGTCGCGCCTTCCGCGAGGTCGTCGAGATGCAACGGCACCTGCACGATCATGCCCTGCGGGAACTTGCCGACCGACGGGGAGAAGATCGGTGCGCGATCGAGCAGCCCGTGCGTCGTCATTTCCGGCACATGCTTATGGGTCAGCGGCAGGCCGTAGAGGAAATGCGGCGCGGTGATCGCGTCCGGATGATCGGCGCTTTTCATCTGCGCGATCATCTGCTTGCCGCCGCCGGTGTATCCGGAAACGGCATTGACGGTCACGGGATAGCCGTCCGGCAGGATGCCTGCGGCACGCAGAGGCCGGATGAGGGCGATGGCGCCGGTCGGATAGCAGCCGGGATTGGCGACGAAGCGCGCGCTCGTGATCTTGCCGCCCTGACCCTTGTCCATTTCGGCAAAGCCATAGGCCCAATCCGGATGCACACGGAAGGCGGTCGAGGTGTCGATGACGCGGACGTTGTTGTTGGCCGAGACCATCTTCACCGCTTCCTTCGACGCATCGTCGGGCAGGCAGAGAATGGCGATATCGGCGCTGTTCAGCATGTCCTCGCGCATGGCGGCATTGCGCCGTTCCGCTTCCGGAATGGACAGAAGCTCGACGTCGCGGCGGTCGGCCATGCGCGTGCGGATCTGCAAGCCCGTGGTTCCGTGTTCGCCATCGATGAAGATCTTCGGTGCCATTTTAATCCTGCTCTTTCAGTAGGTTCAGAGTGTTTCCGGACTCAGTTTGCCATGGAGTTGATTCAAAATGATAACAGCTGCTTTAGTCTAGTCATGATCTTATCCGAAAACCGCTTCGCACTTTTCGCTTCGCGGTCCTGCGGTTCGGGATCATGCCCTAACGTCCAGCCGCACGCCTTTCAGCGTGGAGACCGAGCATATACATCGCCACTGTCGCCCCTGCAATGGCGGTGATATCGGCATGGTCGTAGGCAGGCGAGACTTCGACGACATCGGCGCCCCTGATATCCAGTTGATGCAGCCGCTGCAGTGTCGAGAGGATTTTCGCGCTCGACGGGCCGCCGGCCACCGGTGTCCCCGTGCCCGGCGCATAGGCTGGGTCGAGGCAGTCGATGTCGAAGGTCAGGTAGGTCGGCGCGCCCTTGGTATGGGAGATGATAGCAGAGGCGATATCCGCCGCGCTCATCTCCTCGACCTCGTGGCCGTGGAGAATGCGGATGCCGCAATCCTCCGGCGCATGCGTGCGGATGCCGATCTGAATGGAACGGTCGGGATCGATCAGGCCGTCGCGGGCAGCGCGGGCGACGAAGGAGCCATGGTCGATGCGCCTGCCGTCATCGAACCACGTATCCTGATGCGCGTCGAACTGCACCAGCGCCAGGGGGCCATGCTTGGCGGCATGCGCTTTGAGCAGCGGCCAGGTGACGAAATGATCGCCGCCGAGCGTCAGCAGGAAGGCGCCGCTGTCGAGGATCGCGTTCGCCTGGCGCTCGATCGCCGCCGGCGTCTCCTGATGGTTGCCGTAGTCGAGCAGGCAGTCGCCATAGTCTATGACGGACATCTCGGCGAAGAGATCGCGATTGAAGGGATATTGCGGGTCGTTGTCGAAGATCGCCGAGGCGCGGCGGATCGCCTGCGGCCCGAAGCGCGTTCCCGGACGATTGGATGTCGCCGCATCGAAGGGGATGCCCCAGACGACGGCATCGACGCCTTCGAGCGATTTGGTGAAGCGGCGGCGCATGAAGGAGAGCGCGCCGGCAAAGGTCGGGTCGCTGGCCGCGGACGTCAGGCTGGTTGCTGTAAAGGCATGATCGATCGACGTGCTCGGCACGGAGTTCTCCTTTGGTTGCGCTGAAAGCGCAGGCTGGTTCGACGCGCGCAGGCGTCTACGCCTGCAAGGCTTCAAATAAGGCCTTTCCCGTCTCCGCTATTTACCGGCGGGAGCAGTGCATTGATAGGCCTGCTTGATGCAAGCGATCTGCGGCGTGGAGCATTCGGCTTTTCCGTCGGTGAGGGTGCAGATCGAGCATTGATCGGTGAACTCCCGGCAATCCGGATTGGCCTGTATGAATTCCTTCATGCTTTCCATCTGCGCTTGGTCTTGCGTCGTCGGCTGCGGAGCGTCCGCCGAAAAGGCAGGCGAGATGCCCGATATCGCAAGCAAAAATGGCAGGATCAATGCAGCTATCGTCCGTGTCATTCTTAAGCTCCTCTATAGGTGATGCGGGAATTTGCCATAAAAAGCGCGATTTGCCTGCATGCCGATGCGGCATCTATCAAAAAAGAACAGGAAAAACAAAAAGGCCGGGTGAAAACCCGGCCTTTCCAAATCCGATCTCGGATAAGCGATTAACGCTTCGAGAACTGGAACGAACGACGTGCCTTCGCACGGCCGTACTTCTTACGTTCGACAACGCGGCTGTCGCGGGTCAGGAAGCCACCCTTCTTCAGGACCGAGCGCAGGCCCGGTTCGAAGTAGGTGAGAGCCTTGGACAGGCCGTGACGAACGGCGCCGGCCTGGCCGGAAAGACCGCCACCGGCAACGGTAGCAATGATGTCGAACTGGCCGTCACGGGCAGCAGCGACGATCGGCTGGCGCAGGATCATCTGCAGAACCGGACGGGCGAAGTATGCCGTGTAGTCCTTGCCGTTGACGATGATCTTGCCAGAGCCGGCCTTGAGCCATACGCGGGCGACGGCGTCCTTGCGCTTGCCGGTCGCGTAGGAGCGACCGAGCGAGTCAACCTTGCGGACGTGAACGGGAGCAGCTGCTTCCGATACCGTGCCGAGATCCTTCAGGGAAGAGAGATCAGCCATTATCAGGCGCTCCTTACGTTCTTCTTGTTCAGCTTGGCCACGTCGAGAACGACCGGCTGCTGGGCTTCATGGGGATGGTTGGAGCCGGCGTAGACGCGCAGGTTCTTCATCTGGCGACGGCCGAGCGGGCCGCGGGGAACCATGCGTTCGACAGCCTTCTCAACGACGCGCTCCGGGAAGCGGCCTTCGATGATCTGACGAGCGGTACGCTCCTTGATGCCGCCGGCATAACCGGTGTGCCAGTAGTAAACCTTGTCTTCGTACTTCTTGCCGGTCAGGACGATCTTGTCGGCATTGATGACGATGACGTTGTCGCCGTCGTCGACGTGCGGCGTGAAGGTAGCCTTATGCTTGCCGCGCAGACGCATAGCGATGATAGAAGCGAGACGACCAACGACAAGCCCTTCGGCGTCGATGAGAATCCACTTCTTCTCCACCTCTGCAGGCTTCTGGGAGAAGGTTGCCATGTTGTATACTCTCTTTTAGGACCCCGGACCCGAAGGCATCAGGGCGTTTCTTGTTGCTTGGTTTGGCGAGCGAAACGCACACCAAAAAGAAAGCGGCCCGGAAAGGCTGCGATCTGGGGCGGCTTATAGAGGGAATGTGCGGGAAGGTCAATATGACGGATTTTGGTGCTTGTAAAAATTACCAAGCAAAATCAGTGTGTTGATTGTAGGGTATTTATATACCACATACTTTTCGTCCTCAGGCCAGCTTCAGGATCAGAACGCCCGCGGCAATGATCGCGCCGGCAATGTAGCGCCAGATGCTCGACCGCTCCTTTAATATGACCACGGAAATCACCAGCGCGAACAGAATAGAGGTTTCGCGCAGCGCCGCGACGGTGGCGACGGGCGCCTTCGTCATGGCCCATAGCGCCAGGCCATAGGATGCGATGGAGCCGGCGCCGCCGATCAGGCCGCGCCACCAGTTGTAGCGGACATGGGCGGCAACGGCGTTCACTCCGCGCTGCGAGATCGCCCAGGTGAACAGGAGCACCGGCGGCAGGAGCGACATCCATAGCGTATAGGATATGGAATTGCCCGATAGCCGCGCGCCGATGCCGTCGACATAGGTATAGGTGGCGATCACCACGGAATTGGAAAGCGCGAGTATGATGGCTGTCCGGCCACCCTTCCGCGCCTCGAAGGCGAGCGTCAATATGCCCGCGCAGATGGTCATGGTGCCGATGAGCGCGCCGCCCGACAGAGTTTCCTTGAGGATGAAGCCGCTGGTCGATGCGATGATCAGCGGCGCGACGCCGCGCATCAGCGGATAGACGACGCCGATATCGCCGGCGCGATAGGCGGCGGCCACCAGTTGAAAATAAGCGAATTGCAGGATCGCCGACGCGCCGATGAAGGGCCAGGCGGCCGAGGCCGGCAGCGGCAGAAACGGCAGGAAGGGCAAGGCGGTGGCAGCGCCGCCGGCTGCAACCAAGGCGGCATCCAGTGACTTGTCCGTTCCGGCCTTGATGATCGCGTTCCAGGTCGCATGCAGCAGGGCACCGAGAAGGACGAGAGCGATGACCTCAACAGACACGGAAACCTCGGAAAGTGGGCGTTGACGGGTAAAAATTTGACAATTTGTGGTTCTCTCCCCGCATTTGACCCTCAATGCACCAAAAAGCAACAGATGAGCCGGTCCATGGTTGCCGACCATACTGCCGCGCGCTCGATCTGCGGAAAATACGCCGGCCGCGCTGTTTCCCATCTGTTCTATTTTCGGTACGCAACCATGAGGTGTTTCTAATGCATGCGGGTATGAAGCGAGAACAAAAATTGGATGTCGAGTGAACACATTGTGGTGGCGTTCATCGGCGGATGCCCAAAGCGCTGTGAAAATACTAAAGAGAAGTAGCGTTAATCAATTTGACGATCCGGCGCCGTCCGATCACCTGCCTAACAGGATATGACATGTATGTCGCGGCATGAAAGGCGGGAAGCGGATCAGGATGCTGGCAAAACTCAAGAGCAATGACTTATCGGCATGGCTATGGTTTTTCCTGGGAAAATCGACTGCTATTCCCGCATTAGGCAACAAAAAGTAATATTTATTGCAGAATAAGTGATTTTTAACCGTGGTATTTTCTGCGGCAAATTTACGTGGTGGCACATATCGTCCGTTCGCAATCAGTTCTCATTTCGCAATATATTATGAGATTTCGCTAATTTATATCCGAATGAATGGTGAACAAAAATCGCATTTCATGAGAACGGACCCGCCAAATGGGACGGCGTGATTGAAAGCGCTTTGGGCATTTTCCAGACATCCTATGCGCCAGAAACTATTTTGCATTGCAGCAACGGCAAACGAGGGCACGGCGACAATAGCCGGCCTGATTCGAATCCGGGCGTGGAATCTGAGGAAGAGAAGGGCCGTGGGCAATCAGCTCCCTATCCAGTCGTGATCAATCCGGAAAAATCTCATCGTCGAAGTCGGTTGACGGCCGGCAGGTATAGACGGGGCAATTGGCCCGGTCTTTGGTGGGCATATAGTTCTGATAGGCATAGTAGCCGACATCGCAAGCGTTGCTGTCCGAGACGAAGCGATCGTAGAGCGTCATGTTCCGCGTCCTGGCGGCTGGATAGCGCATGATGACGGCCCGTTCGCGGTTGATGACCGCCCTGGCCTCGGCGCAGGTGAAAGACAGCGCATTGTAACGCGATATCGCCGAAGCCGGCGTGGCGGCCGAGGCGATCAGCAGGCCCAGCAGGATGAATTTTTTCATCGGGGCAATCCTCCCTGAAACTGTTATAATCCTTATATATACATCCAAAATCGAAGCTGTTGCTTCTGGATTTGTGACAAAACACAAGTGTGATCGAATAGGGAGGCTCCGTGATGAACCACGACCGTTATGACGATTCCTATATCGCCGATATTCTTTTGTCCGTGCGCACCATCGCGCTCGTCGGCGCATCGCCCAATCCCGCGCGTCCGAGCAACGGCGTCATGGCCTATCTGATGGCGCGGGGCTATCGCGTCATTCCGGTCAACCCCGGACAGGCCGGCAAGGAGATCCTGGGTCAGTGGGTCTTCGGCCACCTGGCCGATATCCCGGAGCCGGTCGACATGGTCGATGTCTTTCGCGCGCCGGAATATCTGAGATCCGTGGTCGAGGAGACGATCATGATCGAGCCGCGGCCGCCGGTCATATGGGGCCAGCTCGGCGTGCGTGACGATGCCGCCGCCGCGAGAGCGGAAGCAGCCGGCGTCAAGGTCGTCATGGACCGCTGCCCGGCAATCGAATATCCGCGGCTGGTCGCTTGACGCAGCAGGGATGGCGCTCATCCTCGGGCGCTGGCCATTGTCGCGCGGTATCGCCAAAAGGGAGCAAGTTTTTCCCATAAGGGGAAGAGCTTGGAAAACTTCGCGGTTAACTTTCGAGCCCGAGAGACTATGATCCTGCTGTTACAATAATAATGTTGATGGGAGGAAAGAGCATGGCGACGAACAATCCAGGTTTCGACACGCTGGCGATCCATGCGGGCGCGCAACCGGACCCGACGACGGGTGCCCGCGCAACACCGATCTATCAGACGACCTCCTTCGTCTTCCAGGATGCGGACCATGCCGCCGCGCTCTTCGGGCTGCAGCAGTTCGGCAATATCTATACGCGTATCATGAACCCGACCCAGGCCGTGCTGGAGGAGAGGGTGGCGGCTCTCGAAGGCGGCACGGCGGGCCTTGCCGTCGCCTCCGGCCATGCCGCGCAGATGATCGTCTTCTACACCATCATGCAGCCGGGCGATAATTTCGTCGCGGCCCGCCGGCTCTATGGCGGCTCGATCAATCAGTTCGGCCATTCCTTCCAGAATTTCGATTGGCATGTGCGTTGGGCCGATTCCGACGATCCCGCCACGTTCGAGGCGCAGATCGACGGACGCACCCGCGCCATCTTCATCGAAAGTCTCGCCAATCCCGGCGGCACGTTCGTCGACATCGCGGCGATCGCCGCCATTGCCCGCAAGCACGGCCTGCCACTGATCGTCGACAATACATTGGCCAGCCCCTATCTCATCCGGCCGCTGGAGCACGGCGCAGACATCGTCGTGCATTCGCTGACCAAATTCATGGGCGGCCATGGCAATTCCATGGGCGGTGTGATCGTCGACGGCGGCACCTTCGACTGGTCCGCCTCGGGCAACTATCCGATGCTGTCGACGCCGAGGCCGGAATATAACGGCATCGTGCTGCACGAGGCCTTCGGCAACTTCGCCTTCGCGATCGCCTGCCGCGTCCTTGGCCTTCGCGATATCGGTCCCGCAATTTCGCCCTTCAACGCCTTCCTGATCCTGACCGGCATCGAGACGCTGCCGCTGCGCATGCAGCGCCATTCCGACAATGCGATCGCGGTCGCCCGCTGGCTGAAGGGACAGGACAAGGTGGCCTGGGTGAACTATGCCGGCCTTGAAGACCATCCGAATCATGCGCTGCAACAGCGCTATTCGCCGAAGGGGGCGGGCTCCGTCTTCACCTTCGGCCTGAAGGGCGGCTATGAAGCGGGCAAGGGCTTCGTGGAGGCGCTGGAGCTGTTTTCCCATCTCGCCAATATCGGCGACACGCGCTCGCTGGTCATCCACCCCGCCTCGACGACCCATAAGCAGCTCACCGACGAGCAGAAGATCACCGCCGGCGCCGGTCCCGATGTCGTGCGCCTGTCGATCGGCATCGAGGATGTGAAGGACATCATCGCCGATCTGGAGCAGGCCCTGGCGAAGGTTTGATGATCGCCGCCGGCTTTCTTGGCCAATGGTTCTGTGAACATCTCAATTTCGTTACAATTGTTCCGCTACAACTTTACAGCGATGAATTGAAACGGTGAGCTCCAGAAAATCATGACCTCAAGATTGCGCGTAGCGGTCCTCTTTGGCGGCCAGTCCTCCGAACACGATGTTTCCCTTCTTTCGGCCCGCAATGTCATAAAAGCAATCGATGTCGAGAAATACGAGATCGTTCCGATCGTCATAAGCCGCGGCGGACAATGGCTGTTGATCGATCTGGAAGAGGGAGCCCTGCCTGACCCGGTCGTTTATGCGGGGAGTGAGGTTTGCCTGTTGCCGGGCGGCAAGGGCCGTCTTCTGGCTGTCGGCGACCCGGCCGGAGCGCGGGAGCTGCCGGCAATAGATATTCTGTTTCCGGTCCTGCACGGCTCGCATGGCGAGGACGGCTCCGTTCAGGGCCTCGCCCGAATGGCCGGCGTTCCATTGGTAGGCTGCGGCATTCTGGGATCGGCGACCGCTATAGACAAGGACATCGCCAAGCGCCTGCTGCGCGATGCGGGCCTGCCGGTTGCCCGTTCGATCACCTTGAGACCTGGCGACAGCCCATCGTTTGAAGAGGTGGCGAGCGTGTTGGGATCGCCGGTCTTCGTCAAGCCGGTACGGCAGGGCTCTTCCGTCGGCGTCAGCAAAGCGGCGAACGCCGACGAATTTCGCACGGCGCTCATCGAAGCGTTCAAGCACGACGACAAGGTTCTGATCGAGGAGTTCGTCAAGGCGCGCGAAATCGAATGCGCTGTCCTGGAGCAGACCGACGGCACGCTGTTCGTTTCCCTGCCGGGGGAGATCGTCACCGGCCAGGACCACAGCTTCTATACGTATGAAGCAAAATATCTCGATGCGGATGGCGCCGTAACCAGCGTTCCCGCCCAAGTGCCTGCCGATCTTACCCAGCGTCTCCGCGAGCTTTCGCTGGATGCGTTTCGGGCATTGGGTTGCGAAAGTCTGGCGCGCGTCGATTTCTTCGTAAGACCGGACATGAGCATGGTGGTCAACGAGGTCAACACGATGCCGGGCTTCACGAATATCAGCATGTATCCGAAGGCCATGGAGGCGACCGGGGTCTCCTATCCAGTGCTTGTCGACCGGCTGATCGAACACGGGCTTGCAAGAGGCGGACGATGACAGGGTCTTCAGATCCCGGCACTGTTTACCGTTGTGGAGCTGACCAAATGCTGTGCATCGTGACGGAATGACCGAGTGTTTCCAGATCGGCATGAGGGATTTATGACAACATATTTACGAGTGGACACCGCAGGCATCGAGCCGGAAACGGGTGTTCCAGCCGACGATCGCGTCATTTCCGGAGCGCCGGAATTCCGTACCTGGAATGCCGAGGAGGCCGATGGCGGGCTCTATGCGGGCATATGGGAAGCGACGCCCGGCAAATGGAAGATCGTCTATGACGAGTGGGAATATTTCCACATCCTTTCCGGTCATTCGATTGTAACTGCCGAGAATGGCGAGACTTTTCACCTGCGTGCCGGCGACCGGATGATCCTAAGGCCCGGCTTCAAGGGGACTTGGGAAGTCATTGAAACGACTCGCAAGGACTATGTGATCCGCCTCTGACGGCGCCCTGCATTTCGCCGCAAAGCCAGTTGAATCAAAACATGAAGACCGGCGCCGCTTCGATGCGCGCCGGCTTTTGTCAGGCGGTCTGCGCGGCGGCGATTTCCAGTGCCACAAGTTGTGTCACCGGCCTTTCACCAAACTGTCATCAAACTGAAACACTGCGCCTTTAGACGCATCTCTGTCGCCAGGAGATTCAGGTGGGCGCTACCAACCGATGGGACACCCCGCGCCGGACTCCTGCTCGCCATCCTTTCATCACTTGAGGAAGTGAGTCTAACATGCTGAACCAGAAATTTCGTTCGCTCTGCCTGACGGCAGGCTTCATCGCGGCTATGTCCGTTTCGGCCTCGGCTGCCGACATCACGGGCGCCGGCTCGAGCTTTATCGCGCCGGTTCTGTCCAAGTGGGCTGAAGGCTACAAGGCTGCGACGAACAATGTCGTCAACTACCAGTCGGTCGGTTCGGGTGCCGGCATCAAGCAGCTCCTCGACAAGACCATCGTATTCGGCGCTTCGGACAAGCCGATGAGCGACGCTGACCTCGAGAAGAACGGCATTGCCCAGTTCCCGATGATCTCCGGTGGTATCGTCGTTTCCTATAACGTTGAAGGCGTGAAGCCGGGCGAACTCGTTCTCGACGGCAAGACGCTGTCCGACATCTTCCTCGGCAAGATCGCCAAGTGGGACGATGCGGCCATCAAGGCCCTCAATCCCGACGTCAAGCTGCCTGCCACGCCGATCTCGGTCGTTTATCGCGCCGACAGCTCGGGCACGACCTTCAACTTCACCGACTACCTGGCGAAGGTTTCGCCGGAGTGGAAGGAAAAGGTTGGTTCGAACACGGCGGTTGAGTGGCCGGTCGGCTTCGGCGCCAAGGGTTCCGAAGGCGTTTCCACCACCGTCAACCAGACGGCTGGTTCGATTTCCTACGTTGAATATTCCTACGTCATCGCCAACCACATCGGTTTCGCGAAGATGAAGAATGCTGCCGGCAAGGTTATCGAGCCGAGCCTCGAGACGTTCAAGGCTGCTGCTTCCAACGCCGATTGGGCCAATGCCAAGAACTTCAACCTGATCATCACCAATCAGCCGGGCGAACAGAGCTGGCCGATTGCAGCTTCGACCTGGGTTCTGCTGTACAAGAAGCCGGCCGATCCTGCGCTCAACGAAGAAGCGTTGAAGTTCTTCAAGTGGTCCTATGAGCACGGTCAGAAGGACGCGACTGCCCTGTCCTATCTCGCGATCCCGGACAATGTTGCCGCGGTTGTCGAGAAGTCCTGGACGAAGGACTTTGGCACGAAGTAATTTGTGCTAGCTGAGAAGTTGCGGCGGACAGAGCAATAGCCCTGTCCGCCTTTCCTGACAGGACAAGGGGAAATCGATGGCTGACGCGACTCAGACGGCTGGCTTCCAGGGATTGGATACCAGCGCCAGCACCAGAAAATTCCGGATACAGGATCGAATTTTCTATTTCATGACGCTTGGCTCGGCTTCTCTTGTCGTGCTTCTGTTGCTGGCAATCATCGTGGTTCTTGTCATCGACGCCTTGCCGACCTTTCAGGCCTTCGGGTTTTCGTTCCTCTGGGGCACGAAGTGGAGTGCTCCCGCCGATATCTATGGTGCCGTGCCTGCCGTGGTCGGTACGCTGGTGAGTTCGCTCATCGCCATGCTGATTGCCGTTCCCATGGGCATCGGCATCGCCATCTTCCTTACGGAACTTTGCCCCGGCAGCCTGCGCCGTCCGATCAGTACGGCCATCGAGCTTCTGGCCGGTGTTCCCTCCATTATCTACGGCATCGTCGGTCTGTTTATCCTCGTGCCGCTGATGCAGACCTATATCCTGCCCTTCCTTATGATGACGATCGGCCAGGTGCCGGTGATCGGCCTGCTGTTCCAGCCGCCGGCGCCGGGCGTCGGCCTGTTGACTGCAAGCCTTGTGCTGGCCGTTATGATCCTGCCGTTCATCACCGCGATCTCTCGCGATGTGTTCACCACCGTGCCGCCGATGCTGCGTGAATCCGCCTACGGCATGGGCATGACCACATGGGAAGTGGCTCGCCACATCCTGATCCCCTATACGCGTCGCGGCCTCGTCGGCGGCATCATGCTCGGCCTTGGCCGCGCGCTTGGCGAAACCATGGCCGTCACGTTCGTTATTGGCTCGGTGAGCCGTCTGCAATCGTCGATCATCTCGCCATCCACCACGATTTCCGCCCAGATCGCGAACAACTTCGGCGATGCCGACGGTCTGCAATTGTCGAGCCTGATTGCGCTCGGCCTGCTCCTGTTCGTCCTTTCCTTCTGCGTGCTTGCAGTGGCGAGATGGATGATCGGCCACGGCGACTCGCACTGAGGAAAAAACCATGGACAATGCAATTCGTCAGAACCTCGTGTCGAGGCGTTATGGGAAGAACCGGGTGATGATGGTCTTGTGCTTCATCGCGGCCATCCTCGGCATATTCTTTCTCAGCGTGATCCTTGTGAGCCTGGTTTACCGCGGTGTATCGGCACTCAGCCTCGACGTGTTCACCATGTCGATCCCGGCTCAGGGCTCGCGCGGTGGCCTGATCAACGCAATCTACGGCACCGTGCTGGTCACGGGCTGCGCTATCCTGATTGCCGCGCCGATCGGCATTCTCGCGGGCACCTATCTGGTGGAATATGCCAACGGAAGCAAGCTTGCCGAGGCTGCCAAGTTCCTCAACGACATCTTGCTGTCCGCACCCTCGATCATCATCGGCGTGTTCGTCTACGGCGCCGTGGTCGTACCCATGCACGGCAACTCCGCTATCGCCGGCATCCTCGCGCTGGCGCTGATCGCCCTTCCCGTCGTCAACCGTACGACACAGGACATGCTGTTGCTGGTGCCGAATGCGCTTCGTGAGGCGACCGCCGCGCTTGGCGCGCCGCGCTGGAAGTCGATGACGATGGTGATCTACCGTTCCGCCTGGACGGGCATCCTCACCGGCATCTTGCTGGCCGTCGCCCGTATCAGCGGCGAAACCGCGCCGCTTCTCTTCACGGCCGGCTACAGCAAATTCATGAATGCGGGCCTGACCGGTCCAATAGCCACGCTGCCGGTTGCCATCAACACGCTCGCCGCCGATGCAGGCGAGGATCTCAAACAACTGGCCTGGGCCGGCGCGCTGATCATCACCGTTGCCATCCTTGCCCTCAACATCCTTGCCCGTGTCTTGAGTGGACGCCGCCAATGACGCCGCCGAACGATAGGAATGAGACCATGAACATGAGCGACAACAATTTTCAGAGCGTCAACGCACAGCCGGGGAAGGACGCCGTTTCTCAGTCGGATCTCGGCATGATCGCGAAACTTGAGGTGAAGAACCTCGATTTCACCTATCAGAACGGCCATCGCGTTCTGAAGGGTGTGAATATGGACATCCGCAAAAATGCGGTCACCGCCTTTATCGGCCCTTCGGGTTGCGGTAAGTCCACGCTGCTGCGCACCTTCAATCGGATGTATGATCTCTATCCGGGCCAGACGGTTGCCGGCGAGATCCTGCTGGACGGCCGCAATATTCTTGCCAAGGACGTCGATCTGAACGATTTGCGCGCCAAGGTCGGCATGGTGTTCCAGAAGCCCACGCCGTTCCCGATGTCGATCTATGAAAACGTCGCTTTCGGCATTCGGCTCTATGAGAAGATTTCCAAGGCCGAAATGGACGCCCGCGTCGAAGCGGCGCTGACGGAAACAGCCTTATGGAGCGAAGTGAAGGAAAAGCTGCACCAGAGCGGACTTGGCCTTTCCGGCGGTCAGCAGCAGCGCCTCTGCATCGCCCGCGCCATCGCCTTGCGTCCGGAAGTCCTGCTTCTCGATGAGCCGACCTCGGCTCTCGACCCGATCTCGACCGCCAAGATCGAGGAGCTGGTATCGCAGCTGAAGGGCGAGTTCACCATCGTCATCGTGACGCACAACATGCAGCAGGCAAGCCGCATCTCCGACAGCACCGCCTTCATGTATCTGGGCGATCTGATCGAGTATGGCCCGACCGAACAGATCTTCCAGGCGCCGAAGGTCAAGCGCACGGAAGACTACATCACCGGCCGTTACGGCTGATACGGCAAAAGCGGGCGCTGCCCGCAGCCGGCAATTTTACGATGGCGCGCCCGCTTGGCGTGCCATTTTGCGTTTTGAGGCATGATCGAGCGAACTGAACACTCACTCGCCGACTCTCAGCTCACCAACTCAGTTCGAGCTTGTCGAGACCGTGGAAATGATAGACGTCCTTGACCTCGGGTGTCTTCTGGAGCTTCAGGCCGGGCAGGCGTTCGAACAGGATCGGCAGCACCACGTTCAGCTCCAGCCGCGCCAGCGGCGCGCCGATGCAGAAATGTATGCCGGCGCCGAAGGAGAGGTTCGGCGCTTCGTTACGGTCGGGCTTGAAGGTGAGGGGATCGGAGAATTTCCTGGGGTCCAGATTGGCTGCGGCGAGAATCATCGCCACCTTGTCGCCGCGCTGGAAGGAAACGCCGTCGATCTCCGCCGGCTCCAGGCACCAGCGCTGGAAAATATGTACCGGCGCGCAGATGCGCAGCGATTCCTCTACCGTGCGTTCGGTCGTCGCTTCGTCCTTGAACAATGCCGTCGGCGCATAGCCGCTTTCCAGGATGACGCGGACGGAATTGCCGATCTGGTGCACGGTCGCCTCGTGGCCGGCATTGAGCAGCACGATCGTCGTCGACACCAGCTCGTCCTCGGTCAGGTACTGGCCCTTGTGCTCGGTGGTGATCATATGCGTGAGAAGATCGTCGCGCGGATCGGCGCGGCGCTCGCGGATGACGGATTTCACATAATCCGCGAACTCCTTCGCCGCCTGATCCGCAGCGTCCTCGTCTTCGCGCGTCCGGCCGAACATGTACATGCGGACATAGGCGTGCGACCACTTCAGAAGCTGGGGCCCCATTTCCTCCGGGATGCCGATCATCCGCGCGATCATGGTGACGGGGATGATATCGGCAAAGGCTGACAGCAGCTCCACTTCGCCGTTCTTCTCGAACTTGTCGATCAGCCGGTTGGCCAGCTCGGCTAATTCCGGTTTCATCTTCTCGACATGGCGTGAGACGAAGGCGCGGTTGACGAGGGTTCGAAGCCGCGTGTGCTCCGGCGGTTCGATTTCGAGGAGCGAATGCTGCTCGGCCAGATCGAAATGCTTCAGATGCGGCAGCGGTGCCGGCATACCGAGCTCTTCGCGACTGGCGATATGCAATATCTGCCGGCCGAATCGGCGGTCGCGCAGCAGGCCGTTCACATGGTCGTAGCCGGTGAAATACCACTGCTTCTGCTCTTCCCAATAGAAGGTGGGACATTCGGCGTGCAGGGCGGCGTAGACCGCATTCGGATTGCTGTAGAAGGCGGGATCGCGGCCGTTGAGGGACAGGCGACGCGCGGCGGAATCGATGGAAAAAACGGAGGATATGGTCATGACGAGAGGATTATCGGAATAATTCGCATGGGAAAAGACCGTTACATCTGGGCGAGCGTACCCAGACGACGGAGCGCATGGATCTGGTCGTCGAGCGTCGGCACCAGTTCGCCTCCGTTCGGATCCGGCGGCATGTCGGTTGCCATGGCCGCTTCCGTCTCGCTGAAGACGATGGTGCAGTTGCGGCCCGCCCGCTTGGCGGCATAAAGCGCCCGATCGGCGGCTGAAACGAGCCGATCCCAACTGGCGATGTCGCAGGGCATGATCGCCAGACCGACGCTGACCGTCGCCGATACGCGCGATTGGCCGGCAAGCAGCGGCGCGCGGCAGAAATCGGTGCGGATCGCCTCGGCAATCGCCTCTGCTTCGGCCTGATCGCTGATGGAGATAAAGGCGATGAATTCCTCGCCGCCCATGCGGCCGAATGTGCCGCTGCCGGGCACGAACTGTTGCCTGATACGGGCAAATTCGGCAAGCACGGTGTCGCCGGCCTGATGGCCATAGCGATCGTTGATCGCCTTGAAGTGATCGAGATCGAACAGCAGCGCGGCAATCTTTTTCGAGCCTCTTGCTGCCTTTTCGACGACAAGCGGGAAATAGTCCTGCAGGCCGCGCCGGTTCAGGGCGCCCGTCAGTGTGTCCGTGATCGAAAGCGTCCGCCAGCGCCGCTCCGAGCGTTCCATCAACAGCCGGCCGCTGAGCGCAATGGCCGTAATGATCAGCAGCGCGCAGCCGAGGGCGGAATAGCCGCGATAGGTCAACGCCTCTTCGAGGCCCGGTTGAAGAAGGATCATCGACAGGGAAGAGGCAAGGCAGACGCCGGCGAGCGCCATGAACACAAAGGCGAGCTGGGAGCGCATTGCCTCACGCCGGCCTTCCGCCGGGCGCACCGCGGAAGCGAGCAGCGTGGCGCCGGCAGCCCCGGCGAGATCGTAGAGGAAGACGCGATTGGCATAGCTATCGTGAATCCATGGAAGCTCGATGCCGACGATCCAGATCGCCGGCGGCAGCAGCGCCGACCATCGGAGCCTGCGCTTGTCCATCCGATGGAAACCGGCGACCCAGGCGCTTTCGCCGAGGAGAGCGACGGCGTTGCCGATCTCGATCGACAGGATGTCCGGAATGAGACCACGCGCCGCCGCGAGGCCAAATCCGGCGGCGCTGAGGGCGAAGCCCAACGCCCACATCAGATAGGCCGGCGTCCGGCGATCGTGCCGCCACGCAAGAAAAAGCACGGCGGCGAGCGTGATCGCTTCCGTACACCAGATGGTCAGTCCCGTGGTGATATTGAGCACGGTCGGCGTTTCTCTCTTTCGGCGGCCCGGATCGCGTCGGCGTAAGGAGACACGGCAACGCTTGCAATCGGCGCATCGTCGCCGAATAAGATGGTGAGTTCCTTAAGCCGCTTGGTAAATTTTAGCTGCGGATGCGCCGGGCGCTGTGCCAACATCGCCCCTGATTTCATCCTTCCTTCACCTTTTGGTTGGGAAAAGCGGTGGAGCACGTGCATGGCGTCATCGGATCTATTGGCATCGGCGGCTGGAAACGCTTCTTCAACATCTATTGAGCATTAGGCCTTTTTGACGTTATCCCTTCGGGCGTCTTGAAGTGCAGGGCGGTGACACTCTATGTAGGGATAAAGAATTTTATTCGATTCCCGGCGTTTTCGCCGTCGGGGCAAGCTTGGTAAAGGACGCACATGAGAAATCCAGTCGATACAGCTATGGCTCTGGTGCCGATGGTTGTTGAGCAGACCAATCGCGGGGAACGGTCCTACGACATCTATTCCCGCCTGCTGAAGGAACGCATCATCTTCCTGACCGGCCCGGTCGAGGATCACATGGCGACGCTGGTCTGCGCCCAGCTTCTTTTCCTCGAGGCGGAAAACCCGAAGAAGGAAATCGCGCTCTACATCAATTCGCCGGGTGGCGTCGTGACCGCCGGCATGGCGATCTACGATACCATGCAGTTCATCAAGCCGGCCATTTCGACGCTTTGCATCGGCCAGGCTGCGTCCATGGGCTCGCTGCTGCTTGCCGCCGGCGACAAGGACATGCGTTTCGCCACGCCGAATTCTCGCATCATGGTTCACCAGCCCTCCGGCGGTTTCCAGGGGCAGGCTTCGGACATCGAGCGCCATGCCCGCGACATCATCAAGATGAAGCGTCGCCTGAACGAAATTTACGTCAAGCATTGCGGCCGGACTTATGAAGAGGTCGAGCAGACGCTGGATCGTGACCACTTCATGTCCTCCGACGAGGCCAAGGATTGGGGCCTGATCGACAAGGTGCTGACGTCGCGTACCGAAATGGAAGGCGAAGCCGCTACGTGAGTTATCCACGCGGCGGTGACTTCTACGCCACAGTTCTATCCCATTTGTGATCGAATAGGGGTTTAATGTGGAGCGGAACACGGTAATAGTACGCATTCATGCTATGTAGCGTTTTTATGACATGGCATTCGGCATTCGAAGGGGGATTCGTTGCCACCGCGGCCCGGTTATGATTGCCTGGGCTGCGTTCAGTACCCCGAAGAGCGCCGCGATCTGCCGATGAAACGAGGGGCAGGTCCGGCGGGCGCATTGAGTGGACCGCGATTTCGATTTGAAAATCCGCGGCGTGCTGGAAGGAAAAGGATATGAGCAAAGTCAGCGGCAGCAACGGCGGCGACTCCAAGAATACTCTGTATTGTTCATTCTGCGGCAAGAGCCAGCATGAAGTCCGGAAGCTGATTGCCGGACCGACCGTCTTCATCTGCGATGAATGCGTCGAATTGTGCATGGACATCATCCGCGAGGAAAACAAATCCTCGATGGTCAAGTCCCGTGACGGCGTGCCGACGCCGCAGGACATCATCAAGGTTCTCGACGAATACGTCATCGGCCAGAGGCAGGCGAAGAAGATTCTGTCGGTGGCGGTTCACAACCACTACAAGCGTCTCGCCCATGCGTCCAAGAACGGCGATGTCGAGTTGGCGAAGTCGAACATCATGCTCGTCGGCCCGACCGGCTGCGGCAAGACTTATCTCGCGCAGACGCTGGCCCGTATCATCGACGTGCCCTTCACGATGGCGGACGCCACGACGCTGACCGAAGCCGGTTACGTTGGCGAAGACGTCGAAAACATCATCCTGAAGCTGCTGCAGGCTGCCGACTACAACGTCGAGCGCGCCCAGCGCGGCATCGTCTACATCGACGAAGTCGACAAGATTTCCCGCAAGTCGGACAATCCGTCGATCACCCGCGACGTTTCGGGCGAGGGCGTGCAGCAGGCGCTTCTGAAGATCATGGAAGGCACCGTCGCTTCGGTTCCTCCCCAGGGCGGCCGCAAGCATCCGCAACAGGAATTCCTGCAGGTCGACACGACGAACATCCTGTTCATCTGCGGCGGTGCCTTTGCCGGTCTCGACAAGATCATCTCCGCCCGCGGCGAAAAGACCTCGATCGGCTTCGGTGCTGCCGTCAAGGCTCCCGATGACCGCCGTGTCGGCGAAGTGCTGCGCGAACTGGAGCCGGAAGATCTGGTCAAGTTCGGCCTGATCCCGGAATTCATCGGCCGTCTGCCTGTTCTGGCGACGCTGGAAGACCTGGACGAGGATGCGCTGATCCAGATCCTGTCCGAGCCGAAGAACGCGCTCGTCAAGCAGTACCAGCGCCTGTTCGAGATGGAAGACGTCGAATTGACCTTCCACGAGGATGCACTGCGCGAAATCGCCCGCAGGGCGATCATCCGCAAGACCGGTGCTCGCGGCCTGCGCTCGATCATGGAAAAGATCCTGCTCGACACGATGTTCGATCTGCCGGCGCTGGAAGGCGTTCGCGAAGTGGTCATTTCCGAGGAAGTGGTGCGCGGTTCCGCCCGTCCGCTCTACATCTATGCCGACCGGCAGGAAGAAAAGGCCAACGCCACCGCCTGATCGACAGATTTGCGGCTTAAATCCAGGGGCTCGTCGTTGACGGGCCCCTTTCTATTTGAAAAATCGCATAGTTTCCTGATAAAGTCCGGGATAAGCTTATGGGAACGCCGTCCAAACCGGTTGTGAAGAGCGCCCGCCGCAGCCATGATGGCATGTTCCGGAATCGTCGGTGGATCGGGTTTGCACCCGGCTCTGGTTCTCCGGCCGGCGTGTTGCCGACAGTGCTCGAGCAGGCGGGGTCCGGTGTTTGTTGTTGCGTTCCTCCTCGTGAATACGTGTTTTGCTTGCCTCACGGCGCGCGCGTCCTGCACGACTTGAAATAGATAATGTGAAGCTCCACTTCTAACCCAAGTGAGAGAGCCGGCTAATCCCCCAAGGCCGGTAGAGAGCCCGGGAACGGGACGACGGAAAGGAAATGACATGACTAAGAAAACGTCTGCGGCAAATGAGAGCATTGCCTATCCGGTATTGCCGTTGCGCGACATCGTGGTTTTCCCCCACATGATCGTGCCGCTGTTCGTCGGACGGGAAAAGTCCATCCGCGCGCTGGAAGAGGTCATGGGGTCCGACAAGCAGATCATGCTGGTCACCCAGATCAATGCCAGCGATGACGATCCTGCCCCGGATGCGATCCACAAGGTCGGCACCGTGGCGAATGTGCTGCAACTCCTGAAGCTTCCCGATGGCACCGTCAAGGTGCTGGTCGAAGGCAAGGCACGCGCGGAGATCGACACCTATACGGCGCGCGAGGATTTCTACGAGGCCCTCGGCCACGTCCTGCATGAGCCGCCGGAAGATCCGGTCGAACTGGAGGCGTTGAGCCGTTCGGTCGTTTCGGAGTTCGAGAGCTATGTGAAGCTCAACAAGAAGATTTCGCCGGAAGTGGTCGGTGCGGCTAGCCAGATCGAGGACTATTCCAAGCTTGCCGATACGGTTGCCTCGCACCTGTCGATCAAGATCACCGAGAAGCAGGAGATGCTGGAAACCACCAGCGTCAAGGGCCGCCTCGAAAAGGCGCTCGGCTTCATGGAAGGCGAGATTTCGGTTCTGCAGGTCGAGAAGCGCATCCGCTCGCGCGTCAAGCGCCAGATGGAGAAAACGCAGCGCGAATACTATCTGAATGAGCAGATGAAGGCGATCCAGAAGGAGCTTGGCGACGGCGAGGAAGGCCGCGACGAGATGGCCGAACTGGAAGAGCGCATCTCCAAGACGAAGCTGTCCAAGGAAGCCAAGGAAAAGGCCGACGCGGAGCTGAAGAAGCTGCGCCAGATGAGCCCGATGTCGGCGGAAGCCACCGTCGTGCGCAACTATCTCGACTGGCTGCTGGGCATCCCCTGGCACAAGAAGTCCAAGATCAAGACAGACCTGAACAATGCCGAGAAGATCCTTGAAGCGGATCATTTCGGCCTGGACAAGGTCAAGGAGCGCATCGTCGAATATCTGGCCGTCCAGGCACGCGCGACCAAGATCAAGGGCCCGATCCTGTGCCTCGTCGGCCCTCCGGGCGTCGGCAAGACCTCGCTTGCCCAGTCGATCGCCAAGGCGACCGGCCGCGAGTATGTCCGCATGGCGCTTGGCGGCGTTCGGGACGAAGCCGAAATCCGCGGTCACCGCCGCACCTATATCGGCTCGATGCCCGGCAAGGTCATCCAGTCGATGAAGAAGGCCAAGAAGTCCAATCCGCTCTTCCTGCTCGATGAAATCGACAAGATGGGCATGGATTTCCGCGGCGATCCGTCTTCGGCCTTGCTCGAAGTGTTGGACCCGGCACAGAATTCGACCTTCATGGATCACTACCTGGAAGTCGAATACGACCTGTCCGACGTGATGTTCATCACGACGGCGAATACGCTGAACATCCCGGCGCCTCTGATGGACCGCATGGAAATCATCCGTATCGCCGGCTATACCGAGGACGAGAAGCGCGAAATCGCCAAGCGGCACCTGCTGCCGAAGGCCATCAAGGAGCATGCGCTGCAGCCGAGCGAATTCTCGGTCAGAGATGACGCACTGATGGCGATCAGCCAGCAGTACACCCGTGAAGCCGGTGTGCGTAATTTCGAGCGCGAACTGATGAAGCTCGCCCGGAAGGCGGTCACCGAGATCATCAAGGGCAAGTCGAAGTCGGTTCATGTGACGGCGGCGAATATCGACGAATATCTGGGCGTTCCGCGCTTCCGCCACGGCGAAGCCGAGCGCGAGGATCAGGTCGGTGTCGTCACCGGTCTTGCCTGGACGGAAGTCGGCGGCGAGTTGCTGACGATCGAAGGCGTCATGATGCCGGGCAAGGGTCGCATGACCGTCACCGGCAACCTGAAGGAAGTCATGAAGGAATCGATTTCTGCGGCCGCCTCCTATGTCCGCAGCAGAGCCGTCGATTTCGGCATCGAGCCTCCGCGCTTCGACAAGAGCGACATCCATGTGCATGTTCCGGAAGCGGCAACGCCGAAGGACGGCCCGTCGGCCGGCGTCGCCATGGCAACCGCCATGGTCTCGATCATGACCGGCATCCCGGTTTCCAAGGATGTCGCCATGACCGGTGAAATCACGCTGCGCGGCCGCGTGCTGCCGATCGGCGGCCTGAAGGAAAAGCTGCTCGCAGCGCTTCGCGGCGGCATCAAGAAGGTGCTGATCCCGGAAGAAAACGCCAAGGATCTGGCGGAGATTCCGGACAACGTGAAGAACAACATGGAGATCATCCCGGTATCCCGCATGGGCGAGGTGATCAAGCATGCGCTGATCCGCCGTCCCGAGCCGATCGAATGGGACGGATCGATCGAGACCCCCGTCATTGCGACGGTGGAAGGCGTAGACGAGGCAGGCACGGCAATCGCGCATTGAGCGATTTTCTGCCACACTTATGCCAAATTGGCACGAATCTTGAAAAAGGCCGGCGTTTTTGCCGGCCTTTTTTGTGAAAACTGCCTGTTTGTGCTTGCTTTTCCTTGATTTGCAGGGCTTTTGAGTTGCGGCGGGCCTGAGCATCCTTATGCTCCGCTCGACTTACATATGAGTCGTTTCATACCAATAGAAAGGGGTGAAAACATGAACAAGAATGAGCTCGTGTCCGCAGTGGCCGAGAAGGCTGGCATCACCAAAGCTGACGCGGCATCCGCTGTTGACGCCGTTTTTGATACCGTTCAGGGCGAGTTGAAGAACGGCGGCGATATTCGTCTTGCCGGTTTTGGTAGCTTTACCGTTTCTCACCGTGCAGCCACGAAGGGCCGTAACCCGTCCACCGGCGCTGAAGTCGATATCCCGGCTCGCAACGTGCCGAAGTTCACGCCCGGCAAGGGCCTGAAGGACGCCGTTAACGGCTGATCTTGTTTTCATCCGCCCGCCCGGACGTTCGGCGCTGACGCCAACCCGGGGCGGTGCAGGAATTGAGGGGTCCGGTTCATCACTGGACCCCTTTTTGATTCCTACCAGCGCTGATGGACGTGCGGGGCAATCAGCCGCTCGTAGATCTCGCGGGTGGCAGCCATGACATCGGCCGAGAGCGGTGCAAGGTCGGCGGCAGCCGCATTGGCCTTTGCCTGCTCGGCATTGCGCGCGCCGGGAATGACCACAGTGACGGCGTCGTTCATCAGGATCCAGCGCAGCGCGAAGGCCGCCATCGAGGCGCCGGCCGGAACCAGCTTGCGCACCTCTTCCACCGCCTGCAGGCCGACTTCGAAGGGAACGCCGGCAAAGGTCTCGCCGACATCGAAGGCTTCGCCGTGACGATTGAAGTTGCGATGGTCGTCGCTGGCGAACGTGGTGTCGCGGGTGATCTTGCCGGACAGCAGACCGCTTGCCAGCGGCACGCGGGCGATGAC
>DASWOH010000054.1:0-2809 GCA_036398815.1 Rhizobium sp. | reverse complement strand
CCGGTTGCTGCGCCCTTGATAAGCTTCTTCGATGACCTTTCGGTAGAATTCCTTCGCGATCGGCAGAACATCAAAAACCGACTTGCCCTGTGCGGTAGCGTGGACATCACCGAACATCTCCCGTGCTGCTTCATTGCAGATCACGACGCCATCACGACCAAGCAAAGCGGCCATAGGAGAAGCAGAGTGAAGAACCGTGCGAACCGTTGAGCGGACAGAAGGCGACCAGCTTTCAACCGATCCAGCTCCAGTCGCGGTCCAATCTATGGCCAGAATCGCATTGCGAAGCTGATCGAAGGAGTTTCCCGTTCCAGATGACGTGTCAAATCCGAAAAACAGACGCTCGGCCATAACCCTTACCACTGAACTCAAAGCCGGGATAACATACTCGCAAATCATGTTCACTGTCCACGCGCAACTATGAAGGGCATAATTCAGAACCCTGCTACTGCTGACGAGGAAACACAAAGTCACAACCATTTGACTATCGATGAAACACACTGTGCTCAGAACACGTATTAATGACACCGTCCGTAATACTATTGGGCCATCGGCCTGACACGCTTTTACGAGCCGTCATCTGAAATCCCGTGTCTTCACCCTGATCTCGTCAAGATGACCATATCCCGAGCCAAGATTCCTGCCTTGCGGCAAGCCGCGCCGATCAGGCGCCGGCGATCCACGATGGAATTCATCGCCGCGCCCGTGAGGCAACGGAAACTCCGCCTCTCGCGCTCCTACGCTGGCAAGCTCGGCAGACAGATCGGTGAGATGATGGGCGACGATATGGACAACCTCGCCCTCGCGCTGCACTTTGCCCCTCACCCCGATCATGCCGGAACCGAGCACGACACGGCGATATTTCTCGAAGATCTTTGTCCAGACGACGAGATTGGCGACGGCGGTCTCGTCTTCCAGCGTGATGAACATGACGCCCTTGGCGGAGCCGGGCCGCTGGCGCACCAGAACCAGTCCGGCAACGTCGACCCATTGCCTGTCGCGTGAGGCAACGGCCTCGGCGCATGTCACAATCCGACGCTTTGCGAGATCCTGCCGCAGGAAAGCAACCGGATGCTGGCGCAATGTCAGCCCGACATGGCCGTAATCCTCGACCACTTCCCTGCCGGCTGTCATTGGTCGCAGTTCCACGGCTGGCTCATCCTGTTCGGGCACAGGAGCAATCTCACGCTCTGCGGCGGCAGCAAAGAGTGGCAAGGGCTCGTCGCGCAGCGCCTTGATAGCCCAGAGCGCCTCGCGGCGGGCAAGACCCAGCGTGGGGCGGAAGGCGTCGGCTTCGGCCAGTTCGACCAGTGCGGCCGCGGGAATAGCAGCGCGGCGCCAGAGATCGTCGACAGACGCGAAGGGGCGATCTTCACGGCAGGCGACAAGGCGGGCTGCTTCAGCATTACCGAGCCCCTTGACCATTCTGAGGCCGAGCCGGACTGCCAGACGGCCATCATCGGCGTCATGCGGTTCGAGCGTGCAGTCCCATCGTGAGGCATTGACGCAGACGGGACGGATTTCAACGCCGTGCTGCTGGGCGTCCCTGACGATTTGCGCCGGCGCATAGAAGCCCATGGGCTGCGCGTTGAGTAGTGCGGCGCAGAACACATCCGGGTGCCAGCATTTTATCCAGCTCGAGGCATAGGCGACCAAGGCGAATGACGCCGCATGGCTTTCGGGGAAACCGTAGGAACCGAAGCCCTCCAATTGCTTGAAGGTACGCTCCGCGAATTCCCGCTCATAGCCGTTATCGACCATGCCGTTGATCAGCTTCTCGCCGAACTTGCTCACCCCGCCGGTGTGCTTGAAGGTCGCCATGGCGCGGCGCAACTGGTCGGCCTCGCCGGCGGTGAAGCCAGCGCATTCGATGGCGACGCGCATGGCCTGCTCCTGGAATAGCGGCACACCGAGCGTCTTGCCGAGAACCGCCTCCAGTTCCGGCTTTGGATAGACGACATCCTCCCTGCCCTCACGCCGGCGCAGATAGGGATGGACCATGTCGCCCTGAATGGGACCGGGGCGGACAATCGCTACTTCGATGACGAGATCGTAGAAGGTACGCGGCCTGATGCGTGGCAGCATCGCCATCTGCGCGCGGGATTCGATCTGGAAGGTGCCGAGCGTGTCGGCCTTGCGGAGCATCGCATAGGTGCGTGGATCCTCCGGTGGAATTGTCGCCAGATCAAGCCGGGTGTCCTTGTGCGCGGCAAGGAGGTCGAAGGCGCGGCGCATGCAAGAGAGCATGCCAAGCGCCAGCACGTCGACCTTCATCATCTTCAGGGCGTCGACGTCATCCTTGTCCCATTCTATGATCTGCCGATCTTCCATGGCGGCTGGCTCGATTGGCACAAGTTCATCAAGCCGGTCGCGGGTCAGCACAAAGCCGCCCGGATGCTGGGAGAGATGACGCGGCGTGCCGACGAGCTGGTGGGCGAGCTCAAGCGCGAGACGCAGGCGACGGTCGCCCAGATTGAGATTGACGCTTTCAGCGTGTTTCTGCTCGACGCCTTCCGACCAGCCCCAGACCTGTGACGAAAGCGTCTTGGTCAGATCCTCTGGCAAGCCCATCGCCTTGCCGACATCACGCAGAGCGCCTTTTGCCCGATAGCGGATGACAGTCGAGCAAAGGGCGGCGCGATCCCGACCATAGGTCCCGTAGACCCACTGGATGACTTCCTCGCGCCGCTCATGCTCGAAATCGACATCGATGTCCGGCGGCTCGCGGCGTTCTTCAGAGACGAAGCGCTCGAACAGGAGATCGTTGCGATCGGGATCGATGCTGGTGACGCCAAGCACGTAACAAACA
>DASWOH010000053.1:0-1941 GCA_036398815.1 Rhizobium sp. | reverse complement strand
CCTTTCGAGTACAAGAATGAAAGCGGCGTCTTCGAGGGCTTCGAGGTTGATATCGTCACGGAAGCGGCGAAGCGCGCAGGAATGACCGTCAGCATCGAAGGGTATGATTTTCAGCCGCTCTTCGCCGCCACGAGCTCTCGTCGTATCGATGCCGCTATTTCGTCGATCACGATTACCAAGGAACGTCTTGTCTCGCAGTCCTTCACGCAGCCGTACTACGACTCCGCCATGGGCATTGCTGCCAGGTCGGACGGCTCGGTGAACAGTCTTGCCGATCTCAAGGGCAAGGTCGTCGGCTCTCATTCCGGTTCGACCAGCTATAAGTGGCTGACGGACAACAAGGACAAGTACGGGTTCGGCGAAGTTAAAGGCTACAACAGCCAGCAGGACGCTCTGCTCGATCTCGCGGCCGGACGCGTGGACGGCGTCACGAGCGATGTCCCCAACCTGGAATATGCATTCACCAAGATGAAGGGTCTCCGGGTGATGGAGCGCATCAAGTCGGGCGAACAATATGGTATGATGATGACGAAAAACTCGCCCTATCTGGCAAAGATCAACGATGCGCTGACCGCCATGAAGAAGGATGGCACGATGCAGGCCATCCACAAGAAGTGGTTTGGCACGGACGCTCTTGAGGAATCCTCCACCGTGACGGAAGCGCCTTTGCCGAAGGGTTGACAATGGACGACTGAGCCGCTTTGAAATCGTACCGGAGGAAAGCAATTCCGCCGGTACGATCTTGAGCATCCACACCATGGTTCCTCCGGACGCTGATGACCCTCATTGATACATTTTTCAACGCCGACGTTTTTGTCGCCGCGTTTCCGGCCCTGCTGCGTGGCCTCATCAACACTATTGTATTGGGCCTTCTTGCCATTTGCCTGGGCATTCCTGCCGGCATGCTGATCAGTCTCTTGCGGCTCTATGCACCGTGGCCGATCCGTTGGCTCGCCATCGGCTTCATCGACATTTTCCGTGCGGTGCCGGTGCTCGTCGTCCTGATCCTGATCTATTTCGCGCTGCCATTCGTCGGCATACGATTCTCGGGCTTGGTATCGGCGACACTGGCTTTCACACTTGTCATGTCGGCATACTCGGCGGAGGTCTTTCGTAGCGGCATCGAGAGTATTTCGAGGGGTCAGTTCGAGGCCGCGCATGCACTCGGCCTGCCTTTCATCATCACGCTTCGAAAGGTTGTGCTGCCGCAGGCGATCAAACTCGTGATCCCGCCAATGACCAGCAATTGCGTTTCGATGTTCAAGGACACGTCACTCGCATCTGCGGTGGCCCTACCGGAACTTTTGAAGGAGGCAAATGACGCACAGGCGTTCTATGCCAACCCCACACCGCTGATCGGCGCAGCCTTGATCTACCTCGCCTTCCTCTGGCCAATGGTCCGTCTGGTGAATTATGTCGAGCGGCGCAGCAAGCTATCGAACAGTCGGTGAGCCAAAACCCGCAATCGACCAGCGTCAGCCACGAAGATAACCTTTCTATAGACCTTGTCCATACCACTGCCAACAAGCCGAACTCTACTATCCTCTTCTCTGCAGAGCCCGATGGGCGATACGCTCCGCCAGATCAGTCGGCGCAATGAGCAGTTTAAAAAGCTCAGGGCGGCGGCCGTTTGGCTCGCCGCCAATCACAGCCAACCCGTTACGATCCCCGATCTGGCGGCTTCAGTACGCATGAGCGTCACATCGTTTCGGCACTTCAAGGCCGTTACTGGCGTCAGCCTGATCCACATCCAGGAAACCTCCTCACGCTGCCGGGAAACAAAGTTGCGTTTATCGACTTCGGAATGGTGGGACGGCTGACAAAGGCGCGGCAGCGGGAGCTGATATCACTTCTGCACGTGATCGTCGCCAAGGATGCGGGGGCGCTTTCCCGAACGCTTCAAGGCTGGGGTGAAGATAGCCAGGTCCGACCAGATCAACT
>DASWOH010000052.1:0-6222 GCA_036398815.1 Rhizobium sp. | reverse complement strand
ATCGGCACGGCATTGATGGAAATGCCGGCGCTATAGCGATCCATCGTGTCCTGAATGATGTTTCTCACCTCGACAGCGACCTGCTGGCGATTGTCGCGGTAAATGTCCTGAGCAGGACGACGGCCGACGACCTCACGCATGGCGCTTTCGGCGACCTGCTGCAGCGTCTCGTCGGGACTTTCAACCTCAAAGAGATAGGCTTGCGGATTGGTGACGGTGTAGAGCACCGAGAACTGAACGTTGACGATGTTCTGGTCGCCCGTCAGCATCAGACCGGCATTGGAGCCAGAGCCTGTGCGTCCGCCGATATTGCGCTGCTGTTCGGTAACCTTGGCGATCTCGACACGATCCATCGGCCAGAAATGGAAATGCAGGCCAGGCATGGACACCTCGGCGCGCGGCTTGCCGAAGCGCAATTCAACGCCACGCTCATCCGGCTGAACCGTATAGACGCACTGAATAAGCCAGAAAACGGCAATGACCGCCGCGACAATAAGAAAAGCGCCGCCATTAAAACCGCCGGGAACAAGTCCCTTCAGCCGGTCCTGGCCACGACGAATAATGTCTTCAAGGTCGGGAGGCCCGCCGCTGCCGCTTCCACGCGGCCGGTTCGGTCCCTGCCCCCATGGCCCTTGATTATTTCCGCCGCCTCCGCCGCCGCCCCAAGGGCCGCCGCCGCCATTCTGATTGCTCCAGGGCATCAAAACCTCTTTGTTAGTGGACTCCCAGTCATCGCGCCAAACCTTCTCTTTCGCGGTGCGAAATTCGCAGGCGACGGCGATTGTCCCCGTTATAGGTATCGACACACCTGCTTTCAACGCAACTTTAGGAAGTTCCTCGGATTTATTGGAAAATATTTGCTTTCTACGTGCAGCTTTTACGCTGTTCGCCTGAAGTAGCTAACAAAACGCGTTGGATAATTGTCCTTCTCGCCCGCCGGCACGGCGAGCTCGCTATCGACCTCCCACACGGCCGGATCGATTGCCGGAAAGGACGTATCGCCGTCCACCTCGGCCTCGACATGCGTGATCAACAGTCGGTCGGCGTGGCTTATCGCTTGCCGATAAATCTCACCGCCGCCGAGGATGCAGATCTCCTCCACACCGCCTTCTGCCGCCAGACGAGCTGCGACATCGATGGCGTCATCCAGCGAATGCGCGACCGTCACGCCTTCGGCCGAAAAGCCGACGTCGCGGCTGATCACCACGTTCGGCCGGCCGGGCAGCGGCTTGCCGATCGATTGAAACGTCTTGCGCCCCATGATCACCGGCTTGCCGAGCGTCAGGGCCTTGAAGCGCCTGAGATCGGACGACAACCGCCAGGGCATGTCGCCGTCACGGCCGATGATGCCGTTGCGTGATACGGCAACGACGATGGTTTTGATTGGTGCGCTCATCCTTCTCCCTCGCTCTGCGATCGACGGCTTCATATGCGCGTCGGGGCCATCGCCTTGCAAGCTGATATCCGCGACAATGCCGGCAAAAATGCTGCTCCGGCCACGACCTCAAGCCTCGCCGTTGAGCCGATCCAGTTCGCCGGCAAGCACACCGCCAGTAGCCCTGTCCTCCGCCATCTTGCGATAAAGGCCCGCCATGCCCTTGAAGATCAACGCAGCGGGATCGTCTCTCCCGAGGAATTCTACGATCTCCTCCATCTCCGCGACCCAGCGATAGGCCTTCGGATACATGTCCGGAATGCCCTGCACAAACTTGCGGTCGAGGTCGGGCAAGCTCTCCCGAAGCTCTCGTTTCAGGCCCTGATCCGCTCCGGACCTGATCGACGCGAGCAGCATGGCGGTACCAAGGCCCGTAACGCCTTTATTGATGCCGGCATAGCACATCTTCAATGCCGACGCGGCCCCGATCGTCCCCTCGATGCGGCGCACCTGAAGCCCATGGTCGGCAAGCACGCCGCTCCTGTTTGCGGCATCGCCGCTGACATAAAGCTTGGGCCCTTTCTGGCCGGGCTTCGGCGGCCCGCCGATGATGGATCCGTCCAGGACGTTCCCGCAGTCGCTGCCGAAAACCGAAGCAACCTGCGTCATCGTCTTCGGCGAGATCGCATTGCAGTCCATGAATATCGTCCTCCTGCCATTACGCCGCAACACGACGGACAGGGCCTCGGCCACACCGACGGCCTCGGCGGGCGGAACGATGGAGAGGATGATATCGGCCTTGATGACGCCATCCAGCCCGACGGCATTCATGCCCGCCGCCTTTGCGCGCCCGATGGTCGCCGCGGAGCGGCCCTCAAGAGAGGTGAGCACCCGCGCGCCACCCTCGACCAATCGCCCCGCAATGGCGCTCCCCATCGCACCGGCTCCAATGATTCCGACATCCACCAGCGATCTCCTTCCCCTTGTGCAAAGATGAAGGCTATCTAGTGCCTCGCGGAATGCCTGGCGAGTATGGCGCGAAACGGCGAGGGATAGCTTCGAGGCTATTCGTAAATAAAAATGCCTTGGGATGTAAGTCAACTTCGCGAGATGAAGAGGCTGCTCGGCGCATCTCCGCATCCAAGTCCGATGCCGCCCGGAAACGACTCGTTGACCCGATCGGCAGAGTAAGAGCCCTAGTCCGGCCTAAAACTCCAAAAGACCTTTCCTGGCAAGGCCGATGGCTTTCATGATCAAGGCCGGGCTCCGCGCGATGCCGACCGGGTCTATTTTCATAAAGCTGAAAATAGCGCCCACGCTCTTGGCGCGGTCGCGGCGACTGTTGCGCATGATCAAATAGGAAATACCCATTCTCGTCTTGTTGATATGCTCATCCAGAACCCTTCTGTCTTCGTCATCGAGCCGAAAACTGATGCCTACCCTTTTCCAGAACAGAAGGTTGCCCAGCAGGCGGACCAGGACCTTCGGGCTATCCCAGGAATAAGCGTCCCGATAAACGGAGACGCCCCTGTCCCGATCCCCGTTCACGTTGCTCGAAAATGTCACCGGCGACCCGCTGCTAGCGATCGAAAGCCAGAAGAAATAATCCTCGCCGGAATATCGCAGATCGGAATCGAACCGCAGATCTTTGAATTTGGAAAATCTGTAAACAACGGTGGAGGTCTGCGAAATATACTCTCTGATAAAAGCCTTAAACGCCAATCCCGGTTTGAATTGGAAGATATTCAATCCTGGATCGACCGTCTCCCAATCGCCAGCGCTATCGGCTCGACTGAAATACTTGGTTTTCTCAAAAGTCGTGACAGGCCTATCCTCATAATTGTCACTGAAGTAAAACACGCCTTCGTCGCCAAGCGCCGTGATGGCGGTCCTGAGATGATCTTCAAACCAGATATCATCGGAATCAAGAAAAGCGACAAACTCCGTTTGCTCGGGAACAGCATCAAGCCCGTTGTTTCTGGCTGCCGCCGGACCGGCATTCTCCTGCGTTATTATTTCAAAACTGACATTATCCGGAAATAGCAGATGCGAGATTTCAGACAGCGGATCTATCGGGGATTCGTCGTTCACAATCAGCATGTGAACCTTAGCGTCATCCGGCAGCTTCTGGTCGATGATGGATTGTACGGCTGCAGTCAGAAGGCCGCTGTTGCGTTGGAAAAAAGGTATAATGACAGCGATCTTTTTCATCAAAATCCTTCCAGCGACTATATCGCGAAATACATGTCGAGATAGTGCGCGAATACTGTCCTAATTGTAACGTGCCACAATCATGGCGGTCGATGCAATAATTTCCAAAGAACGCTTGCACGTATTTTTAATAATCTAAATTATAAAGTCGAAATACGAGAATGGTAATGCAAACTTACCATAGCCTCGATTCAAGAATGTACTCATATTTGCTGCATTCAATTCCGATAAATATGTAATATATTGAATACATAGCAAAATTTCGACGGTATTGTTTCTCAGAATCTCCATAGCAAGCAGTATTATTTCCAAAACGGCGTTGACCACGCACGAACGTAAGCCCAATCGCCGTGCAAAATCGGCGCCGTCTGATGATTTCGTGATTGAAACTGGCGCAGCTATCCAGGAGGAAGCAGCGTCATGGCGAGCAGATCCTGCTTGTCGCTCCGGACCCGATCGGCCGGGTGAACTTTGACGCTTGGAGCGGTTACGCGTTTCACGGAATCGCGTAACCGCTCTATAATATCGTTTTTAAGCAATTCCGGACGGAAAACCGTTGCGCACTTTTCCTGGAATTGCTGGTCTTATGACTATCCGGGCTTCTTGTGAGAAAGAGAAGCGCTGGAGAGGTGGCCGCCCTCTGCCAGCGATGGGGGGGACGGATCGTGAAATGCGGGACCGTTTGACAGGCCGTGCGTTCATCCGATCGCGCAAAGGTTGCTCTGGTCTTCTGAATCCAGAGCATCCTATCCGCTTGCAGGCGATTCCGCCTGCAAGCGGATAAGATGCTCTATACCGCGCCGTCTGCTCGATCCAGCCCAGATCATTCCGCGAAGACCCGGCCATCGAACAGCTTTCGTGCCGTCCTGACGGTTCCAGCACCTCTGATCGAGCCGTCGTCGCCGATATCGAGAAAGACCTCCATCATTCCGGTCGGATGCTCGATCCGGTAACGCCCATCGGACGGAACCGTCGCCAGCTCCGCGGCAGGACTGCCCGCGAGACGCGTCGCGGTCGCAACCGTGACCGCTGCAAGAACGCCGACGGATGCATGAACCCGGTGCGGGATGAAGCTCCGCGTCGAAATCGCGCCGCCTCGCCTTGGCGCCGACACCAAGGTCATCTTCGGAACGGAAGCGGCCTGGACATCGCCGAGGTTCATCATCGGGCCTGCCTTCAGGCGGATGCCTTCGATCCGGGACTTCAACTCCGCATCGGCTTCGATCGCCTCGCGGGTCTCCTCACCCGTCAGCCCGAAGTCGGCGGCACGCATGATGACGCAGGGCATGCCGTTGTCGATCAGGGTTGCCTCTATCCCGTCGATGACATCGACCTCGTGTCCCGTCGGCAGTAGCGCGCCGCACATCGAACCAGCTATATTCATGAACAACAGCGGGACGGCCGCATGGCTGCCCGGAACACCGGCGATTTCAGTCGCCCCGGCATAGTTCACGCGGCCGCCCGGCGTCTCTATTCGAGCGACCGCCACCTCGCCGGAATTCAGCATGTGGATGCGGACTTCGGTGACGCCGTCGTTCGATCTCACCAGGCCGCGCTCGATGGCCGCCGGGCCGACGCCGGCAAGAATGTTGCCGCATCCCTGAGCATCGCTGACGAGCGCCTGATCCACGAAGACCTGAAGGAACAGATAGTCCACATCGGCGTCGGCGCGTGTCGAAGGCGACAGGACGGCGACCTTCGATGTCAGCGGATCGGCTCCGCCGATCCCGTCGATCTGCCGGGGATCGGGTGATCCCATGATTTTCAGCAGCAGCGCGTCGCGTTCGGCGCGATCCGCCGGAAGATGGTCGGCGAGAAAATACGCGCCCTTGGAGGTCCCCCCTCGCATCCACAGGCAAGGGATGCCGTCCTCATACATATTTCAGACCCTTTGCCTGCAGGGTCGGCCGCATCCCATAAATGTCGAGCCCCAGTTCTCCAGCGGCAAGCCGCTTGCGCTTGTCCTCTTCGTTGGCCAGGCGTTTTTCCGCCGCGAGAATGACGGCTTCCGCCTCCTCCCTCTTGACGACGCAGACACCGTCGTCGTCGGCGACGATGACATCGCCGGCCTCGACATAGGCGCCGGCGCAGACCACCGGCACATTGACGGAGCCCAAAGTCTCCTTGACGGTGCCTTGAGCCGATATGGCCTTCGACCACACCGGAAAGCCCATCTGCGTGAGATCGCGAACGTCGCGGACGCCGGCGTCGATGATCAGGCCCTTGCATCCGCGCGCCGTTGCCGAGGTCGCGAGCAGATCGCCGAAATAGCCGTTGTCGCAGGGCGACGTCGGCGCGAGAACGAGGATATCCCCCTGCTTCAGCTGCTCGATCGCCACATGCAGCATCCAGTTGTCGCCGGGCGGGGCGGAGATGGTGACGGCGCTCGCCGCCAGCCGCGCGCCGGCATAGATCGGCCGCATGTGGCTGGCGAGCAGGCCGGTCCGGCCCTGCGCCTCATGCACGGTCGCGACGCCGCACGCCGCCAGCCGGTCGATGACCGACTGCTCGGCCCGCGTGATGTTCTGGACGACGACGCTCATGTGCGGCCCTCCGTCGGCGCCAGGGTCTCGACGACATGCGGGAACACTGCTTCGTAGGCCTCGCCGTAGACGATCTTCTTGTCGCTGTTGCGC
>DASWOH010000051.1:0-2559 GCA_036398815.1 Rhizobium sp. | reverse complement strand
AATAGAATAGAATTAAGCCCAGGAAGCACAAAGCGACAACGGCACTCAAGGCGCTCAAAATGCGCAGGGTCCAGCCTAAAATGCTAATCCGCTTACGTTCTAATAGCCGGTTGAATTCGGTTGTTATCAGCTGGCTCCTGGTTGCGCGAGCAGCGCCGCCATTGCTCTGTCGCAAACCCGAGCGCCCAAAACAATACGCGCCGAAAGCAGCTCCGGAATCTCGGGGCAGCAGACATCGTTCGTTCGGAACGGCCGAAATTGATGCCGTGGACGGCTCTCCACCTACGGCGGAGTCGGATTTAATCTGCTCCGCTTACGATGGAGGAGAAGTACTATGTCGGATGTCCGAGTCATCGGTTTAGACATCGCAAAGTCGGTCTTTCAGCTTCACGGCATTGATGATGCCGGCGCGACCATCCTTCAGAAGAGGCTGACGCGAGCGCGCTTGCTGCCGTTCTTCGAGAAGCTTCCGCCCTGCCTCGTTGGGATCGAGGCCTGTGCCACCTCGCACTTTTGGGCCCGCGAGCTCACGAAGCTGGGCCACGAGGTCAAGCTAATGCCTGCCCAGTATGTGAAGCCATATGTGAAGAGGCAGAAGAACGACATGGCCGATGCCGAAGCGATCGCCGAGGCCGTGACCAGGCCGACTATGCGCTTCGTCGGGCAAAAGTCTCCGACCGAGCAGAGCGCGATGATGCTGCACAAGGTGCGGCTGATGCTCAACCGGCAGGTTATCATGATCTCCAATGCCGCTCGTGCGCACATGGCGGAGTTTGGGATCATCGCACCGATTGGCCGAGGTGGCGTCAATCGCCTGGTTGAGATCATCGAAGATGAGGCCGACGAGCGCATCCCCGTGGAGGCTCGTCAGTGCCTGCAGATGCTCGTCGCGCAGCTTAAGCTCGTTAAGCTTCAGATCCTCGACAACGACCGTCAGGTCTTGGCGCTCGCCCGCTCGACCGAACTTGGTCGCCGGTTGATGGAGGTACCTGGCATCGGTCCGCTGGTCGCTTCGGCGCTGGTCGCCTGTGTGCCGGACCCGGCGATGTTTAAGTGCGGACGCAACATGGCCGCGTGGATAGGGCTGGTCCCAAAGCAGAACTCTTCTGGCGGGAAAGAGCGACTAGGATCAATCACGAAAGCAGGAAATCGTTATCTCCGCCAAATGCTGTTTACCGGCGCGATGGCGGTCTTACGTCGAGCGATGCAAGGCACACGCCGAACCTGGCTCACCCAGCTGCTCGAGCGTCGCCGTCCGAAGGTGGCGGCCGTGGCGCTAGCTAACAAGAATGCCAGAATCGTATGGGCGATGATGATGAGCGGCGAGCGATATCGAGAACCGAGCGCGCTCGCAGCATGATGAGATCACGCGGCTGAAAGGCTGCGGATAGAGGTTGGAAAGGGCAAAGGAGCTATTGCACGATAGCCGGTCGACACCGCCGGACCAGACTACCCCATAACGGCCCGGCACCTTAGAGTGCGTGGAATTGATCGGGGATCTGGCCCGCGAAAGGCATTATGGCCAGCGGCGATGACAAGGCCGCACTACAGGCCGAACACATGGCCGCACCGACCACTAAGTGCATGCTCGATACCCCTTGCCAACGGAGAGCCGTCCACACAGGGCCGTTTCCTGAAGCCAAACTTCCGTTCCCCGTTTGCGCCGTGCTTGGGATGATCGCGGCAGCATGATGCAGCGGGGCGGCGAGCAGGTCATTGCATCGAAGATTTACCGGCCGAGATCACCGAAGAAGTGCTCCCTTTAGGCGCATGCGGCGGGCAAGGTCGGGCCTTGTTGGAAGACGTCTGACTTTCACCCAAGCGGAAGCAAGCAGCGCCGCTGGTCGTGATAATGAAGCCCCGCCGACGCTTGATGGCGACGGCGGGGCTTAGCACCCGAAGGCCAAGCGGAGGTTCAAGCCGCCTGGTTGCCAGGTAAAACGGTGATTAGCTACGCGCGTTCCGCAGACCATCAACACTCGGGGGACTGAGACCGATTATCAAACGGTGGCGTCTGTGAACGTCGTTGTTTTCGGCTTGGGCAGTCCCGTCGCCTTGTATTCGGCAAGCAACTCGGCCTTTCGCGTGCGTAGCCGATCGCCCAGTTCATCCATGTCGAGCCCAGCCTTGCGGGCCTGCGCGAACATGCCCTCGAGGCGCTGCTCCTCTTCGCCGACATGGTGCTCGATCTGTTCCGAAAGCACAGTCACCTTTGCGTCGTAAAACTCGTCGCTGGGCACGCCGGCCTCGATCTCTGCGATGAGAACCTTAGCACCGTCATGCTCGACATAGGCTTCTTTGAGCAGGTCTTCCTCCACCTTGCCCTCGCAAGCCGGGTAGAAGATTTCCTCCTCGATCTTCGCATGAACAGTCAGTTCGAGACAGATTTGCTGCGCAATCTTCTGTTTCGCGCCATCGCCCGTGGCCCCCTCGAACTTTTCGAACAGCTCCTCGACGGAGCGATGATCCGCCTTCAAAAGTGCAATTGCATCTTGCTTGTCGACCATCTTGAAAACTCCTGTCCGACTCCAAAACTGCGTCCTCGACAGGTTCGTTCCA
>DASWOH010000050.1:0-2338 GCA_036398815.1 Rhizobium sp. | reverse complement strand
CGATCAGGGTTCTGTGCGGTCCGCCGACTCCACCGGACAGCGACGTGCCGCCCACGACAATCGCCGCCAGACTGTTCAACAGCAGATCAGCGCCGAGCGACGGTCCCGAAGCGCCCAGTCGCGCGACCGAAATCACGGCTGCCAGCCCGGCAAGCGCGCCCGACAGGACGAAGGCGTATATCTTGAACCGGCGGACAGGAACGCCGGCCGTACGCGCCACAGCTTCGCCGCCACCAATCATGTACATATAACGACCAAACCGCGTCCTGAGGCCGACGATGACGATGATCACCCAGGCGAGCAAGGCACAAAGGGCGATGTTTGGCATGCGAGGGATAAGTTGGCCGATCGCGATCAGTTCAAAACCGGGCAGATCGAACTGGATTGCCCTCCCGTCGAGAAGTTTGAGCGCCGCCCCCCCGAAGACAGAAAGCGTGCCCAGCGTCACGATAAAGGAAGGAATGCGACCATAGACGTAGATCAGGCCGTTGATCAGCCCGAGGATGCCACCGACAAGCGTCATGGCCGGCAACACGGCAACGCCAATGGGTGAAACATTTATCAGGGTAACACTGATGGCACCCGAAAGCAGGACCATCGAGCCAATCGAGAGGTCGATGCTTCCCATAAGCACTATGAAGCTGCCCCCGAGGCACGCGAGCAACAATGCCCCGGCCTGGCCGCTCACCGCCGTGAAATTTCTGAGCGTCGCGAAGGAATCGGTCGCAAAGGAGAAGAACATGAACATTGCCAAAACGACGGCGATGGGAAACCAGAGGCTCTTGTCCCCTGACTTCCAGAATTCTGCGAACCGCGAGGATGTCACCGGCGGCGGGCGAGTGTCGATCGTCATTGCAGTATTCCAGTATGATGGGTTGAGGTATCCGGGCGGGCCGCGGCGGCATTTTCGGAGGGCAGCATCCAGGAGACCACGTCGCGTTCGCCCGGCTTGCTGTCGGGGTGGGCCGCAATCTCGGTGACGACGCGGCCGCGCTGCATGATCAGGATGCGGTTGGAAAGGCCAATCAGTTCGAGCAGTTCGTCGGTGATCAGCAGGATCCCCACGCCCTGATCGGCAAGGTTGCGGATGATCCCGTAGATTTCCTCCTTTGCGCCGGCATCCACGCCGCGCGTCGGATTGTCCAGCACAAGAAATTTCGGCTCGCGGCAAAGCCAGCGCGAAAGCACCACTTTCTGCTGATTGCCGCCGGAAAGGCTCGAGCTTTTCAGGTTGGGCGTCGCAGAACGGATACGGAGCTCGCGGATGTAACGCTCTGTTTCGGAAATTTCGCGGCGTCGGTTCCAGAAGCCCAGCGCGTTGGAAAACAGGTCCGAGCCGCTGGCGAGCGTCAGGTTCCAGGCAACCGGGAAACTCGCGATGATTCCGTCCACCAGCCGCTCCGCCGGGACATAGCCGATCCCCTTGCGCACCTGGCGGATGATGTCGGGCAGATCTGCCGCGCCGTCGTTCAATCTGACGGTCCCCACATCGGGAGGGCTGACGCCTGCGATCGCCTTTCCGACGGCGGACTTGCCGGAATCGAGCAGCCCACCGATGCCGACGATCTCGCCCGCCCTTAACGTCACCGACACATTGTCGAAGACGCCCTTCCGCGAAAGGCTGGAGGCCTGAAGACGGACCGGATGCGTCGTCACGCTCAACTGCCTTGCTTCCTTATAGTAGTCGGCCGAACGGACCCGCCCGACCATAAGGCCGTGCAGCGTCTTTTCGTCCGTTTCCCGGGGATCGTCGATCCGGGCGACAAGCCTACCGTCCTTCAGCACATAGATGATGTCGGAATGCGCAATGACTTCGCTCAGCCGATGGGAAATGAAGACGAGCGAGCCGCGACGCTTCATTTTCTGCATCAGCCGGAAAAAGGCTTCCTCGTCCTGCCGGTCGAGCGCCGACGTCGGTTCGTCCAGCAGCACCAGCGGCGTTGTGACACCGGAGAGATGGCTGGTAGCGAGGCAGGCCCGCGCAATCTCGATGGATTGCCGCCTGGAGAAATCGTAGGACGACGTCTTGCGGCGAACATCGATGTCGATCTCGGCTTCCTCGACGATCCGCTGCGCTGCCGCGATCATTTTCCGGCGCTGAACGAAGCCGGCTGAAGAAAAGCTTTTTTCCTCGCCGATGAGCAGGTTCTCGTAAATCGGGACGTTGGGGACAAGCGCCTGCTCCTGGAACACACGCGAAATGCCGTATGCCAACGCATGATGATAGCTCTGCGGCCTGTAGTCCAAGCCGATAAGTTCCATTCGACCGGCGTTCGGCTGCACGATGCCGCTCAGTATGTTGAGAAGCGTGGACTTGCCCGCGCCATTCTCACCGATG
>DASWOH010000049.1:0-5540 GCA_036398815.1 Rhizobium sp. | reverse complement strand
AATGAATGACGCTATCGTGAAGTTCCTCGATAGCGGCAGCGTTCCGGCCGCGCGAACCCCCCTATGAATGACGAGGTACTACCCTTTCTCGACAAACTTATCGCTTTCCCAAGCGTAAGCGCTGACGGCAATATCGCGCTTATCCGATGGCTCGAGGCGCGGCTTTCTAGCTTCGGAGTTGCTTCGCGGCTGACCTTTGATGACGGCGGCGGCAAAGCCAACCTTTTCGCGACGATCGGAAACGGCGAGGGGGGGCTCATTCTTTCAGGTCATACGGATGTGGTCCCCGTCGCGGGACAGACTTGGGCAAGCGATCCATTCACAGCCGTCCGACGCGGCGATCGAGTTTTCGGCCGTGGTGCCTGCGATATGAAGGGCTATATCGCTGTCGCGCTTTCCCTGGTGCCCGATCTGGTCGCTCATCCTTCAGGCCAGCCTGTGCACTTCGCTTTCTCCTATGACGAGGAAATAGGATGTATCGGGGTCAGGAGAATGCTCGCCGACCTCGCCACGCTGCCGGCCCGGCCGCGCGGGTGTATCGTTGGTGAGCCGACTGGCATGCATGCTGTGGTCGGCCACAAAGGCGCTGGCATGTACAAGGTCAGGATAACCGGGCGCGCGGCACACTCGTCCCTTGCGCCTTATGGCGTGAACGCCATCCAGCATGCAGCACGGATCATCGAACGCTGTCGTCTGATTGCCGACCGTCTGAAGTCGCACGAGAAGCGGCACATGGGCTATGACGTGCCCTACAGTACCATTCAGGTTAACAAGATTACTGGCGGAACAGGCGGCAACATCGTGGCCGACAATTGCGAGTTTCTCGTCGACATTCGGTCGCTTGCATCGACCAGTCAAGCGGCACTTCTTGAGGAAATCAGGGTCTTTGCAGAGACTGAATTGCTTCCTGAGATGCGATCGATCGCGGCCGAGGCTGCCATCGAGATTACGCAAGTTGGCGACGTGCCTGCATTCGATGCGGCGACGAACTCCGAGCTTGTGACCTTGCTGCGCGCACATGGTGGCAAGGATTGCCGCCATGTGGCATTTGGAACCGAAGCTGGCCTGTTCGAGCGAGCCGGGATACCCACCCTGATTTGTGGTCCAGGTTCCATCGAGCAGGCCCACAAGCCGGATGAGTTTGTCGAGATCGACCAGCTCGTCGCCTGCGACCGGATGTTGCGGGGAATTTTCGCGCTTCCGAGCAGTTAGAGAGCAGGCCCCCTCACTTCGGAACGGCCTGATCGTAGAATGCGCCTATGTCCTTCCGCAGCTGCGGCATGATCCGGTCATCGACGTAGAGCATGTGTCCTGACGGGTAATAATGCATTGTGATGCGCGGCGACGTTGCCGGGCCCGCCCAGAGGTGAGCGAGATCGAACTCGGTGCCGAAGAACGGCGTCATCACGTCGTACCAACCGTTAACCGACAGGATTTTTAGCTTCGGATCGCGCCGCATTGCGCTAGCCAGATCCGGCACCGCGTCCGCTAGACTCCCCTGCCGATCTCCATCCGGCGGTTGGTGAGACCAGTCCCATTGTCCCATGATCGTATGGCTTTCGGACACGATGTATGGGATCCCCGGGCGATAGTGCAATTCGTCCGCAAGATAGTGATTAAGCGTTTCGGTGTAGGGTGCCGAGAGTTGCGCCTCGGCAGGATCATAACTCGCTCGCTCACCTACACCGTTGCCCTCGGCGCCTTCAAAACGGGTATCCAGAGCTCCCACCGATTCGCCCTTGTCTCGCAGCAATTCGCGCCGGAATTGGTCGATACCGATGCGCAGATTCGCGGCTTTGATATAGTCGACAGAGAGGCCGGTCAGATTGTGGAACCGGGTTGCGACCGCGGTCATGTCGGCGTCCGAGATGAGGTCGCCTTGCGCGAGCGCCTGAGCATAAGAGCCACCTGCGAAAACCCGCGCGTCGCGCGTCAGGCCTTCGACGCCGCCAGGATAGGGCGGGATCCGGCCATGGTAGAGCGCTGTCGCAGCGTAAGTGGGAAGAAGGTCGATCGAGGCCCGATCGAGCCCTGGCGCAAAATGCGCGAAATTCAGGATCGACGACATCATTACGATCCCCGAGATCGCGATTCCTTTGGCCTCAAGCCTGTTGGCCAGCATTGCCGCGCGCATAGTGCCGTAGGATTCGCCGAACAAAAGTTTCGGAGCGTCCCATTTCCCGCTCACCGTAAGATAGCGGCCGATGGCTTCTGCGAAGGAGTCAGCATCCTCGTCATTTCCCCAGTAAGCCTTGTTATCCGCCGCATTTAGGGTGCGAGAATAGCCTGTGCCAACTGCATCCAAGAAAACGAGGTCTGACCTATCCAGCAGTGTATATGGGTTGGGGCCAAACGCTGGAGTGCCGGTTTGATCGGGCGCCGGGACCGACAGTCGGTGAGGACCAAACGAACCCAAATGAAGCCAGAGAGTCGCCGATCCCGGACCGCCGTTGAAGAAGAATGTTACTGGACGATGCGGATCCCGTTTCTGATCGGTCCGCTCATAGGCGACATAGAACATCGTAGCGCGGGGCTCGCCCGTTTTTGCACGGAGCAGTAATGTGCCTGCGGTGGCACGATAGGCGAGGGTGTCATTAGCCAGGCGGAGAACATGCTCTGTGACGGCCTGATCTTCACGGGGCGCGAAGGTGGCTGCCGGCTCAGGCTGCGTTGTGGCTGCGATCGCTCCAAACGGTACAAGCGACGCCAGGAAGAATGTGATTGGGTATCGCATAGTCTCATCCTTGCGGTGCAGCATGAGCCCCTACGGATACCCAGCCAGAAGGTGTAGCGTAGCTCGGACTATGTAACACGTTAAGTGGAAATGTTCTGCGTCAAGACGCTTATATCAGACACGGCCCTTCGGTCGGAAGTTGATGGTCTCCAGGGCGCCCGTAAGCTTGTCGAGGAGGCGATTGAGGTCGTTTACCTCATCCACCGATAACCTGTCGGCGAGCGCCTCGTAGAGGGGATTAAATTCCGGCACGAGCGCCTCGATCATATTCCGGGCTTCGGGGGTCAATCGGGCGTACGACACGCGACCATCGGCCGAGGTGTTATGGCGGGTGATCAACCCACGAATCGCCAGATCCTTGAGGATTCTAGACAGGCTGGGCCCTAGCAGCATGGCAAGAGTAGCGATCTGACCGGTTTCGAGCATGTCGCGCTGGCTTAAAATACGCAGTACCCGAAACTGCTGATCACTCAGGTCATGGGCTTTGAGGGTTTCTCGAAACTGCGCCTGGAACGCGACCCGAGCCCAATGCAGCTTTACCGGAAGATCTCTTAGCTTTCCGAGGTATCGGTCATCCTCGCTATAGTCCGATCCGTACAAAGCTTCGTGGCTGTCAGGCATGGTCAACTCTCTCCGTCACGTCGGCTGGCGTGGTCGCGACACGCGCCGACTGTGATTTAAATGTTACGCGAATGCGATTGATAGCGGAATTTTAAGCCTCTCAGCAACCGGTCTTGCAACAGATACGTAACATGTTAAGCTTCCATCGTTACAGGGCCTTCGCTGGCGCACCATGCTGGACGAATGGCTCTTCCAAATGAACGGTTTCTGGCTTCGCTGCGGGGCGGGGTCATCGAAGGGGAAGGGCATATTATGACCAAGACGAGCCGGAATGTACTTCTGACGAGTGCCGCTTTCGCAGCCTTCGGAGTTTTCGTGGAACCGGCGGTGGCGCAGACCTCCGATACCACGACTGTAGCACAATCCGCGTCTACGGCGGCCAACGCGTCAAGTGCTCCGCAGCCCGGGGAGATCGTGGTTTCGGCCGAAAAGCGTACGACCACGCTGATCAACACCCCAATTTCGATGAGCGTTCTCGGTGGGAAGCAATTGGACCAATCGACCAGCACTGGGTTGACAGAAATTCTCAACACCGTTCCGGGCGTCTCTGCCAATGTTGATTATCAGAGCGGCGGCACTCAAATCACGATCCGTGGTGTCTCCGCCGCCGGACCAACGTTTAACGGCGCTGGCACAGTCGCTTATTACCTGGACGGACTGCCATTTGGTTTCATTCGCTCCGCCACAGGTCCTGACCTCAATCCTTACGACCTGAGCCGGGTAGAAGTCCTCCGCGGACCTCAGGGTACGCTTTATGGCGCCGGAGGGCTCAACGGTGTGGTGCGCGTTTTGACCGCGGATCCGAGCCTGTCGAACTTCGACGTTAAGGGGCGCATGGACCTTTCTGGCACCTACCATGGCGGGACGAATATTGGTGGCGACGCGGAGGTAAACGTTCCTATTATCAAGGACGCCCTCGCAGTTCGTGTCGTGGTAGGTGATCATCATTATGCCGGTTGGATCGACAGCATAAACAAGGGCGACGTTAACGACGGGCACGTGCAGACATATCGCGTTAAGGTGGCTGCCAAGCCATTCGATAATTTTACAGCGCAGTTTTCTTTCTGGCGGAATTCAAATAACTACGGCGCTCCTTCGGACGGCAACAAAAACTATTTCAATAATGCTGCGCTGCCAGATCCGATCAAAAATGCCTATAACGATTTCGGGCTGAAGCTTACGTACGACGGTCCCGGATTTACCGTTACGAGCGACAGCGGTTATCTCAAATACAAGTCGGATGCTCTTACCGATCTTCATCCCTCTGGGTTGCCGTCCGGCTATCAGGGTGAAACCGATTTCCGGTCACGCAGCTATACGGAAGAACTCGATATCGCTTCGAACACAAATCGTCCCTTTATTTGGAGTGGCGGTTTCTTCTATCGCGATGCACGGGACGTAAATTACCAGCCGTTTAATACGCCAAAAGCGCAGCTGATTTATGACAATTTCGCGGATTCATCTCGCTCTTTCGCATTTTTTGGCGAGGTAGGCTACAAGTTCACCGACACATTGCAGCTCACTGGCGGCGTTCGCTACTTCCATGACGCAACCTCAAGCCAAGCGCTTTCTGCCTCCGCGCTCGGTTCAGTGTCGCTATCTCCCTACAAGAAGGACTTCAACGCGGTCACGCCGCGTGCCGTCCTGCAATATCGCCCCGATTCAAAGCATAGCTTCTATTTCTCCTATTCTCAGGGTTTCCGCAGCGGCCTCGTCCAGGACGAGGAAGTTGCGGTCATTACGCCGGGCGTTGCCGCAGCGAAGCCCGACCGGCTGAACAATTATGAAGTCGGCGCAAAGGGGAGCTTCGATAACATCGTCGATTATACCGCGGCAGTATTCTACATCGACTGGCGGAAAGTTCAGCAGGTTATCCAAACGCCGGTTGGTAATGGAACCTACGTCGGCGCGATTGTTAATGGTTCATCAGCAAGTGGCGTCGGCGCAGAAGGCTCGTTGCTCTTCCATCTTACCAAAAATTTGAGGGTTGGCGGCACCTTCAGCTATAGCGGCCTGACTATGGATAAGGCACTCTTCTCCGATGGCATTCTGTTTTTCAATAAGGGGCAGCGGCTCGCTTACTCGCCCAAATATACAGCCGGCGGCTCGGCGGATTGGACGTTCCGTCTCGGTGGCTCTGGTGAGACTGCCGTGTTGTCAACCTCTGCCAACTATACCTCGCGAC
>DASWOH010000048.1:0-1874 GCA_036398815.1 Rhizobium sp. | reverse complement strand
CCAACCAACGAGACAACCGCCTTCCAGCAACCATCCCCGCAAAAGTCCAAAGCTTCATCAGAAACCCTAGAGCGAATAACATCGTCGCCAGCAGCGCCGCCGCCCTCGTCAGTGATCGGGCTTATAGACCTTGCCCCCGATCATAGTCAACAGCCGAATTTCGAAAATTCGCAAAAAACCACAAACCATTGATTTTCAAGGAAATTTTCGAATGTCACTAAAATACGGCCGTTTTTGCCCTTATCAATGGCTGCCATTGCGCGCAGATATCGGCCACCGGCGCCGGAT
This sequence comes from Rhizobium sp., assembly GCA_036398815.1. Classification (GTDB taxonomy): domain Bacteria; phylum Pseudomonadota; class Alphaproteobacteria; order Rhizobiales; family Rhizobiaceae; genus Rhizobium. Next base: position 1,586 of record DASWOH010000048.1, on the reverse strand, counting down.
CGGCTCGCTTACGGACAAACATGTGGACGCAGGCACCTTATACTTTGACGCCGCTCCGGCAATATCGCAAGGCGGCAGGCATGGGAGCCCGGGCTGACCGCACGCGGAGAAGACAATTTAATGTGGCGGCCACTCATTTGACTCCCTCGTGATAAATATGCACTTCTTTCGCCCCGGCGACGCCGCCTGCATGAGAAGGAACCGGACCCGATTGGCATGTTGACGGACAAGATGATGCTCCGGTCGCTCGGCAACGAGCCGCCAATCCTGGCCGATGGCAGGCGTGCACCCGACCGGCGCGAGGTTTCGCTGCGCTGGCTCTCGGGCACCTTCCTCACGGGCATCACCTCGAGCATCCTCATGGGCGTCGCGCTCTTTGCCGCGCTCGACGGCCGCCAGCAGCTCGCCATTCCCGCCGAAGCCTATGCCACCGCCGATGCCGGCCGGGGCGATGCCGACGACGCGCAGGTGACGCGTGGCCGGCGCCTTGTGCCGACGAGCCTTGCCGCCAAGCCCTCCGACCGCAACATCCTGGAAGTCTCCACCGTCGTGCGCGACGGCGAGAAGGAGGTCGTGCGCCGGCAGCCCTTCGCGCATGTGAAGATGGCGCTTGCCGCCAACCACGTCACTTCGGAGGATTACCCGCCCTTCGACCCGCTGGCGATCTTTTCGGCCGACGAGAATATCCCGGCGCTCGCCAACCATACCGGCGCGATCTACGGGTCCGACGTCGAATCCGAGGTGAGCCTCAAGACCCTGCCCTTCCCGGTGAAGGTCTCGCCCTTTCCGCTTGCCGCCTCCATGTCGCTCGACGAGGTCGAGGAGAATGTCCGCTCCAACGGATCGGTGCTGACGGACGGCAACACCCAGCTTTCCGCGCTCTATTATGTCGACCCGCGCCGTTTTGCGACGGACGATACCGATGTCGACCTGACGGCCGGGCTCGCCGCCCGCATCGTCGAAGAGAACATGTCGGTATCGGCACCGGAGCAGGTGACCTCGAAGATGCCGGAATATGCCGACGACATCATTCCGGTCAGGCAGAATACGCCGATCGGCACCGCACTCATGAATGCGGGCTATTCGCAGGACGACGCCGACGACATTGCCGCCAAGATACAGCCGCTCTTCGGCTCGACCGATCTGAGCGGCGGCGACGTGCTGCGCATCGGCATCCTGCAGCAGGGCGAACAGACGAAGATCATCCGCGCCAGCATCTATCGCGGCACCCGCCATCTGCTGACGATCGCGGAGGACGACGGCGGCAATTTCGTTGCCGGCGCCGAGCCGCCCATGCTCGATGCGATCGCCACCGCCTTCGACAATGGCGCAGCACCCGTATCGGCCGGCCGGGACCTGCCCAACGTCTATGACGGCGTCTATCGCGCCGGTCTTTCCTATGGCATGACGAAGGAGATGGTCGCGCAGATCATCAAGCTGCTCGCCAGCAATGTCGATTTCCAGGCGCAGCTGAAGCCGACGGATTCGCTGGAGGCCTTCTTCTCCGTCGCGGACAAGGACGGCAAGGCGACGGCCGATTCCGAGCTTCTCTATGTCAACGCCAAATTCGGCGATACGGTCACGCG
>DASWOH010000047.1:0-3824 GCA_036398815.1 Rhizobium sp. | reverse complement strand
TCTTGATCGCCTCGGCCGCGTCGATCGTCACCTGATCGTTGGTCTTGTCGCGGTATTCCACGCCGAGGTCGTAATACTGGATATCAAGGTCGAGATAGGGGTGGATCAGCTTGTCCTTGATGAGCTGCCAGATGATGCGGGTCATCTCATCACCGTCGAGATCGACGACCGGGTTAGCGACCTTGATTTTTTCCATGGGACTGACCTCTGGGACTGAAAGCCTCTGGGAGGGAGGGGAGGCGGGAAGCGGCGGGTTTTCCACCGCAATGAAGCGCATATAGCACCGGCGAACGGCTGTCGCAAAGTTGTGTTTGACGGCGCCGATGTCTCACCCCGAATTTCTCTCCCAAGGGGCGGGAAGCGGAGCCTCTGCGTTTTCCGGCGATGCCGGCCTCGTTCGGGAGCCGACTTGAAAAATCCGCGCCTCCTCCTTCGAAAGGCTCAAGCTTCGGCGTGGCGGCGCGGCTTGAATATTGCTTGGCGAGCCGCTAACCCACGCGGAATGCGGCAGAAACATCGCCCGCGCCGCGAGCAGGAGAGGGGAATATGGTCAACCGTCGTGACATCGCATCATTGGTCGGGCTCGGCGCCGTGGCCACCATGGCGGCGGCTGCGCCGGCCGCTGCTCAAAGCGCGGGCAAGGAAAGTGCTTTCGACCGCATCCGCCGCACCAAGAAGCTGCGCACGGCGGTGATCGCCGGCGGCGCGCCCTATTACCAGAAGGACATCACGACCGGCGAGTGGCGCGGCTTCTATATCGACATGGTGAAGGATCTCGCCAAGGAGATGGAAGCCGAGCCGGAATTCATCGAATCCACCTGGGGCAACACCATCCTCGATCTGCAATCGGACAAGATCGACCTGTTTTTCGGTGTCAATCCTACGCCGAAGCGTGCGCTGGTAATCGATTTTTCCCAGCCCGTGTTCAGCAACGCCTTCGCGGTCATTGCCAAGAAGGGCCATGCGCCCAAGACCTGGGAGGAGATGAACACACCGGATACCAAGATCTCGGTCGATGCCGGCTCCTCGCAGGATGCGGTGGTCAGCCGCATGTGCCCGAAGGCGCAGATTTCCCGGCTGAAGACGGCGGACGACGCAACCGCCGCGCTGCAAGCCGGCCGCGTCGATGCCCAGAGCCTGATCCTGATGCTGTCGCTCACCGTCAAGAAGAAGAACCCGGCGATCGGCGACGTGATCGTGCCGACACCGGTGTTCGGCACCACCTCGAATGTCGGCTTCCGCCGCGAGGAGGACAAGACCCTGCGCGATTTCGTCAATATCTGGATCGATATCAACAAGGGCACCGGCTACATCCGCGATACCATCGTCAGGAACATGGAACTGGTCGGCGTCAAGGAATCCGATTTTCCGCCGGGCGTTTCGCTCTAGGAATCCGTTTGAAAACGTCTTCAACCTCATCCTGAGCCTGTCGAAACATGCTGAGTCTGGCGGGGAAACGCCCAGTTCGGGCGCGAACGGGAACATCCTTCGACAAACTCAGGATGAGGCTCGGATTTTTCGAACAGCTTCTCAAGCCGGCCGAGGTGTCGGTGACCTGACCGGGACCAACCGATTGCGCTTCAAGACCTGTAAAGGGATGGCGAGAGCCATCCCGGAGGCATGATGTATCGCTGGGATTTCAGCATCCTGTGGAGCTATCGCTGGCTCTTCCTGCAAGGTCTCGGCGTAACCGTCGGCTTCACGGTGGCGATCGTGCTGCTCGGTCTGCTGTTCGGGCTGCTGGCCGGGCTCGGCAGCCTGTCCCGTTTCCGGCCGCTGCAATGGCTGTCCGCCGCCTATATCGAATTGTTCCGCTGCACGCCGCTGCTGGTGCAACTGATCTGGTTCTACTACGCCATGCCGGTGCTCAGCGGCATCGAGGTTTCGGCCGTGACCGCCTCGATGCTGGCGCTCTCGCTTTACGGCGGCTCCTTCTATGCCGAGATCATCCGGGGCGGCATCGTCTCGATCGACAAGGGGCAGACGGAGGCGGGGGCGGCCATCGGCATGACGCCGCTGCAGATCATGCGGCGCGTGGTGCTGCCGCAGGCGCTCAAGCGCATGGTGCCGCCGCTGATGAACCAGTCGATCATCCAGTTCAAGAACACGTCGCTGGTCTCCGTCATCGCCGTGCCGGACCTCGTCTATCAGTCGCAGATCGCGGCGCATGACAGTTTCCGGCCGCTGGAGCTTTATACGGCGGTCGGCATCATCTATTTCATCATCCTCTTTCCGCTGACCATCCTGGTCCGGTTCGGCGAGAGGAAGCTTGCGACCAGCGACTGAGGCGCCCGATGCCGGCTGAATCGTGCAAGATCGAGATCGCCGCCCTCAGCAAGCGCTTCGGCGCCCTGACGGTGCTGAAGGACATCAACTTCCAAGTCGAGCCCGGCGCGGTGGTCGCGGTGATCGGCCCTTCGGGCTCGGGCAAGTCGACCCTGCTGCGCTGCATCAACCTGCTGGTGGTGCCCGATGGTGGGCGCGTGCGCGTCGGCGCCGACAGCTTCGCCTTCGGCGCCGCGGAGCGCATGCCCAATGCCAAGGCCCTGGCGCGGTTTCGCGCCAATACCGGCATGGTGTTCCAGCATTTCAACCTGTTCCCGCATATGAGTGTGCTCGGCAACGTCATGGAGGGGCCGGTCACCGTCAAGCGCATGGCCAAGGTGCCGGCCGAGGCGCTGTCCCGCGGGCTTCTCGCCAAGGTCGGCCTTGCCGACAAGGCGGATGAATATCCGAGCCGGCTTTCCGGCGGCCAGAAGCAGCGTGTCGCCATTGCCCGCGCGCTGGCGATGCAGCCGGAGGTGATGCTGTTCGACGAGGCGACCTCCGCGCTCGATCCCGAACTGGTCGGCGAGGTGCTGGGCGTGATGAAATCGCTCGCCGCCGAGGGCATGACCATGGTGATCGTTACGCATGAAATCGCCTTCGCCCGCGAGGTAGCGGACCGCGTGGTCTTCATGCGCGATGGCGTGGTGGTGGAGGAGGGCGCGGCCGAGCAGGTGATCGATCGCCCAGTCCAGCCGGCGACGCGGGCTTTCCTCAGCCATTTCCACAAGCGCGGCGGAGCGGTTTCGCCGGCAGGCACCGCCTGAGCGCCTGCTTGGACCATTTGCCCACGGGAAGCATCCGCCCTAACCTCCGGCCTCATCCTGAGCTTGTCGAAGGATGATCCAGCCAGACCCAAGCATCCTTCGACAGGCTCAAGATGAGGAAAAGCATTTTCGAGGCAGGTTTCCGACCCAGATCTGAAGGCTGATTAAGCAGATGTTGGCGGGCAATGACTTGAGTCAGCGGCTGCTTCAAATGGAAATATAGTCTTATTTAGAAGAAAGACTCGTTTTATACAATGAATGGATTCGCTATTTCAGGTTTCTGACGCCGGCGATTTTAGTTTAGAGTTATTCTAATTATAATCAGTGCGTCACTTTCTTGCTCATGTCGCTCTCAGATTACTTGCGGATATTGTCCGGCTCGCGCTAAAGCGAAGCGGGCGGGGTTGCGAGCGGTTCCGGGTCACAAGAGGATGCTGATTCCATTCCTGATCATGCTGCGCGAAGGCGTCGAGGCGGCCCTGATCGTCGGCATCGTCGCCAGCTATCTCGCGCAGACCGGCCGCTCCTCGGCGATGCCGCAGGTCTGGATCGGCGTCGCGCTGGCCGCGGTTTTGTGCCTGGTCATCGGCATCGGCCTTGACCGCGCCGAGATGGAATTCCCGCAGAAGATCCAGGAAGCTTTCGAGGCCGCCGTCGGGCTTCTGGCCGTGGTGATCCTGACCTCCATGGTGTTCTGGATGCGCCGTGCCGCCGCGACGATCAGGGCCGATC
>DASWOH010000046.1:0-53958 GCA_036398815.1 Rhizobium sp. | reverse complement strand
GCAAACAGCAACGCCGCTTCCGACGCCGATTGCCCGGATGATGGCAGGCATGCGGGCAAGATACGGCGGTATTGCGGCTTGGCCGCAATGGCCGGCAAATTTACCGGAGCAAGGAACGATCGGTCGCCGATGATGGCAGATCCGCCGATCAGAGCATTATCAGGAACGCTACGAAGGCAAGGAGCGTCAACATCGAGCAGGCGGAATAGAAGATCGAGATGCCGGTCTCGACATCGCTGACAGTGGCCGTATCCCGGCCGGAACCATTGATCATCGGCTCGCGCACGACCTCGCCGCCATAGACGCGCGGTCCGGCAAGCTGGATATCCAGGGCGCCCGCCATCGCCGCTTCCGGCCTGCCGGAATTCGGCGAGCGATGCAACCCGCCATCGCGGATCGCGACGCGGATCGTATTGCCGAGCGCTGAAATCCCCTTCTTGACGAGTGCGCCCGCGGCGATCAGCAGGATCGACAGCCGCGCGGCCGGCCAATTGGCGATGTCGTCCAGCCGGGCGGCGGCCCAGCCGAAATCGATATAGGTCTCGGATTTATGGCCGATCATCGAATCGGCGGTATTCAGCATCTTGTAGATGAACAGGCCCGGCAGGCCGAAAACGCCATACCAGAGCGCCGGCGCCACCACGCCATCGGAGAAATTCTCGGCAAGGCTCTCGATCGCGGCGCGGCAGACGCCCGGCTCATCCAGCGTTTCGGGATCACGACCGACGATGCGCGACACGGCGCGGCGCCCGCCCTCCAAGCCTTCGCTGCGCAGCGCGTTCGACACCTCGCCGACATGATCGGCCAGGCTCTTCTGCGCCAGGAATATCGCCACCAGCCCCGCCTCGACCAGAATGCCGAACCAGCCGAAGAACGCGAGCAGTCCATGAACAGCCCAGCCGGCAACGGCCGCGCCGAACAGCAGCGCGATGATCGACATCACGCCGTTGCGGCGACGCGTCAGATCCGGCAGATGCTCGGCATTGAAATGGCGGTCGAAAAAGGAAATCGCCTTGCCGAACAGCACGACGGGATGGGGCAGACGCTGCCAGAGCCAGTCTGGATCGCCGATGATCCGATCCAGCAGCAGTGCCAGAATAAGGATGAGCAAATGTTCGTCGATGATCATATCGAATAAGTCTCCAGCACCCCGGCCAGCCTGCGATCGCCTTCCTCGTCCGGAGCAAGACCGAAACGCAGCCAATTCGGCGCATAGTCGAACTTACGGACAAGAATATGATGGCGGCAGAGATGTGCATATATGTCGCTTGCGCGCTCGTCGGCAACGAGAGCAAATAGTCCGGTGCCACCGGCGACGTTGAGTTTGGCACGGCGAAGAACAATGTCCAGCGCCGAGCGGCGGTCGAGAATGCGATTGCGGATGCTGGTCGTGTCGCCTTTCAACAAGCAGGCGGCGATTGAAAGCGCCGGCCCGGAGACCGCCCAGGGGCCGAGCCAGTCCTCGAAACGCGCGAGGACGGAGGCTTCCGCGATGGCAAAACCGAGCCGCATGCCGGCCAGGCCGAAAAACTTGCCGAAGGAACGGAAGAGAATGAGGTTCGGCATCGAGGAGGCGTAGGGCGCAAGGCTACCTTCCGGCTCCATATCCCCGAATGCCTCATCGACCACCAACATGCTGCCGCGCTCCCGCAGCCGATCATGCAACTCCCGCAGCCGATCGACAGGCAGCATCCGGCCATTCGGATTGTTGGGATTGACGACGACGACAAGGTCATTGCCGTCAGTGACCTCATTGATCTCGGTGACTTCGTTCAACGGCAACCCGGCCAGTTTAAAAGCCCGGGCATATTCCCCATAGGTCGGCGACAGGATCGCGACGCTACCGGCGGCCACAAGCCGCGGCAAAAGCTGGATGACCGATTGCGTGCCGGGAACTGGCAGCGGCAGGATATCGCCGCCGCGATAATAGACCCTCGCCGCCTCCCGTGCCCGCTCCACGAGATGCTGGTCCGGCAGCCGATGCCAGGCGGAAACGGGGATCTCCGGCAAAGTGACGGGATTGGGATTGACCCCGGTCGACAGATCGAGCCAGTCTTCCGGTCGCCCGCCATGACGACGCGCCGCGGCCGTGATGCCGCCGCCATGCACGATCCTGCCCGTCATGCCGCGTCACCGGCAAGGTCGATCAGATGCATATAGGACCCGGCGATATTGCCCCGCTGCAGGCCCGCCGCGCCGAGGTCGGCGCCAAGCGCATCCGTGACCGCAAACAGCCGATCCGCCTCACCTTCCGAGACGATGGTCGAATAGTGAAATTCATGCGCGGTCATCGGCCCGTGGAAGAAGGAGCCGGCCAGCGGCGTCACGCGCCGGTAGCCGAGATGCCGTTGACGCTTCTGATAGCTGGTGGCGACCGGCAGCAGGCCGAGCATCTCGTGGCGCATGCCGGCGGCATCCACCAATCCGTCGCCAAGCACCATGTAGCCGCCGCATTCGCCATAAATTCGTGCGCCCCGCCCCGCCGCAGCCTTCATTCCCTCCTGGAAATGAGCGGCGGCCGCAAGCTTGCCCGCATGCAGTTCGGGATAGCCGCCCGGCAGATAGACGGCGTCCGCGTCCGCCGCCGGAGCCTCGTCGGCCAGCGGCGAGAAGAACGACAACTCCGCCCCGCGCCGGCGCCAGCCGAGCAGCATATGCTCGTAGCAGAAGGCGAAAGCGATATCGCGGGCGACGGCGATCCGCTGGCCGAAGGGCATGAGCCGGGCGATGTTGGCGACCGAGGGCCGGACCACATGCTGCTGCGCGGCGCGCTGCAGCAACCCGAAATCACAGGTCCTGGACAATATCTCCGCCGCATATTCGATGAAGTCTTCCAGCCCCGCATGTTCGCCGGCCTGAACCAGCCCGAGATGCCGCTCCGGCAATGTCAGCCCCTTGTCGGCGCGGATGACGGCGGCGACGGGAATACGAACCGCTTCCAGCGCCCGGCGCAGCATCGCCTCATGCCGGTCGCTGCCGACGCGGTTGAGGATGACGCCGGCGATGCGGACATCGGCGCGGAAATTGGCAAAGCCGCTGACGAGGGCGGCGACCGAGTGCGACATGCGCGAGGCATCGACCACCAGCACGACGGAGAGCCCCAGGAAAGCGGCAAGATCGGCCGGCGTGCCGGAGCCGTCCGCCGCACCATCGAACAATCCCATCATGGCTTCGATGACCAGCATCCGTCCGCCGCCGCGATGCAGCGCCGAATTGGCGGAGATCAACTCGCGGCGCATGGCCCAGGGGTCGAAATTGAGGCAGGGCGAACCGCCTGCTGCCGCAAGAAAGGCCGGATCGATGTAGTCAGGGCCGGCTTTGCCCGGCGCGACCGCGATCCCCTTTTTCCGCAGCGCCCTGAGCAGGCCGAGCGTGATCGTGGTCTTGCCCGAGCCCGAGGCGGGTGCCGCGATCAGCAGGCCGCTCATGCCGGCACCTTGCGACCGGTGCCCGCCCGCATGTCCCTTGCCGGCAGGAGCTCGCGCCCGGACAGGGCGCCCAGCCAATCCAGGGAAGGCCGCAGCCGCACCACATCGCCGATCACGACGATCGCCGGCGGCTCCAGGCCGGACGCGGCGACATCGGCCTCCGCGCGCCCGAGCGTGGTTTCCAGCACCCGCTGCGCCGGCGTGGCGGCATTGCAGACGAAAGCGACGGGCTCATCGGCCGAGCGGCCGGCGGCGATGAGATTGGCGCTGATCTGGGCGATATGCTTCATCGCCATATACATGACGATAACGGGCGAGCCCTTGCCGATCGCCGCCCAATTGATCGCATCCGGCACGAGGCCGGAGGAATCATGACCGGTCAGGAAAGTGACGGCATGATTGACGTCGCGATGCGTGACGGGAATGCCGGCATAGGCGAGACCGCCGATCCCGGCGGTGATGCCCGGCACGATGCGGAAGGGAATGCCATGCTCCACCAGCATCAGCGCTTCCTCGCCGCCACGCCCGAAGACGAAGGGATCGCCGCCCTTCAGCCGCAACACGCGTTTTCCCGCCCGCGCCAGCTCGACCAGACGCAGCGAAATGTCCCGCTGCTTGGCGGACGGCTTGCCGCCGCGTTTGCCGGCATATTCGAACGCGGCGCCGGGACGGGCGAGCTTCAGGCAATCTTCGTTGACGAGCGCGTCGTGCACAATGATATCCGCCTCCGCCAATCCCTTCGCCGCCAGCAAGGTCAGCAGCCCCGGATCGCCCGGCCCGGCGCCAACAAGCCAGACGGAGCCCGGCTCCAGCGCCGGCAGATTGGAAAATGCGGTGTCGTTCATCCCATCTGTCCTATGCCCGGATGGCTAAAATTGCAATCTTGAGAACGGGATAACACGGCTGTGGCCAGACTTCCGTTTCCAGGACGGCACGATAGCGCAGACAGGATTCGGGCGGAGGCAATAGTGCGCTATTCGTTTTCCCGAAGACGACGAAAGCAAACCCGATTCAACGCTTTAAGTCTTTGACTCGAATTACCATATGAAGCGCGCATCAGATTGATAATACTACAAAATAAGTAAAACTGCGAACCAAGACCCTTTGGAAGGAGCAGCATCGCCGCTCCCTCCAAGTCTGACTTCAGTCGCTCACTTGCCGAGAATCACATCGTGGATCAGGTCGATCGTCGCCTGCGAACGAATGCCGGTGCAGACGATCTGGCTCGGCAGATTGTCCCACTCGCCCGGCGGAAAGCGCCGGCCATTCGGCTTGACGATCGTCTGGCCGTCGGCAATGCCGCCGCAGACGACGCGAACCGATCCCTCGATCGTATCGAACAGCTCCGGCGCCACGACATAGACCGCGGCGCAGCTATCATGCACCATCATGCCGTCATCGACGATGTGACCGTAGAAATCGATATAGGATTGCGACAGGTCCGACAGGAGCTGCACGGACGGGCCGCCAACCCTAGCCATATCGGCGAGATAGGTCCGGCTCATCGTCGTGACGGCAGTCACGTCGAGGCCGATGACCACGACCTTCCACGCTGCGGTCATCACCAGATCGGCCGCTTCGGGATCGCCATGAATATTGGCTTCCGCCACCGGTGTGACATTGCCGGGAACATAGAAGTTGCCGCCCATGATGACGACATCCCTGACCAGCTTGGCAATCTCCGGATCGTGCTTCAGCGCCAGCGCCAGATTGGTCATGCGGCCGACGGCCACCAGCCGCACCTCGCCCGGATTGGCGCGAACGGTATCGATGATGAACTGATAGGCCGGGCGCGGATCGGTCGGCAAATCGATCGTTGCCGGCACATCGATGTCGCCGAGACCATTATGGCCGTGCACGACTGTCGGCCACGGCCGCTCCTGCCGCGACGGATCGAACGTGACGCTGGCGCCGCGGGCGACCGGACATGGAATGTTCCATTCGCGCTTCAAAAACAGCGCGTTGCGCGTCGTCGTATCGACGGAAGCATTGCCGAACACCGTGGTGACGCCGAGAAGATCGATATCCGGATGACGGTGCAGGAAGAGAAGCGCCATGGCGTCATCGACGCCAGGGTCCGTATCGTAAATAACCTTATGCATTAATTCTCCTTTTTATCATTTTGACAAACATAAGATTCTCCAAAAATGGCACTGCAACTTCAGGAATCATGTTTCGAGATTGCCGGAGACACGCGAGAACCGCGACCGGCGAGATGGCCCACCATAGCCACAGCGGCCATTTCTGCAATATCGGAAGCGATCTCGCGCAAATTCGTCACGGATTGCGACGAAGCAATACCGGAAGACCGGCAGCTCAGCCGATTTTCGCAATAGCGGCCGTGGCAAAAGCGGATTTGATTTTCGCAAGGACGAGCTCCGCATCGGGTCCAGCCGCGGCCAAAGCGGCCGCCTCGGCGACGCCATGGCAACCGACATGGGCAAAGACGAGCTCGGACGGATTCTTCAGACGCGGCGTCTCCCGTTCCAGCGCGGCAACATTGAAACACCGCAGCGGCAGGCGGAAATGTGTGGCCACCTCCAGCATCGCCGGTTCGTTCATCCGCGTATCGATCGAGACAATCGCAAGGAGTTGACCGGTCTCTATCCCGGCCTCCCGCATGGCCCGTTCGGCAAGCAGACGCACATCATTCCAGTCCGTGCCGCGCTCACAACCGAGACCCAGGACATAGCGGCGAACGGAATTAGGATATGTCGTCATATATTGGCCCCAGAGACGGCGGTTATGGTCAAACACATCTACTCAGCCATCCCCTGCCCGTCAATTTCGCGCAATGTGTCCCATCGGCAATTGCCTTGGCGCATCCGGAATGCAAGAAGACGCCTCGATTTCATGCCGCCGAGTGCCCGCCTTGCAAGACATTACCCTTCATCTGCTGCTTCTGCTCTTCGCCGCCGCCTTCTTCGCCGGTTTTGTCGATTCGATCGCCGGTGGCGGCGGGTTGGTCACGGTGCCTGCCATGCTGCTTGCCGGCATTCCGCCGCTGCAGACGCTTGGCACCAACAAGGTGCAATCGATCTGCGGTGCCGCCTCGGCGACCATCGCCTATGCCCGACAGGGCCATGTACGGCTTCGCGAGCAGTTGCCGATGGCGCTGATGGCCGTGATCGGCGGCATGCTGGGCGCGGCATTGGCGACGATCATGCCCGGTGATGTCCTGCGCCTCATCCTGCCGTTCCTCCTGATCGCGATCGCCCTTTATTTCGCTTTCAAGCCCAATCTCAACGATGTCGAAAAGCACCGGCGCATAAGCGCCGGCCTCTTCGGCATCACCTTGGTGCCGCTGATCGGCTTCTACGACGGCGCCTTCGGTCCCGGCACGGGCTCGTTCCTGATGCTCGCCTTCGTCACGCTCGCCGGCTTCGGCCTGCTGAAGGCGACCGCGCATACCAAGCTTTTGAATTTCGGCTCTAACCTCGGCGGCCTGATCGTCTTCATCTTCTCCGGCGCCATCCTCTGGAAGGTCGGCCTTGTCATGGGCTTCGGCCAGTTTCTCGGCGCGCAGGTCGGCTCGCGGCTCGCCATGCGCATTGGCGCACGGCTGATCAAGCCGCTACTGGTCACCGTCTGCATTGCCTTCGCCATCAAGCTGCTGGCCGATCCGGCCAATCCCGTCCGGCTCTGGATCGGCTTCTGATATCGGCGTTGGCGTTTGATTGCCTCGCATGCCATTGATAGAGCTGAGGGGCTCACGCCTGATCGCCCGGCCTGAACGGCTCAAGCGAAGGCAAAAACGCTGGAAATAGCAGCAATCGCGAAGTGACGTCGAAAAAGACCGGCATAAACGCTTCTGTCGAATTCCAGCCGCCGCGGATCGAAGCGCCGGCTGTTTCTCCGATCAGAACTCGACACCCGGCTGTCCCTTGATACCCGAGCGGAAGGGATGCTTGATCAGCTCCATCTCGGTGACGAGATCGGCAATCTCGATCAGCTCTTCCTTTGCGTTGCGGCCGGTCAGCACGACATGAGTCATGTGCGGCTTCTCTTCCTTCAGGAAATTTACAACGTCGTTGATGTCGAGATAGTCATAGCGCAGCGCGATGTTGATCTCGTCGAGCAGCACCATGGAGTTGCGCTCGTCGCGGATTAGTTCCTTGGCCTTTTCCCAGGCCGCTGTTGCCGCCGCCACATCGCGGGCGCGGTCCTGTGTCTCCCAAGTGAAGCCCTCTCCCATCGTATGGAACTGGCAAATATCGGAGAAATGCGTCTCGATCAGATCCCGCTCGCCGGTCCACATCGCGCCCTTGATGAACTGCACCACCGCGCATGGCTTCTTATGGGCGATATGACGAAAGATCATGCCGAAGGCGGACGAAGATTTGCCCTTGCCCTTGCCGGTATGAACGATGATCAACCCCTTCTCGTCGGTCTTCGTCGCCATGATCTTGTCACGCGCGGCCTTCTTCTTGGCCATCTTGTCGGAATGGCGAGCGTCGTCGTTCCTCGGTGCGTCAGTGCCGGTTTCGGCTATTTCTTCGCTCATTTTGCTCTCCCTGAAATTATTGACTTCTGAGCCAATGGCCCGCCTCGCCAGAGGTAAAGCGCCACCAGCGGCGTCTTCTCGGTCCGCATCGCATGGCGGATATCCGAGGGATGATGAATGATCTCGCCCGACCAGCGCGGCAGGAAATGTTGCCCGTCCTTGCTCCACAGCGAACCATCGGTCAGCGGAATATAGATTTCTTCGGCAAGGTGATGATGATCCGGATAGTGGACATCCGGCCCGAGCAACAGAAAACCGCCGGCCATATCATCGCTTACGAAGTGACCGCGCGAGCCGAACAGCTCGACCCAGCCGTATCGCTGCAGAAAATCCACGCCGAAATCGGCGATGCTGTAGGTCTGCCCCCAATGCAGCGCGCTTGAAGAATCCAAGAGGCTGGAAAACAGCCCCTCCTCGGCTGCATTGGCGGGCCGCTGGAGGCCATTCAGATAGTCCAGAACAGGCAGACGATGCACCGCAAGCAGCCGCTCATCCATCCGCCAATCGAAGCCTTCGATGAAACGCTGCAATAATGGATCGCTCCGCGACGCAACATAACCCTCGAAAGCCTGAAGAAGCTCGCCGGCTGCACTCACGCCACGGCCTCCTTGTCCCTGACCGGAGCCTCCAGATCGAACCGGGCAGAATTGCTGCGCGGCGTCCAGAGCTGACGATCGATGGCTTCCAGCAGGCGCTCCTTCATTTCGCGAAGTGCAGCCGGGTTCTTCTCCGCCATGAAGTCTCGCACCCGCTGATCGACCACGAAGGCCTGATAGACCGCCTCGAAATGATGATTGCGCACGGCGCCGGTCGTCGCCGCGAAGGCGAAGAGGTAATCGACTGTCGCGGCGATCTCGAAGGCGCCCTTGTAGCCATGGCGCATGACGCCATCGATCCATTTCGGATTGACGACGCGGCCTCGCACCACCCGGCCGATCTCCTCTTCCAGCGAACGGATGACCGGCTTTTCCGGCCGGGAGTGGTCGTTGTGATAGATCGACGGGCGCGCGCCGGCGAGCTGCTCTGCCGCCGCCGCCATGCCGCCCTCGAACTGATAATAATCGTCACTGTCGAGCAGGTCGTGTTCACGATTGTCCTGGTTCTGCACCACCGCCTGGATCGAGCGCAGCCGCTCCTCGAACACGCCGCGCTCGGCCTTGCCGTCCTCGCCCGCGCCATAGGCATAGCTGCCCCAGACGAGATAGGCTTCCGCCAGATCGGCGCGCCGCTCCCAGCCCTTCTCGTCGATCAGCGCTTGCAGCCCGGCGCCATAAGCACCCGGCTTGGAGCCGAAGATGCGATAGCCGGCCCGCCGGCTGGCCGAAGCCTGATCCAGCCCCACAGCCTCAAGCCGCGCAATCTCGCCACGCATGCGCGCTGCAATCGGATTGTCCGCTTCATCCTCCTCCAGCGCTCCAACCGCGCGGACAGCCTTGTCGAACAGCGCGATCTGCTCGGGAAAAGCATCGCGGAAGAAGCCGGAAATACGCAGCGTGACATCGACGCGCGGGCGACGCAGCAGAGCGGGCGGAATGATCTCGTAGCCGGTCACGCGCCGCGAGGTCATGTCCCAGACCGGCTTGACGCCGATCAACGCCAGCGCCTGGGCGATATCGTCGCCGCCGGTGCGCATATTGGACGTGCCCCAGGCCGTCAGCCCGAAGGAAACCGGCCATTCGCCGTGATCCTGCACATAACGGCGGATCAACAGCTCGGCCGATTTCTTGCCAAGCTCGTAAGCCGCCGGTGTCGGCACTGCGCGGCTGTCGACCGAATAGAAATTCCGCCCCGTCGGCAAGACATCCGGCCTGCCGCGCGTCGGCGCGCCGGAAGGACCGGGGGGTACGAACCGGCCATCGAGGCCTTTCATCAGGGCGGAGATTTCAGCGTCACCGCAGGCAAGGATAGAGGGTTTCAGTCGAGTTCCGATTTCGGCGAGAACGGCGTGTGTCTGGGGCCAGTCTTCGGGGCATCTGATAACGCCAGCGACGAATGCCGCAGCGAGAAGTTCGATGCGCTCGACAGTGTCGCCTTGCGTGCGCCAGGGGTCGTCGGAAATACTGGCAAGAATATCGGGGTGTTGGCCAGTCCATTCGGCGGCCATATCGCAATCCAAGGGGTCGAACGGCGTATCCTGACGCAACGCATCCCGCGCAATCGCCCGCTGCAAGCTCTGATCGCCCCCCTCGCCCAAGCCACGCGGCACGCGCGCCAGGGCCACCGTCAAATCCGTGAGCAACCTACCCGCCGGCGAAACGCCGAAAACATGCAGCCCGTCGCGAATCTGCATTTCCTTGAGATCGCAAAGATAGGCATCGAGTTTCTTCAGCGCCTCATCCTCGCCCTCACCCTTGGCAATGCCCGCATCCTGATCGAGCCTGATATCGGCGACAAGGTCGAGGATCTGTTTGCGCAGCAGGCGGATACGGCGGGGGTCTCCACCGGAGGCCTCGTAATATTCATCCACCAGCGCTTCGAGATCCTTCAGCGGACCGTAGCTCTCCGCGCGGGTCAAGGGCGGTGTCAGGTGGTCGATGATGACAGCGCTCGTGCGGCGCTTGGCCTGCGTACCCTCGCCGGGGTCGTTGACGATGAAGGGATAGAGATGCGGCAACGGCCCGAGGATCGCTTCGGGATAGCAGGTTTCCGACAGCGCCAGGGCCTTGCCCGGCAGCCATTCGAGATTGCCGTGCTTGCCCATATGGATGACGGCATGTGCGCCGAAGGATTGGCGCAGGAACGCATAGAAAGCGAGATAGCCATGCGGCGGCACGAGATCCGGGGAATGATAGCTTTCCTTCGGATCGATATTGTAGCCGCGCGCCGGCTGGATGCCGACCAGCACCTCACCGAAGCGGGTGAAGGGCAGCGCAAAGACCCCGTCGCGAAAATAGGGATCGCTCTCGGGATTGCCCCAACGGGCAACGATCTCGTCCTGAATCTGTATCGGAAGAGACGAGAAGAAATATCTGTATTCGCTTAAAGAAAGCGTCTCGCGAACCACCTTGCCATCGTGACCGGAGTTGGTCGGCCCGTCCATCAGATGCCGGATCAGCGCATCGCCATCACCAGGCAGGTCGGCGACCGAGTACCCCGCCGCCCTCATCGCCTTCAGCACCTCGATCGTACCCGCCGGCGTATCCAGCCCGACGCCATTGCCAAGCCTTCCGTCGCGGTTTGGGTAATTGGCCATGACCAGCGCCACGCGGCGCTCCGGTGGCGGCGTCCGGCGCAGCCGCGCCCAATTGGCCGCAAGCCGCGCCGTATAGCGCATGCGATCCTCGGCCGGCTCGCTCCCGACGATATTGGCCTCGACACGCTCATCGTAACGCGCCGCCGCCTTGAACGAGACGGCGCGGGCAAGCACACGCCCATCCACCTCCGGCAGAGCCACGTTCATGCCGAGATCGCGCGCCGAAAGCCCTTGCGACGACGCCTCCCAAGCCTGTCTCGAAGAGGCGGAAAAGATCGTCTGCAGCACGATGGCATCGCTCGTCTCCAGCACGGTCGGCTGGCGGTCGGCACCTGGCGCCGAAACCGCAAAGCCGGTCGTGTTGATGACGACATCCGGCTTCAATTCGCTGAACACGCTTTCCAGAATACCGATCGAGACGGGGTCTTTCAGACTATAGGCAAACACCGGCAGCGGCCGCATGCCCTCGGCAATAGCGGCTTCGATCAAGGCTTCGACAGGCTTGGTTTCGCCGCTCTGGACGAGGGCGCGGTAGAAAGAGATGGCGACTGTCGGGGGTTCAAATCCCTCCTCCGCTACCATCAAGGAAGCCGAGATCCTTCTCCACTCCTCAACCCCAATCACGCCCCTGCCCGGCCACCAGATCCCGGCCTTCATCAGCGGTGATGCCGTTGCCGGCTTCTCCGCCCCCGACAGCATCGCCTCGGCATAGCCAAGAAACGCCCGAGAGTTCGCATCCCCGCCTTCGATCAGGTAGGACCACAGCGCATTGAGATCGTCGAGCGCGATGTTGGAAAACGGCATCAGCCCCGGATCGGGCTTCGAATCCCCCGGCAACACGGCGATGAGCGCACCGCTGCGCGCAGCACAGGCATGCAGCGCCTCGAGCGCATAGTGGAAATAGCTGGCACCTCCAAGCGCCCGGACGATGATCAGCTTCGCATGCCTCGCTGTCCGCTCGACATAGGTATCGACGGACATCGGATGCTTGAGGCTCATCAGGCTGGCGAGCCGCAGCGAATAGCCAGCCTCTCCCTGCCCATGGGCGGCGGCGATTGCCGCAAGCTCGGTATCGGCCGCCGACAGGAACAGGATATCGCCCGGCGACTGACCGAGATCGATCGCCTCCTCGCCGTCGCTGATCGTTCCCTTTTGCGCTAGGAGGAGATGCATGGCTCTGCCTTAGACCAAAGCCTCGATCGCCTTGCGCACGATCCCTTCGTCCATCTCATGCAGCCCGATCACCACCAGCCGCGTCGCGCGCGCTTCGCCCGGCATCCAGGCGCGGTCGAAATATTGGTCGATGCGGCTGCCGACGGCCTGGATCTGCAGGCGCATCGGCTTGCCGGGCACATCGACAAAACCCTTGAGGCGTAGGACGTCGTGTTCGGCAATCACGCCCTTCAGCTTTTCGATGAACGAGGTGGGGTCGGCGATCGGGCCGAGTTCGACAACGAAGCTGTCGAATTCGTCGTGATCGTGCGGCGCGCCGTCCTCGTGTTCCAGTTCATGATGCGACTTGCGGTTGGCGATATCGGCTTCCGTGCCGATGCCGAGGCCAAGCAGGATAGCGGCCGGAACGTCGCCGTTCTTCGCCTCGATGATCGTCGGCTTGCGCACGGTGCGGGAAGCAACTTCGGCGCGGACGCGACCGAGGCCCGCGACGTCGATCAGGTCGGTTTTGTTGAGAACGATCAGGTCGGCGCAGGTGAGCTGATCCTCGAACAATTCCTCAATCGGGCTTTCGTGATCGAGCGAATCGTCCTCGACACGACGAGCGTCGACGGCGTCGTGATCGTCGGCAAAACGGCCGGCGGCGACGGCGGCGCTATCGACCACGGTGATGACGCCATCGACGGTAACCTGGGTGCGGATATCCGGCCAGTTGAAGGCGGCGACCAGCGGCTGCGGCAGCGCCAGGCCGGATGTCTCGATAACGATATGATCCGGGCGCGCTTCCCGCTCCAGAAGCTTGGTCATGGTCGGAATGAAGTCGTCGGCGACGGTGCAGCAGATGCAGCCATTGGTCAGCTCAATGATATCGTCCTCGGTGCAATTCTCCGCACCGCAGCCCTTCAGGACGTCGCCATCAACGCCGAGATCGCCGAATTCGTTGATGATCAGCGCGATCTTCTTGCCGCCGGCGTTCTGCAACAGGTTGCGGATCATCGTCGTCTTGCCGGCGCCAAGGAAGCCGGTGATGACGGTGGCGGGAATCTTTTCCTGGTTCATGCGGATCAACCCTTCATTTTCAGCGGCAGTCCCGCCGCGATAAAATAGACTTCGGCGCTTGCCGCCGCGATCATCTGGTGCAGCCGGCCGGCATAGTCGCGAAACTCGCGCGCCATGCGGTTTTCCGGCACGATGCCGAGCCCGACCTCGTTGGAAACAAGGACGAGCCGCGACCTGGCCTTCGGCAGAAATTCGGTGAGAGCGGAAAACTCCGCTGCGATATTACGTTCGGCCATCATCAGGTTGGTAACCCAGAGCGTCAGGCAATCTACGAGAACGGCACGGTCATCGCCATCGATCGCTGCCAGCCGTGACGCGAGATCGAGTGGCTCCTCATGTGTCGTCCAGAGATCGCCGCGGTCGTTTCGATGCTGTGCGATACGATCGCGCATTTCGTCGTCCCAGGCCTGCCCGGTCGCCACATAATGGCGGTCAACAGCGGTATCGGAGATCAGCGATTCGGCGAATCGGGATTTGCCGGAGCGCGCGCCGCCGAGAACGAAGACGGCGCGGGATGGTGAGGATGGCATGGGCTATTGTCGCCCCCACACGAGCGCGCGGGTCAGCATAGTGCGGCTAAGCCCGAAAAGCGGGCGCTTGCACGCGAAAAATTCGTTCTGCGCCATGACAACCTCCGTGCTGGCAGCGAGACATGCGTCCCAGGATGGGCTTTTCGCCCGGCACGCATGGCAGGTCTCCTGGCTAGCGGGTGAGGCGCGGCAAGCGGAGGCGAACCGAAACCGGTCGCCCCCGCTCATGCGCCAGCGGATCTCCCTCGCCTTCCCGGCAAACCATCATGAAAAGGCGGACGATTCGTAGACATAGAGGCGTCCAGCCCCGGTTGATCATGATGCCACACCAGTGGCTTCTCCGGCTCTGAAGTTGTTCCACTCGCCCGCACCATGCGAATCGTCAGCGAAATACCCTCAAGACCGAATGGAAAACCCTGACCGCTCTACAGTCGCGGGGTCGGCTGTGATGAAAACGCCCGAATTGGGTCCGTCCCTTCACATTCCCTTTTCATCCCATGCGGCAGATCGCCGCCCGGGAACCATTCGTTGTGCCGTAATGATTAGGCTTTCGGTCCGGGCAAGTCAATCAACGCAGCGGATGCGACATCGGCTGTTCCGACAGCGAAACCGGCCTAAGAACCCCTGGTCACGCAGTCTTTTTGCCGTATTTCTTTGATGTTAGGAATTTACGAAAGCCAAGTATATACATCCGAGCACGAAACTATCGTCTGTTCCCCATGTTGCAGAAATTTCAACCGCGCCATCTCGGCCTACTCTCCGCCCTTGTCAGCTCTAGCAGGCTAAGGGCGCTTTTCCGTCGTGGCGAACTCGGACTCGTCATTGCCGGCGCTTTCGTCGGCGTCACCTCCGGCTGCGCCGTCACGGCGATGAGCCTGATCTCGCGTGAGCTGCACAGCTTCGTCTACGGCATCCCCGACGACGACCGGCTGAGCTCGGCCGCCATGCAGATCGCGGACAAGTCGCTGCTGCTGATCGCTCCGATCGCCGGCGGCATCCTGCTCGGCCTCATGATCTTCATCCTGTCGCGCACCCGCAAAAAGCCGATGGTCGACCCGATCGAGGCCAATGCGCTCCACGGCGGCCGCCTGTCGCTCACCGACAGCATCCTGGTCGCCGTGCAGAACCTGATCTCCAACGGTTTCGGCGCCTCCGTCGGGCTGGAGGCCGGCTATACCCAGCTGGCGGCCGGTATCGCCTCGAAATTCGGCTACAAGATGCAGTTCCGCCGCGCCGATCTGCGGATGTTGGTCGGCTGTGGTGCTGCCGGCGCCATCGCCGCTGCCTTCAACGCGCCGCTGACCGGCGCGTTCTACGCCTTCGAGCTGATCATCGGCACCTATTCCATTCTGACGTTGACGCCGGTCGTCGTCTCGGCGCTGATTTCGACCTTCATCGCCCGCCTGCTTGCCGGCGATGATTTCGCCATCGATGTCGGCCGGTTCGGTGCCGTGGTGCCGGCCGACTACATCCCGGCCATCCTGCTCGGCGGCTTCTGCGCCGGTGTCGGCATCCTGATCATGCAGGGCGTCGCCTTCGTCGAGGAACTGGCGCGCAAGAGTTCGATCGCGCCGCCCTTCCGCCCGGCGCTTGGCGGTTTGGTGGTCGGTCTTCTGGCGCTGATCTCGCCGCAGGTTCTCTCTGCCGGCCACGGCGCGCTGCACCTGAATCTCGACAGCGAAGTCACCCTATGGGGACTTGCCAGCCTCTTCCTATTGAAGTCGCTCGCCTCCGCGGTTTCGATCGGCTCCGGCTTCAGGGGCGGCCTGTTCTTCGCCTCGCTGTTCATGGGCGCGCTGCTCGGCAAGATCTTCGCCTATTGCGCCCCCTATTTCGATCACACCACGCTGACGCCGGTCATCTATGCCGTCGTCGGCATGAGCTCGCTTGCGGTCGCCATCATCGGCGGACCGCTGACCATGACCTTCCTGGCGCTGGAAATCACCGGCGATTTCCCGATCACCGCGCTGGTGCTGGCCGCCGTCATCACCTCTTCGCTGGTGGTGCGCACCACCTTCGGCTACTCCTTCGCCACATGGCGCTTCCACCTGCGCGGCGAAAGCATCCGCAGCGCCCATGATGTCGGCTGGATCCGCAACCTGACGGTCGCGCGGATGATGCGTCCGGATGTGCACACCGCAAGCGTCGGCATGAGCATCGAGGAGTTTCGACACGATTTTCCGATCGGCTCGGCCCAGCGCGTCATTCTGATCGACAAGGACGAGAAATATGCCGGCATGGTGCTGGTGCCGGATATTTATGCGAGCCCGGTGGAAAAGGACGACGAGGAGCATGGCCTTGCCGACTTCGTCCGCCATCGCAACGACTTCCTGCAGCCGCAGATGAACGCCAAGCAGGCGGCGGCCCTGTTCGACCAGACGGAAAGCGAAGCCTTGGTGGTGGTCAACGACCTCATTGAGCGCCGCGTGATCGGCCTGCTCACCGAGAGCTATACTTTGCGCCGCTACAGCGAAGAACTCGACCGCCGCCGCCGCGAGGTCTCCGGCGAGCTTTAACCCGCGAGACTGTCGAGCCAGGCCGGATCAAGCACCGCTTCCAGTTCCACCGCGATCTCGTCCAGGGCCGTCTCGACGCCGGCGCGATAATCCATTCGCTCGCCGCTCAAGCCAAAGCTTGCCAGCAGCCTTGCCCGATAGGCATCGCTGGTGAAAAGCCCGTGCAGGTAGGTGCCCATGATCAGGCCGTCGCCGGAGCGTGCGCCGTCCGGCCGGCCGTCGATCATGGTCGATGGCCGGTCGCAATCGTTGCCGCGCGTCACGCCGAGATGGATTTCATAGCCGGAAAGCGGCGCGTCATATTCCGCGGAAAAAGCCGTGCTGTTGCGCACGGTCTTTTCCGGCGCCATCTCGGTCTCGACATCGAGCAGGCCGAGCCCCGGCGTCTCCGTGACCGATCCTTCGATGCCAAGCGGGTCATGGACCATGCGGCCGAGCATCTGGTAGCCGCCGCAAATGCCGATGACGCGCCCGCCGTGCCGAACATGGGCGGCGATATCCCGATCCCACCCTTGCGCCCGCAGATCCATGAGATCGCCGATAGTCGATTTCGAGCCCGGCAGGATCACGAGCCCCGCATCGGCAGGCAGCCGCTGGCCGGGGCGAACGAAGACCAGATCGACATCCGGCTCGGCGCGCAACGGATCGAAATCGTCGAAATTGGCAATGCGCGGCAGGACCGGCACGGCGATCTTCAACGCGCCTTCGGACCCGCGCGCCAGCCGCTCCAGCACGACCGAGTCCTCGGGCGGCAACCGGCCTGCCGCCTTGAGCCAGGGCACGATGCCGTGGCAGGGCCAGCCGGTGAAGCCGCCAATGGCGTCGATCCCCTCGCCGAACAGCGAGACGTCGCCACGAAACTTGTTGATGAGATAGCCGCGGATCATCCGCCGGTCTTCCTCCGGCAGGATATGATGCGTGCCGACCAGCGAGGCGATGACGCCGCCGCGATCGATATCGCCAACCAGCACGACGGGCACGTTGGCGCGGGTGGCAAAGCCCATATTGGCGATGTCGCCCCGCCTGAGGTTGATTTCGGCCGGCGAACCGGCACCCTCGACGATCACCAGATCGGTTCCGGCGCGCATGGTCGCGAAGCTTTCCAGCACGGCGCCGAGCAGTTGCGGCTTCAGCGCCTGATAATCCCTGCCCTTCGCCTGTCCCCAGACCTTGCCCTGCACGATAATCTGGCTACCGGTCTCCGATTGCGGCTTCAGCAGCACCGGGTTCATATGCACCGAAGACGGCACGCGCGCCGCCAGCGATTGCAGCCATTGCGCCCGCCCGATCTCGCCACCATCCTCGGCGACGGCGGCATTGTTGGACATGTTCTGCGGCTTGAACGGACGGACCCGAACACCCCTGTTGGCGAACAAACGGCAGAGCCCGGCGACCAATACCGTTTTTCCGACATCGGAGCCGGTTCCCTGCAGCATGATCGCCTTCGTCATCCGTCATCGCTCCGATCGGGCATTACTACTGAAATGCCGGGATTCCGCCTTGATTTCGCCGCCATCCTTAACGGCCGAAAACCGGCAATCGGAGGCAGGAATGCACCACTTCACCATTTACTCTATTTGCGACATCGGATGACGATTTCATCCATTGCCCGCCCCACGGAAGAGGATTATCTCCACCGCCAAATCATACAACAAAAGCCGGCCAATCCGGCCCGGAGGATACCCCAATGCTCTTCATCTTCAACAACAAGAATTCCATCCAGATCGCCTGGAATTCCAAGCTGCCGTCGCCCCGCCCCGACAATCGGCTGCAGCAGCTCGACACGCGCTCCGGCTCCGTCGGCTTCATCCGCACCTACAGCGTCGGCTGATCGACCGTCAAGCCACAAGCCAGCCCGCGCAACAAGCCGCCATGCGACAGCATCGGCGGCTTTCTTTTGTTTTCGCCGTTCAGCGAGCAGACTTAGCGTCGGCCTATGAGCCGAGATAACATGCTACATCGATTCTGACGACGACCGTGAGGCCAGGGCCTGAAACGCGAAAACCGCGCGATCCGGGGATCGACGCGGTTTGCCAAAAACGCCGGCTCGCTTGCATCTTACACTGCAAGGCTCGCTTTCTCCGGTACGCACTACCTGATCCGGAGATGGGCGGTGTCCCCCGCCACATCTCGATTGATAGCCGGACATTGTTACCGGAGGGTTATTAAGTGCTTAAATAAGGATGAATCCGGAAAATTTTCCAAAAATTTTCCGGTTTTTCTCAAGATGCCGAAAACGACGCGAATGGAATATAAAAAGTCTTTGCCGGACGCGATATTTTAGAGATCCTTTATCTCCGCCGAAACAGAGCCGCCGCACACGGCCCTCAATGCTCATTTTACAGCCATGAATAGCGGAAAATAGGCTAATTCAAGCGCTTATATAAGCTTCCCGACAAGTCGCCGTAAGTCCGATTGTCCGGCAACAGGTTGATTTCCCCCCTCAAATCATTAGGCTGCATCACGTCGATGTGAAAAAGCACGGCTGCGACAGGGTTCCGCGGCCGCATAAAAGGCAAGCGCACGACAGCAGCACAGGGGACCGGGCAGACGTCGTCAGCGGCGGGTGAACGGTGTGGTTCGACCACGCTGACAGGGATCGGCAGGCACCAAGTCCGCCTGGTGCCGATTTCCGTAACTTAACGAGAAACTGGGAGACATTATCCAATGAAGAAGCTTATCGCTTCCGCCATCTTCGCACTGGGTGCCTATGCTTTGGCTGGCTCGGCACAGGCTGCGGAATGCGGCGACGTATCGATCGCCGAAATGAACTGGGCATCCGCCGGCGTCGCCGCACAGGTCGACAAGATCATCCTGCAAAATGGCTACGGCTGCAACGTAACGCTGGTCACCGGCGACACGCAGCCGACCTTCACCTCCATGAACGAAAAAGGCGAGCCTGACCTTGCACCCGAACTCTGGGTCAATGCCGTGCGCACCGCGCTCGACAAGGCCGTTTCCGAGGGCAGCCTGATCGAGGCAGCGCCGCTTCTCAGCGACGGCGGTGTCGAAGGCTGGTGGATTCCGAAGTTCCTTGCCGACGCCCATCCGGACATCAAGACCGTCCAGGACGCGCTGAAGCATCCGGAACTCTTCCCTGCCCCGGAAGATCCCTCGAAGGCTGCCGTCTACAATTGCCCGTCGGGCTGGAACTGCCAGATCTCCACGGCCAATCTCTATAAGGCGCTCGGCGCCGAAAAGCTCGGCTTCACGCTGGTCGATACCGGCTCGGCCGCCGGCCTCGATGGCTCGATCGCCAATGCCTTCGAAAAAAAGACCGGCTGGCTCGGCTACTATTGGGCGCCGACCGCCATCCTCGGCAAATACGACATGGTGCGCCTGAGCTTCGACGTGCCGCATGACAAGAAGGAATGGGATGCCTGCACCTCGCAGCAGGATTGCGCCAATCCGAAGGTCAATTCCTATCCGGTCTCCGACGTCTACACGGTCGTGACGAAGGCCTTCGCGTCCAAGGCAGGCGTTGCCATGGATTACGTCAAGACCCGCAAATGGGACAACGGCACGGTTGGCAAGGTTCTGGCCTGGATGACGGACAATCAGGGCACCAACGAAGACGGTGCGAAGTATTTCCTGAAGACCTACCCCGACATGTGGACCAAGTGGGTTTCTCCCGAGGTCGCCACCAAGGTCAAGGCTTCGCTTTGATATGAGACGCCGGAACCGGCGGCTGGCGCTTCGCCGACCGCCGGTTCCGCATTCGCAGCCGCTGCATGACGCTCATACCGACAGACCGACGCGACTTCAGGTCGCAACAAGTGCAGTATAGCGCCTGCGGATATAGTAAAAAGAAAGGAGCAGCCTGACGAACCGGTCGCAGTGCTGCATACCATCCGCGCGTGAAGGCCACACACGTGGGCTGGGCAAAACCGGACAAGAAGGGGAAGTTCATGGCTATTCAATGCAGTTTCCTGCCGGATGTTCTCTGTAATTTCCCGGCGATCGACGACACGCTTATCCGCCTCGCGCGCAAGAATATCGATGACGGCTTCAGGGGATTGGTGCGTGCCTATGGCAACGTCATCGACGCCGTCGTCCGGCCACTGCAATGGTTCCTGAACTATCTGGAATGGCTTTTCACCAACACGCCCTGGTTCATCGTGCTCATCGTCATGATGGGGGTGGTCTACCTCGCTAGCCGTAATCTAAAGATCGTCGCCGGTACCGCCATTTCCATGATCCTGATCGGCGCCTGCGGCCTGTGGGGCGATACGATGGTGACGCTGGCCATGGTGACGGTCTGTACCCTCATCGCCATCATCATCGGCCTGCCGATCGGCATAGTGATGGCCCGCTCCGACCGGTTGCAGTCGATCATCAATCCGACCCTCGACGTGATGCAGACGATGCCGAGCTTCGTCTATCTCATTCCCGTCGTCGTGATTTTCGGCATCGGCAAGGTTCCTGGCCTGATCGCCGTCGTCATCTACGCCATCCCGCCGATGATCCGACTGACCAATCTCGGCATCCGCCTCGTCGACAAGGAAGTGCTGGAAGCGGCCGACGCCTTCGGCTCCTCGCACCGGCAGAAACTGTTCAACGTGCAGATCCCCTTGGCGCTGCCAACCATCATGGCCGGCATCAACCAGACCATCATGATGTCGCTCGCCATGGTCGTCGTCGCCTCGATGGTCGGCGTCGGCGGGCTCGGCAGGAACACGCTGCAGGCCATCAACAACCAGTTCTTCACGGTCGGCTTCCTCAACGGCTTCGCCCTGGTGGCGATCGCCATCATTTTCGACCGTACGAGCCAGGCCTATGGCAGGCGGCTCCAGAAGCACTCGGAGGTCATCCATGGCTAGTCACGCGATCCAGATCAAAAACCTCTACAAGATCTTCGGCCCGCGCGGCCGAGACTATGTTGATGCGGTGAAGAACGGTCTCGGCAAGGCCGAGCTCAACGAGACGCACGGCCATGTCCTCGGCCTGCAGGATATCAACATCGACATGCCGGCCGGCGCGATCACCGTGGTCATGGGCCTCTCCGGCTCCGGCAAATCGACGCTGATCCGCCATATCAACCGGCTGATCGAGCCGACGGCCGGTGAAGTGCTCTATGATGGCGTCGATATCTGCAAGATGAGCGAGAATGCCCTGCGCGAATTCCGCCGCCACAAGACGGCGATGGTGTTCCAGAAATTCGCCCTGCTGCCGCACCGCACGGTGATCGAAAACACCATATACGGCTTGGATATCCAGGGCGTACCCCGCTCCGAGAGCGAGAAAAAAGGCCAATACTGGATCGAGCGCGTCGGCCTCAAAGGCTTCGAAAATCATTATCCGAACCAGCTTTCCGGCGGCATGCAGCAGCGCGTCGGCCTAGCTCGTGCACTGACCAACGACGCCGATATCCTGCTGATGGACGAAGCCTATTCCGCGCTCGACCCCTTGATCCGCGTCGACATGCAGAGCGTGCTTCTCGACCTGCAGAAGGAATTGAAGAAGACCGTGGTCTTCATCACCCACGATCTCGACGAAGCGCTGCGCCTCGGCGACAAGATCGCCATCCTGCGCGACGGCAAGGTCGTGCAGCAGGGCAGCGGCCAGGAAATCGTGCTCAAACCCGCCGACGACTACATCACCGCTTTCGTCAAGGAGGTGAACCGTGGCCGCATCATCCAGACGCAGACCATCATGAAGCCGATTGCCGGCGAGGCACACGGCCCCCGCGTGCCCGGCGACATGACGCTCGAAATGGCAGCCAGGCAGATGACCGACAACGCGCAAACCACTGCCATCGTCACCGATGCCGCCGGCCGGCCGATCGGCACGATCGACCTGCAAGGCATCATCACTGCCATGGTGACGCCGACGACGCACGAAACAACGCGGATGGCGGCAGCCTGAAACCATCGCCGTCGCAAAGCGGAAAGCGCCCTGACCGGGCGCTTTTTCCTTCCACATCGGATTATCGAGCAAGCTCTGCCTTTATCCCGACGTTGCGACCACATAAAGAAATGTTTATATCTACATTTCAATCCAAAGTATCCGAGGAGACCCCATGACCGTCACAGCCAATCCCTTGACCGATCTTCTCGCCGAAAAGGGTGTGCTGCTCGCCGATGGCGCAACGGGCACCAATCTCTTCGCCATGGGGCTGGAGGCCGGTGAAGCGCCGGAGATCTGGAACGAACAGCATCCCGAGCGGATCACCAAGCTGCACCAGGATTTCGTCGATGCCGGTGCCGATATCATCCTCACCAACACGTTCGGCGGCACGCGGCACCGCCTGAAGCTGCACCACGCACAGGATCGCGTTCATAGCCTGAACAAGACGGCGGCGGAAATCGCCCGTGCTGTCGCCGACAAGGCCGGCCGCAAGGTCATCGTCGCCGGCTCCGTCGGCCCGACCGGCGAGCTGCTGGTGCCGCTCGGCGCGCTGACCTATGAGGATGCCGTTGCCGCCTTTGCCGAGCAGATCGAAGGCCTCAAGGCTGGCGGCGTCGATGTCGCCTGGATCGAGACCATGTCGTCGCCGGAAGAAATCCGCGCCGCGGCAGAGGCCGCCGTCAAGGTTGGCCTGCCCTACACTTATACCGGCTCTTTCGATACCGCCGGCAAGACCATGATGGGCCTGCATCCGAAGGATCTTCTTGGTGTCGCCAAGGACGTCGGCGAAGGTCCGCTCGCAACAGGCGCCAATTGCGGCGTCGGCGCATCGGATATTCTCTCGAGCCTTCTCGACATGACCGAGGCCGATCCGGCCGCGACCGTGATCGTCAAGGGCAATTGCGGCATTCCCGAATATCGCGGCGCCGAAATCTATTATTCCGGCACGCCGCCACTGATGGCCGACTATGCGCGCCTTGCCCGCGACGCCGGCGCCAAGATCATCGGCGGCTGCTGCGGCACGTCCTGCAACCACCTCGCCGCCATGCGCCAGGCGCTCGACAATTACACGCCCGGCCCGCGCCCGACGCTGGAAACCATCATCGAACGCATCGGCCCGCTGCGCAACAAGACCGCCAATGAAGGCGGAACCGCACCGTCACGCGAACGCCGGCGCCGCGGCTAAGACTCACCCAACATCGCAACCGGCTGCAATCATGTCGGCCGGCTGCGACCACAGCCTGAATTTCGGTTCCAGATCGCGCCCGTTATTGCCCGAGCGGAACGGAGATCGGCCGATCATCACTCGCGACTTGCATGTCTGCCGGAGCCGCCGAGGGCATGAAACTCAAGACTGAGGGCTCGGTGCGAACCATTTCTCCCACTCGCCGGCACCCGCCAATTTCAGTTCGTTGCCGCCGCGAAGAGTCCAGGCTTTGACCCGCCCCGCATGCTTCGACAGCAATTCGAAATAGGCGGATGCATTGCCGCCACTGCGGGCAATGAGATGCACCTCGCAGAGAAATTCCGGATGAAGCGTCACATTGCGCATGGCCTCGGTTTCATAATCGCAGGTGACGAAAACCACAGGATCGCGCTCGCGCCCGGCGACAGCCAGGATGAACTCCACCAGCCCGTCGGGACGGTCGGCATCCACGAGATAGATGATCGACGAGGCATTCTCCGCATCTGAACTCAGAAGCGAGATCGGATACATCGCCGACAGGACTTCGTCCTGCCTCTTCGAGCTGTCATAGGCAGATCCCGTGCCGGCAGCGGATTGCGCATAGATCGTCGCGCGCGGCACCTCTATCGACTTCAGCCAGCCGTCGTTGCGCGGCACGACATAAGAGGGAATACCCCGGCGATGCAAATACTCCGTGAGCCAGATGTCCGCCATATTGCGATGACGAAAATCGGCGAGCGTCACTTGCACCACGCTGGAGTGAAACGCGCCGGTACCGGTCGCCGCCACATGAACCCGCCGGCGCCGCATAAGGGAACGCTCGTAGTGGAAGACAGCACGGCTGTGATCCCTGTAATAGCCTCGGCTCGGCTGCAGGATGATCGATCCGTGCACACTGACAACGGCTTGCCCTCGTAATTGCGCCAACTCGCCAACCATGCGGGCGACGAAATCATCGGGATAGATAATGTCGTCGTCGCAGCTGATATAGATAGCGTCCTTGACCTGCTCCAGCCCCCAGAACTTGCCGGCATCGCCATAGCGGCTGCCATCGGTATCG
The DNA here is from genome assembly GCA_036398815.1 of Rhizobium sp. Classification (GTDB taxonomy): domain Bacteria; phylum Pseudomonadota; class Alphaproteobacteria; order Rhizobiales; family Rhizobiaceae; genus Rhizobium. The sequence continues at coordinate 29,462 of DASWOH010000046.1, read as the reverse complement.
ATGAAATGCCGGATCTTCGGATGCTCCGCGATGAAGCGTGGCGCCTCCGTGAAACCGTTGAGATAGACATAGAGCCGATCGACCTGCGGCAGCAGGGACATGACCGTCGCCCGCAAGGCAATCTCGTTGCCGGCGACCGTCGCCATGCCCGCAACGATCTCCTCCGTCGGAGGTAAGGCGGCGATATGCATGGGATCAATTGCCTGAATGCGCTTTTCCGGATGGGCATCCGCAAACTTCGCTTCAAACAGATAAGTCGGCGTTTCGTTGTAGACCTTGACCTTGCGATAGCCGAGCGGCCGCAAAACGGCCTCGACATCCCGCAAGGCCTGCGCCGTCGCCGCCTCGACAAGCAGCCTCGGTCTGCATCGCGCTATCGTGCCGGTGGCGCCGCGTAATACGTCCACCTCCATGCCCTCGACATCGATCTTGATCAGATGCACATGCTGCTCCCGAACGATGTCGTCAAGGCGTGCCACGGGCACCTGCCCGTCAGCCGTAACCATGACGCGGGCCATTCCCAGTCGTGAGGAATCCTCTTCAATGACATTTCCCATGCCCGCCTCGGCACCCAAGGCTATCGGCTTGATATCGACACGATCCTGCAAGCCGTTCAGACTTACGTTCGCCCGAAGAATATGCAGCGCTTCCCCATTCGGCTCGATGGCCAGTATCCTGGCACCGGCAACAGCGCTGAAGAACAGCGTGTGATTGCCGATATTGGCGCCGACATCGATCACGAAAGCATCCTCCGGCAAGGAGGATCCGATATCTTCCAGCATGGCCCGCTCGTAGAACGCGCGGCTCTGCAGGATAATCCTCTGGATATGATCGTTCGGATTGGGAAGGTGAAACCGGACCGGGGTCCGGTAGCTGTTCACTTCGCAGGCGACGGTGGCTTGCAGAGTCATCGCGGTTCTTTCCAACGTGCAGAGGTTTATCGAGAATATGCCGGCGCGTTCGAGAGCATCATCAGCGGCCGCCGATGACCATCAATCCGCTGCCGCCGATGGCGTCGAGGCAGAATTTCAGACCGGTGCTGACGCTGGCCCAGCGCTTCGCCGCCATCGCCTCGGTGGCGCGGTCCTGGGCGAAAAGGCAGAAGCCGAAGCCGCGCGGCGACAGGTTGTTCGCCAGCGCCGGCAAAGCGACGAGCGCGCTCTCGGCCGGATAGGACGTATTCCACAGGTCCACGACCACCAGATCGAACTTGATGTCCGCGCTGATCTGCCTTGTATCGGGGAACGCGGCGGAAAATTCCTCGAAATTTATATTGGCGGCTTCGGACACGATGATGGAAATGCCCTCGGTCAGGCCGCTGGCCAGGAAACGGGCTTCCATATCGCCGACCTGTTCCGACGAAAGACATAGGCAGTTCAGCCCGGCATCGAGGCCGGAGAGAAGGGATGCCAGCGCCAATGCGGAGCGCGGAGCACCGATATGCAGGATATTCGGGGTGTCGCCCCTGCTGAGCGCGGCGCGGCGCAGCGCCCAGATCTGCATCGGCGTCAGCATATCCCGGCCGGCTGCGGATTGGGCGTCGAGCAGGGTCGGATAACCGGCAACCAGGATCTGGCCCGCCGTCTCCTGCCATGCCTGCGCCGCATCGGCGGCGGCGGCAATGGCCGGAGCATGATGTTCGGCAGCGACGTTGGCCACCACCGGCATCGCGGCTGTCTTTGCGGGCCGTGTCAGCGGCAGGGGCGGCTTGTTGAACACCTCTTGCGCAGACCGCTGCTGCGCCGTGGAATTCAGCCCGCGCGACTGCGGATCGAGATTATGGTGCGAATAGGGATTGGTCGCCGTGTAACGGTGAGCATTGACCGGGATGAATTCATAGCGCCGGGTCTGATCGAGGATGGGCAGGGCAAGGGCGATGTCGCAGGCCGCCATGAACCATTGTCCGGCATCGTCGCGCAAGTAACCTTCGGGAACATTATCCAGCAGCGATGCGCGGAAGCTGAAGAGATGGCTGGTCTTCCAGCCCTGCCGGCGCGGCGAGAGGTTCGGATCGAGAGCGCCATTGCCGCCAACCCCGCCGCCATCGGTGATAAAATTCGTCCAGACAACATCCTGCCCACCGGCATAGCTCTCGGACATCCGCTCCAGAATATTGGGAATGATCAGCTGGTCGTCGCCGTCGAGGACGGCGATGAATTCAGCCATCTCCGTGCGCGGCCTCAGATGCTCCCAGACGTTGCGTGATTTTCCCAAGCGCGTTTCGTTGCGGATGAAGGTGTGGCGATTGGGGAAAAGATCGTTGAGCAGCGCCGCGGCGATAACACCAGTGTCATCGTCGGAACGATCGTCGATGAAAAGGACGTGCAGATCATCGAGCGTCTGCCGGGAGAGGCTTGCCAGGGATTGCCTGACATACATTTCGCAATCGCGCGCCGTCATGAAGATCAGCGCTTTTGCCTCGCTTGCAATTTCCGTCATCGATGTTCGAAGCCCCAATACGACAATCCGCATCCGGAGGATAAAAATCCCCCCGCGATGTGGATTAACGACTGTGGCTGGTTCCAGCCTTGCGCCTCATTGCGCTCAGCCCGGCAGCGATTCCGTCACCGCTATAATCGGGCCGAGCGGGAAGAGACCGTCCCGCCTCCGCCATTCCGGAATATCGAGGCTGGAAATGCTGCCGTCGAGGAAGAGTGCGTTGGCGCAACCGAGGTCGTCGCGGAACAGGGTTGCGAAATCATGGAAGCGGACGGCACCGTCTGAGACGGCGAAAATCACCTTGCCATCCGCCGAGACGCCGACGCCGTTGCGCGTCTTGAAACTGGTGCTGTCGGCAAGGAACGACGGGTGCAGTTTACCGTCGATCACCAGCATCGGTCCGGATTGCGTTGCGTAGAAGGGCTTGATGCCGGAAGCGACAAAGGCCTTGCTCTCCATGACGCCGGCACGGCCCGGCTGGATATAGAAGACGCCGTTCGGCAGGAGATGAAAATTACCCCAGCCCTTGTTGGTGTTGATCGCCTTCAACTGCCTGCCTGCCTCGATATAGAGGCCGACCGGCGAGAGATCGTCCTGATACATGCCGCCGTTCATCGCGAAACGGACAAAGAGGCGGTCCTGGTGGAGATCGCTTTCCAGCGCCCGGAACGAACCGTAGGGCTTGCCGCTGTGGTCGTATTCATAAAGCTGGATGCCGTCGACGGAGGGATCGAAGGTGCAGACGGTATAGCTGTCGCCGAGATGCAGAACCTTGCGGCAAGCTTCGTCGGCAAGCGCCGTGGTGGCGCAGGCAAGAATGGCAAGCACAGTCAGCAATCGAATCAAGCGACAACTCCGGAGAGAATTTCGGCCACGCTAAAGCGCATCGCAAATGCGGCGAAAGAAGGAGCGCCTTCGCCTTTCCTAAGGTTGGAGCGCCGCCATGTGAAAGGCAAGCTGCGCCGGCGAGTAGCGATAGTAGGCTCCCACCGGACAGGCATTGCGCGCCAGACAGCCACCGATCATGCAGCCGGCTTTTCCCGCCTCCATCCGCAGATGCGACCGACAGCCTGCGACATCGAACCCGGCGGATGTGACCGCATCGACGGGACAGGCCGTCAGACAAGGTTTTTCAGCACAATGATCGCAAGGATGCGCAGCAACCTCGGCTCGCTCCCCTGCATCGACGGCATCGGCAAAGCCCAGAGCACCACGATAGCCATGCCACAGGCCGTATTCCGGGTGGATCAGAATGCCGAGTGGCGATGCGCTCAAACCTTCCGCCTGCATCGCCCACCGCTGAAATGGCTGCCACGGCGGATCGGAGGGGAAATAGGCCGTCGCGCCCAAGGCTGCGGCAATCGGCTGGATGATCGCTTTCGACCAGTCGTCGAGCGGATCACGACATCCGGTATTTTCCGGCCGCTGCCGCCAGCGCGAAAACGGCTGCCAGATCGAACCGCCGATATTGCCGAGCAGGATGACGCTTCGAGCCGGCGTCCCGTCGCGCAGCAACGGCCCCTCGCCATCGTCAAACCATACCACGCCGCGAACAAAAACTCCGTGGACGCCAAGCGCCGCACGGAGTTTTCTGACGATGGGGAGGCCGCTCATCATCGCGGCCCCTTATATTCATAATGCGGCCGCCAGACTTCCTTCTGGATCAGGTCTGCGACGCGTACCGCACCGCCTTGCTCCCTGGCGGCATCGGGCTCTCTTCAGGTGAAGGCGTCCGGCATCGAATCCTTGCGCTTCTGGATATAGGCGAGCAGCGCCTCGTCGATCGCCGGATCGAGCGGCGGGGCTTCGTAATGATCGAGCCAGGAGCGGCAAAGCGCGTTGGCGCGCTCCTCGACACGCTTCTGGCCTTCGATCTCCCATTGCTCGAAGGAGTTGTTGTCGGCCAGAGCCGAGCGATAGAAGGCACTCTGGAAATTCGCCTGCGTATGGGCGCAACCGAGATAGTGGCTGCCGGGACCGACTTCGCGGATCGCGTCCAGAGCCTGACCGTTTTCGGAGAGATCGACGCCCTCGGCCATCTTCTGCATCATGCCGAGCTGATCCTGGTCGATCATGAACTTCTCGTAGGAGGACACCAGGCCGCCTTCGAGCCAGCCAGCCGCATGCAGCACGAAATTCGTGCCGGCGAGCAGCGTCATGTTCAGCGTATTGGCCGATTCATGTGCCGCCTGTGCATCAGGCACCTTGGAGGCGCAAAGCGAGCCGCCGGTCCGGAACGGCAGGCCGAGACGCCGGGCAAGCTGGGCGGAGCCATAGGACACCAGCGACGGCTCCGGCGTACCGAAGGTCGGAGCGCCCGACTGCATCGAAATAGAGGCGGCGAAGGTGCCGTAAAGCACCGGCGACCCCTTGCGGATCAGCTGCGTGAAGGAGGCACCGGCCAGTACCTCAGCCAGAATCTGCGTCAGCGTCCCCGCAACCGTCACCGGGCTCATCGCGCCGGAAAGGATGAAGGGCGACACGACGGAAGCCTGATTATGCCGTGCATAGACCTTCAGCGCGCCAAGCATGGTTTCATCGAATACCATCGGCGAATTGGCGTTGATGAGGTTCAGCGTCACGCAATTGTTTTCGACGAAATCGTCACCGAAGACGATCTTCGCCATGGCAATCGTGTCCTCGGCGCGCTCCGGCGCTGTCACCGAGCCCATGAACGGCTTGTCGGAATATTTGATATGACTGTAGACCATATCGAGATGGCGCTTGTTGACGGGAATGTCGACCGGCTCACAGACCGTACCGCCGGAGGAATGCATCGACGGCGCCATATAGGCGAGCTTCACGAAATTGCGGAAATCCTCGATCGTCGCATAACGGCGATTGCCTTCGAGATCGCGCACGAAGGGCGGTCCATAAACCGGCGCGAAGATCGTCGCCTTGCCGCCGACATGGGCGTTGCGGGCGCTGTTGCGCGCATGCCAGGTGAATTCCTTCGGCGCGGTCTTCAGAAGCTCGCGGCAAAGCCCCTTCGGGAAGTGCACCCGCTGCCCCTTGATGTCTGCACCGGCTTCCTTCCACAAAGCCAACGCTTCCGCATCGTCGCGAAACTCGATGCCGATTTCCTCCAGAACCTTATCGGCATTGCGCTCGATGAGCTGGAGCCCCTCTTCGTCAAGCACTTCGTAAACGCCGATCTTCCGGACGATATAGGGAAGCGAAGGGCCAGCCCCGCCGCCGCTGCGCGATGCACGCCGTGCGGCCGCACCCCTGCCCTCGCCGCGCGAACGCCGTCCGCCACCATCACCGCCCGCGGCCGGTTGCTCAATCATATCATCCATGATGCTTCCTCACTCCTGCGCATGAATGCGTCTCTCATCGTCCCATGCTACCCGATTCCATCGCACGGACGTTCCTTTATGCGCCAGCGGCTAGCATAGGACAGACATGGACGCAGAGATATTGCCTCATTTCCATCCGTCGCGATTTATCCGTGCAACGTCGCTTTCGAAAAGAGTTTTGTCATCGTTGAGGTTTATCGCTTATTGAGGCAGTATTTCATACAAGCCTCTGATGCATTGCACGAAAACGGGATGGAGCGCATGTCTGACGACGAAATCATTCTCGCGGAACTTTCTGATGAGGAACTCGTGCAGCAGATGCATGACGACCTGTACGACGGACTGAAGGAGGAAATCGAGGAAGCGACCAATATCCTCCTCGAACGCGGCTGGACGCCCTATGACATCCTGACGCAAGCGCTCGTCGAGGGCATGCGCATCGTCGGCATCGATTTCCGCGACGGCATTCTCTTCGTTCCCGAGGTGCTGCTTTCCGCCAATGCGATGAAGGCCGGCATGTTTATCCTGCGGCCGCTGCTGGTGGAGACCGGTGCGCCGAAGCTCGGCAAGATGGTGATCGGCACCGTCAAGGGCGACATTCACGACATCGGCAAGAACCTTGTCGGCATGATGATGGAAGGCGCCGGCTTCGACGTCATCGACCTCGGGATCAACAACCCGGTCGAGAACTATCTCGATGCCATCGAGCGCGAACAGCCCGACATCCTCGGCATGTCGGCGCTGCTGACGACGACCATGCCCTATATGAAGGTCGTCATCGATACGCTCAAGGAAAAGGGCATGCGCGACGATTATGTCGTCCTCGTCGGCGGCGCGCCGCTGAACGAGGAATTCGGCAAGGCTGTCGGCGCCGATGCCTATTGCCGCGATGCGGCCGTGGCGGTTGAGACCGCCAAGGATTTCATGAAGCGCAAGCACAATAGCCTGGCCGCCGGCGCCTGATCACGACGAATGCCAGACCGGCGGCCCCTGCAAGGGTTGCCGCCGGCCGATCGGCATCCCAAATCAGTTGACGACCGCCCTCTTGACCTTGTGACCGGCATCTTCGGTCGCATTGACGGCGCCGGCCGTATCTCTGCCCATGCCACGAATTGTATTGGCGCATGAAGCGAGTAGCATAAGGACAGCGCAAGCGGCGGCGATTTTGGTGAGTGTCGGTGAAGTCATGATCGGGAACCCTCTCGGAATGGATATTGATCGGCAAAAAGCGGAGGTAAATCCTCCGCAGGATAAACGCGCAACATCGCAAAAAGTTCATGTGATCGCGTGCGGAGCAATCGCGCGCGAGATACTGGCGGTCACTAGAATTAATAGCCTCGATCACATCGACCTGCACTGTCTTCCCGCGATCTACCATTCCTATCCACAGAAGATCGCGCCCGCCCTGGAGGCGGCGATTGCGGATGCGCGCTCGCGCGGATTCGAGGCGATCTTCATCGGTTATGCCGATTGCGGGACCGGCGGTGATATCGACAAGATCTGCGAACGCGAGGGCATCGAGCGTCTCTCCGGCCCGCATTGTTATTCCTTCTTCAGCGGCAACGAAGCCTTCGCTGCCCGCGAGGATGACATCACCTCGTTTTTCCTCACCGATTTCCTTGCCCGCCAGTTCGAAGCCTTCGTCATCGTGCCGCTCGGGCTCGACCGGCATCCGGAGCTGCGCGACATCTATTTCGGCAACTACCGCAAGGTCGTCTATCTCTCGCAGGAAGACGATCCGGCGCTGCAGGAAAAGGCAAAATCGGCGGCCGCCTATCTCGGTCTGGACTACGAATACCGCTTCACCGGCTATGGCGACCTTGCCCGTGAATTGCTGGCCGTCTGATTGCGACATTCCATCCCATATCGCCGCTTGCGGCCTCCCTGCGATGTCGCCATGCTGGCCCGCATCGAAGGCGTTGAATCACGGCCTGAAAACCCTGCCGCCTTGCGCGGCGGCGAAGTTTATCGCCGCTTGTGAAGGCGCTATGCACAGAGCGTCGTTTTTCGGCATGCGCCGCGTCGTGGCGAGCGCAGTCCCCGGATCGGCGGACGTGCATTCTTGATGAAAGAGGAGAGCTTCTGCATGGCGGATCGCATTGTCGTCTATTGGCGGGATATTCCGGCCCAGGTCATCATCAAAAAAGGGCGGCAGGCGGCAAAGCGCGAGCTGTCTCTGCGCTTCACCGAGGCGATCGACATGTGCGCCATGCGCACCGGCGCCGCCGAAACGGACGACTATCTGGCCGAATGGCGCAAGGCCGATCCCGTGCCCGTCTCCGACGATCTGGAAGCGGAGGCCGACAAGGCCGCAAGCGAGCTCGAAGCCGCCTATGACCGGGAGCGGCTGATTGCGCTGGTGAAGGCCGGGGGCCGCGACGATGGCTGACGCCGTCCAGAAACCGGGCAATGCAGCACCAGGTTCGAAGGCCGCCAGCGGCGCCTATACACCCGCCGGCGTCTCGCCAAACCGCCGTACACGGCGCAAATACACCGTCCGCCTCTGGGCCGTGCGCCATTCGCGCTTCCTCGAATGGTTCTACCGCCGCTTCGCCGATGCTTTCCTCCTTCTTCATCCGCTCTGGAAGAAAATCGGTTATGAACGCGTCGAACGTCCCATCACCTTCGTCGAACGCAATGTGAAGGGCTTTCTGTTTGACTGTCGCATGTGCGGCCAGTGCGCGCTGTCATCGACCGGCATGTCCTGTCCGATGAACTGTCCGAAGCAGCTGCGCAACGGCCCCTGCGGCGGCGTGCGCGCCAATGGCAATTGCGAAGTCGAGCCCGATATGCCCTGCGTCTGGGTGCAGGCCTGGAACGGCTCGCGCAACATGGCCTATGGCGATGCGATCCTGAACGTGCAGAAGCCGGTGAACCAGTCGCTGCGCGAAACCTCTTCCTGGTTGCGCGTCACGGCGGAAGCCGCCGCCGCCCGTGAAGCGGCAAGCAAGGAATCTTGATCGATGGCGCATATCGATGAAAATCCGCTGGGCGCCCATCTGCCGCTCGATCCCCTGCCCGGCCATTCCTCGCTCGGGCGGCTGGAGCGCGTGCTTCGTCGCGGCGAATTTGCCGTCACCGCCGAGCTGAATCCGCCCGACAGCGCCAACCCCGAAGATGTCTACGAACGCGCCGCGATCTTCTCCGGCTGGGTTGATGGCATCAACGCCGTCGATGCCTCCGGCGCCAATTGCCACATGTCCTCAGTCGGCATCTGCGCGCTGCTTACGCGCATGGGCTATGCCCCGATCATGCAGATCGCCTGCCGCGACAAGAACCGTATCGCCATCCAGGGTGATGTGCTGGGTGCGGCCGCCATGGGTGTCTGCAATATCATGTGCCTGACCGGCGATGGCGTGCAGGCGGGCGACCAGCCAGGCGCCAAACCGGTTTTCGATCTCGACTGCATGTCGCTGCTCGAAACCGTCCGCGTCATGCGCGACAACGCGAAATTCCTCTCCGGCCGCAAGCTGACCTCGCCGCCGAAGGTCTTTCTCGGCGCCGCCATCAACCCGTTTGCGCCGCCCTACGACTTCCGTCCCTATCGCCTGGCGAAGAAGATCGAGGCCGGCGCGCAGTTCGTCCAGAGCCAATATTGCTACGACGTGCCGATGTTCCGGGAATACATGAAGAAGGTGCGGGATCTCGGCCTTGATGAGAAATGCTTCATCCTGGTCGGCGTCGGGCCGCTGGCCTCGGCAAAAACTGCCCGCTGGATGCGCTCGAACGTGCCGGGCGTCCATATTCCGGATGAGATCATCAAGCGCATCGAGGGCGCTCAGGACCAGAAGAAGGAAGGCAAGCAGCTCTGCATCGACATCATCAATGAGGTGAAGGAGATCGAGGGCGTGTCCGGCGTCCACGTCATGGCCTATCGCCAGGAAGAATATGTCGCGGAGATGGTGCATGATTCCGGTGTTCTGAAAGACCGCCGGCCATGGAAGCACGAAGCCAATCGCACCGACGCGCTGGTCGCCGAGCGCCTTGAACATATCCGCGAGGGCAAGGAAGAAAACCAGCAGGAAATGGCCGAAGCCGCCTCCCATCAACCGCCGCATCAGACGCATTGAAACGAGCGGCGGCCGGAAGAACCCGGTCCGCTTGTAACGCCCATCACGGCACGATAGACCAACTCTATCGAGCCAACCGACCAGAGGATCAGATATGACGCGCACCATCGTTGCATCCGCCACTCGCGAAATCATCATCGGCTTCGACCAGCCCTTTTGCGTGATTGGCGAACGCATCAACCCGACGGGGCGCAAGAAGCTGGCCGCCGAGATGATCGAGGGCAATTTCGATACCGTCATCAAGGATGCGCTGGAACAGGTGGCCGCCGGCGCGACCATGCTCGACGTCAACGCCGGCGTCACCTCGGTCAACCCGAACGAGACGGAACCGGATCTGCTGGTGCAGACCTTGGAAATCGTCCAGGGCCTCGTCGACGTGCCGCTGTCGATCGACAGCTCGGTGACCGCCGCCATCGAGGCGGCACTGAAGGTCGCCAAGGGCCGGCCGCTGGTCAATTCCGTTACCGGCGAAGAGGAAAAGCTCGAAGCCATCCTGCCGCTCATCAAGAAATACGACGTGCCGGTCGTCGCCATCTCCAACGACGAGACCGGCATTTCCATGGACCCGGACGTTCGCTTCGCCGTTGCCAAGAAGATCGTCCAACGCGCCATGGACTACGGCATCAAGCCTGAGGACATCGTGGTCGATCCGCTCGTCATGCCGATCGGCGCGCTCGGCGATGCCGGCCGCCAGGTCTTCGCGCTGCTGCACCGCCTGCGCAACGAGTTGAAGGTCAACACCACCTGCGGCCTTTCCAACATCTCCTTCGGCCTGCCGCACCGCCACGGCATCAACGCCGGCTTCATCCCGATGGTCATCGGTGCCGGCATGACCTCCGCGATCATGAACCCCTGCCGCCCGCAGGAAATGGAAGCGGTGCGCGCCGCCAATGTGCTGAACGGCACCGACGCCAATTGCACCAACTGGATCATGACCTACCGCGACTACAAGCCGGCGGAAGGCGGAGCCGGTGCTCCGGCTGCCGCAGCCCCCTCGGCTGGCGGCGGCAGGCGCGGCGGGCGTGCGGCGCGGGCCGGTGCAGGTGCCGCGAGGGAATAGAGATGACTTATCCGAGCCGGAAGCTTTCCAACGATCTCGCCACATTGTGGATCGAAGCGCCCATGGTGATCGCGATGCGAATGCAGCAAATGTGGATGACGGCGATGACCGGCGGCGGCGTCAACATGACGGAATTCAACCGGATGGTTTCGGAAAAGATGATGGCGGCGGCCGAGAGCGCCGTTGCCACCAACATCGCCATGACCCAGCAGAGCATCGCGGCAATGACAAAGGGCGGCAGCGCCTCATCGCATGGCGCCGCCGACGCGGTCGCCCAGGCCATGGTCAAGCCCTATAGCAAACGCGTTCGTTCGAACGTACGCCGCCTTAGCAAACAGAAAGGCTGATCCGTGGCCCAAGCCAGCGACGGCACGAATCCCCTCGTCCTCTTCATGCCCTCCGGCAAGCGTGGCCGTTTCGCAGTCGGCACGCCGGTGCTGGAAGCTGCACGGCAGCTCGGCGTCTATATCGAGAGCGTCTGCGGCGGCCGCGCGACATGCGGGCGCTGTCAGGTCTCCGTGCAGGAAGGCAATTTCGCCAAGCACAAGATCGTCTCCGCCAACGACCATCTCTCGCCGATCGGTCCGAAAGAAAAGCGATACGCCGAGGTCCGCGACCTGCCGGAGGGCCGGCGTCTCTCCTGCTCGGCGCTGATCCAGGGCGATCTCGTCATCGACGTGCCGCAGGATACGGTGATCAATGCACAGGTGGTCCGCAAGGCCGCCGACGAGCGCGTCATCGCCCGCGATACGGCCGTGCACATGTGCTACGTCGAGGTTGAGGAGCCGGACATGCACAAGCCCTCCGGCGATCTCGACCGGTTGAAGGCCGCATTGGCCGCCGATTGGAAGTACGACAATCTCGAAGTCGATTTTCACATCATCCCGCAGGTGCAGTCGATCCTGCGCAAGGGCGAATGGAAAGTCACCGCCGCGATCCACAGGGATCATGAGAGCGATCCCCCACGCCTCATCGCACTCTATCCAGGCCTGAAGAACGAAGCCTATGGCATCGCATGCGATATCGGCTCGACCACCATCGCCATGCATCTCTCCTCTCTGCTGTCGGGCCGCACGGTGGCGTCCGCCGGCACATCCAACCCGCAGATCCGCTTCGGCGAAGACCTGATGAGCCGCGTCTCCTATGTGATGATGAACCCGGACGGCCGGGGCGCGATGACCAATGCGGTGCGCGAAGCGCTGAACGGGCTGATCGACAAGGTCTGCGCCGATGGCGGCGTATCGCGCCAGGATATTCTCGACGCCGTCTTCGTCGGCAATCCGATCATGCACCATCTCTTTCTCGGCATCGACCCGACCGAACTCGGCGGCGCACCCTTTGCGCTTGCCGTTTCCGGTGCAGTGCATCTGACCTCGGACGAAGTCGCATTGCCGATGAATGCCGGCACGCGCGTCTATATGCTGCCCTGCATCGCCGGCCATGTCGGCGCCGACGCCGCGGCCGCGACGCTGGCCGAGGGACCGCATCGGCAGGACGAGATGATGCTGCTGGTCGATATCGGCACCAATGCCGAAATCGTGCTCGGCAATCGCCAGCGCGTCGTCGCCGCCTCCTCGCCCACCGGCCCGGCCTTCGAAGGTGCCGAGATTTCGAGCGGCCAACGTGCCGCTCCGGGCGCGATCGAACGCGTGCGCATCGACCCCGTCACGCTCGAGCCGCGCTACCGTGTCATCGGCATCGACCCTTGGTCCGACGAGCCCGGCTTCGCGGAAGCGGCCGCAACGGTCGGCGTCACCGGCATTTGCGGCTCGGCCATCATCGAGGTAGTCGCCGAAATGTTCCTTGCCGGCATCATCTCCGAGGACGGCGTTGTCGATGGCGGCATGATGGCACGCTCGCCGCGCATCCTGCAGAACGGCCGCACCTATTCCTACCTTCTGCGCGACGGCGAACAGCGCATTACGGTGACGCAGAATGATGTACGCGCCATTCAGCTTGCCAAGGCCGCCCTTTATGCCGGCGTCAAGCTCCTGATGGACAAGCAAGGCATCGATCACGTCGACCGCATTGGCCTTGCCGGCGCCTTCGGCACCTTCATCGATCCGAAATATGCAATGGTGCTCGGCCTCATTCCTGATTGCGCCCTCGACAAGGTAAAGGCAGTCGGCAACGCTGCCGGTACCGGTGCGCGCATGGCGCTCCTCAACCGCGGCTATCGCCGCGAGATCGAGGAAACCGTGAGCAAAATCGAGAAGATAGAGACGGCGCTTGAATCAAAGTTTCAGGAGCATTTCGTCTACGCCATGGCGCTGCCGAACAAGGTCGATGCCTTCCCGGAACTGTCGAAGGTCGTGACCCTGCCGGAACGCAAGCAGCTTGCCGAAGAGGCCGGCGGTGAAGGCGGCGGCCGCAGACGGCGGCGCAGCCGGGAGTAACACGCAGCCGGCCGCGGCTCACGCGGCCATTTTTCGCCCGATTTCTACGAATGCTTGCCGGATGCTATCTGCCACCGCCTTCATCGGCCCCGTCATCTGCGATGCCGTCAGCAGGCGAATGTCGAAAGAGGTGAGTTCCGGCAGCCCCTCATTCGGCCCGAGGATCTCCATATCCTCACCGATATAAGACCGTGGAAACGGTGCGACCGCCAGATCCGAGACGATTGCCGCACGCTGGGCCATCGTATGGGCGCTGAGATAAGAGACCCGGTAAGGCCGCTTCTGCCGCTCGAGCTGCGCCAATGCCTCCGACCGCCAGATGCAGCCCTCCTCCCAGATCGAGATCGGCAGGGGATCGCGGCGATAGGCGGTGCCACACTTGGCGCCTGCCCAGACCAGGCGCTCCGTATAGATCACCTCGCCGTCCGTCGGGAACGGCCGTGTCGCACAATTGATCAGTGCCAGATCCAGACGCTGCTCCTCGATGCGCTTCTTTAGCTGGAGGCTCATATCCACGACGACATCGACCATGATGCCGGGATAGCTCTCCGAAAAACTCTTGAGAATGCTCGGCAGCAAGCGCTCGCCGATATCATCCGGCGCACCAAGGCGCACGACGCCACTAAGCTCGGGCATGATGAAACGCGATACGGCTTCGTTCGACAAGGCCAGGATATTGCGCGCATAGGAAAGCAGCATTTCGCCATGCTGCGTCAGGCTGACCGAGCGCGCATCGCGCAGGAACAGCGTCACGCCGAGTTGCTCTTCCAGCTTCTTGATCTGCATCGAAACGGCCGACGGCGTGCGAAAGACCGCATCGGCAGCGGTGGAGAAATTACCGGTCTCGGCGATAGCGACAAAGGTGCGCAGAACTTCATTGTCGAGCAGCGGTATGGGCCGGCGAAAGGGTACGGTCATATCGGCATCTTTCAATTTTTCTGATCTTAAGCACCATATCATTTCGTTTGTCTGAATGTCAACGAAGGATCATTTTAGTCCGACGAAATTGATAAGGCAGGCGAAAAGGAGCGATGATCATGGCTGGCTCGGTACTTTACGAGGCATCTCGCCTGCTCAACCTCATGCGCACACGCGGAATTCAGCGGACGGCACAGCACACGCTCGATGAGATCGTTGCGCGCTTTCCGGCCCATCTGATCGACGACGTCAATGCACGCGGCTTACCGCCGGATCGGATGCTTGTCGCCGGAAACGAAATGCGATTCAGCCAAGTTGTTGATTTCAAACGGTACCGATAAAAGATTGGGATTCAATCTCGCCTATCGTGTGCTGACTTTCCGGTTTGTGATGAAAGGTAGATGCATCCCGCCCTAATCTAGCGGTGAAAATCCTAACACCGATTTAACCAATCTTTTTGCTGCGTTCTGCCTAGTCTAGCCCCAAAAAACCGATAGCTGGGGCGCGTGCTATGAACCTTTGCCCTTTGGTCCGGAGACCTGCTTTGTTGAGACGTCGCCATAACACGTTTATGTCGATGGGCTTGCCTTTGATAAGGGAAAGGTCCGCCAGATCAGCTAGCAATACAAAGTCGCGCATAAAAACCTTGAGGTCATTGAATGTCGTGATTTTGGTGAGATCGAATAGGGTCTGTGCGGCTCCTAAACTCATATTGAGATAGAACGCAATTTCGGGGCTAGTCAGAGGAAAATCTGCGCACTCCACTACGCCTTGAGCTTTCTGCAAGAACGCTTGCCAGACTACGAAGTCTGTCACGCACAACGAGCTTAGACCCATACCAAGTCCAGGCACTCGCTTGACTGGTAAGCTTTCATCCAACACACCCTCGATGACATGAGGCCACACGTCGCCTGCGTTGTTAAACATGACATTCACGAATCTCGTCAGCGGCAGCGTTCTTTTGGTGCTACGGGCGGTTGGAACGTGATCGAACTGCAGTCCGGCAACCCACGTTGCGATCTGAGGTCCGATTTTGCCTGAACTTTCCGAGAGAGGACCGCATAACCCACGGAGATAACACTTGTACAAGGCAATGGGCGGAAGCTTACTTGCAGACGTAGCTCTTATAAAAGGGCCGGTAGATGCGACTGCAGCGAACTCGGCTATAGCAGAGCGGTTGTCCTTTCCGGTACCGTCGGTGATCACCTCTAGGCGTCTGAGCCATCGAGGAAGCTTTTCACCTACGCGTGAGAGCATCACCGCCTTACTTACAGCAGTCATCAGAGAAGCGTTTAGCACTCCACTGTGCTTGCACAGACCGACGAATGAGTGCGCTTCGCTGCCTTTCGTCGCTGCCCGGAAGTTTTCGGTGGCGGGCAGTACCTCTGACAGCCCGTCAGGCCAATTCAGGATAGCGCGGGCTGCGACAGCCAATCCTTGAGGAGAGACCTCGGCTGCCGCGATCATTCTCCGACCGGATTTGCGTTGTTGATTTTCGCAAGCCGATGCGATCAACACACACAAAGTAAAGATAAAGCCTGGATTTTCATTTTTAAGGTCTTGGTGTAGTCTCAATGTTGCGCTTTTGCCTGCGCTCCGCTCAGGATCGACTAGGCCTGTCGCGAAATCCAGAGCCTCCTGATCGTTGATTTCTATGATGGGCTGCTGAACGTCTCTCAAATCAACTGTCGACCCGCAACGATGACAATGACATACGCCGACCGTGTACCGGAAGCTTAATTCCGTTTGGCATATCGGACACTTATCTAGCAGGGTTTCATAGTTTTGTGGGTCGAACTTTATACCGTTAAGGTGCCAAATGGCTTTGGAATGAGGAGAATATCGAAGTGCCGTAGGAGAGACCCGTCGTCGACCTATAAACTGTCTACTTGGCAAAGACGCACCAAAAAAATCTACTCTTCCCGCTACACCGGGCGATCTCAAATACCGCAGTGGAGCAAGGTCGATATCTCCGGTCGGTGTTCCGAGCAGATCGGCGAGACCTGGCAGTTCCAGGCCCACTTGATTAACCGCGAAAGCAGAGTGGCTAGCGCTCACGCGCCTCCCAAACATTTCCCAAACAGTCTCATACCCGTTAATGCATGCCGCTTGGTAAATGATGTCCGCTAAAGCCTCCCCCGGGAGAGCCCATACCGGAATGGGAACTCGTTGCCCAACAAGTCTCGCCAATCGCTCTGCCACAGCGACCGAGATTTGTACCTGGTGGTCTCCGTTGTACATAGCAAATCTTCCCTTGCGGTCGGTCCCTATTCATCTGTCAACCCCGGCCATATCGCCGTCGATCCACCTGACGCCCGCTCCGACAAGCGAAGTCTCCTTGGTCATCTCCACGTTGCTTGACCGTAAGCCCACTTCCAGCCTGCTCAGCAGCGCCTCGTTGATGGCTCCATATTTATTGTTCTCAAATCGCGCGATGAAGCTAGGATCGACCCCGGCAGCCGCTGCCAATTCGCGTTGCGACAAGTCCGCCAGTCCACGAGCCGCGCGAAGTATTCTGCTTCCGAAATGGTCCAAGGTCCGATCTTCCATCATCACACCTGGAAGGGCCCAGCGAATACCGAGGGAATAGCCCTTCCCCGCTTCTGTAAACTCCACCCCGAGCGCTTGGTAGTGCGCTTTCAATACCAAGGCCTCACGAGGCAGAAGCTTGTATTTTCCAGCTTCGATCAGGTGGACAGTTTTTGCTTTCATACCAACCTCGATGCCAACCACTGCTTGGTCTTTTCCAAGCAGGAAACGTGCGCTTCGCAAGAGTGAAAACAATGGGCTCATGGCCCGAGAAAACGGCCTTGCTTAAAAATGTCAACATTATTCCCTGAACATCACATATAGGAATTATGCGTCATTTTCCTTTGCATTTGAGTCAGGAATCAGTCTTCCGTGTGGGTGCAGACCAGATGGAAGAATCAAAGGAGAGACTCATGGACAAATGGCTAGGCACACCGCCGGAGCTTCTGCTCCCTCGCTTGAGGTCACTTATCACTGACTTGGAATTATTAGCTGCTCCTGGCAGACACCCGGAAATCACCGAGGCTGTCAGGGTCAGGAACTGCATGCTCACGAAGCGTGCTGTGCCCTGCTTGGTTGGGGAATTCTCGGGCCACCCGTCGCTCAAGGATGGACCTGCGGTGACAAGCGAATTGTTTTACTTGGATCGGAAGAAGCGCATCGGACGAACTTTGAGCCGATGGTATCACTTCGAAGACGGCCTCATCGAGCTTTAATTGGAGCCAAGCCAATGGATGAAGCTTTCAACAACGAACTAGACAACTACATCGACAAATTGCAGAGGCTCAAACAACTTAGAGACAGAAAGCGTAACATACTCCCCCAAAAAAGCAGGCCCAATCTTTCAGCGCTCGCAATCAAATCGACAAGCGGCTTTTTGATACATTGTGCCCTAGCCCGGACACTCAGGCGTCATTTGCGGATATTTGCCTTTCCTAGCTATGTCGCAATCTTTACTGCGCCTGAGAATTGGGAACTTGATCAAATCAAAGAAATCCTGCAAACGGTTTTCAAAGACCACAAAGACGTGCAGGTTCGCTCACATCCATTCGCAAAAAGCAAACGCGGTTGGGATTTTGAAGCCGCCGATTGGCTACAGTATCCGAAGCTGATTATTGTGGCTGGCGAAGGCAGTATCATCCACCAAGACATCGAACTAGCGATGACGGTCCGGGACCGTTTTGAACTGGGTGATACACGTCACGTTCAAGCCGTTGCCCGTCTGCGCAGGTGCGGAGATGTGACGGCAGAGCAAGCACAGTTCATCGCCCAACAGCCAGCGGTGCGATTAGAAGCGATTTTCAGAGTCGGTCTACCGTTTAACGTTCCCCTAGAGCGCCTGCGAAAAGAACGCGGACGGCTGAAGGCGACGGATGAGGTAAACCATATCGATATCTCTGTCGGGTTCGGCGAGGCAGGCGCTTGGGCGTCCGATTTTGAGGAAGATATTAACGATTGGCGTAGCGGCAATCTACCTTGGTCAGATGTTGATAAAGGCTGTCTGCTATTTGGTCCACCGGGCACCGGGAAAACGCGTTTCGCTGCATCGCTCGCAGCAAAATGCGATCTCTTCCTGGAAGCGACGTCAGTTTCACGCTGGCAAGGAAATCGCGATGGTGCACTCGGGGACATGCTCAATGCGATGTACAAATCCTTCGCGAAGGCGAAAGCTTCCGCTCCGGCAATGCTGTTTATAGACGAATTCGACTCCATCGGCGACCGTAACAAATTTCCCAGCAGGCATGTGGATTACTCGACCCAGGTCGTCAACGCGTTGCTGGAATGCCTTGATGGAGTGGAAGGTCACGAAGGCGTTATCGTCGTGGCGGCATGTAACAAGCCCAGTCGTGTCGACCCGGCGCTATTGCGTGGCGGCCGATTGGAGAAGCACATCTTTTTTCCTTTGCCGGACGCAGATGCTCGTGCGGCGATTTTGGCTTATTACCTCCCGACATTGGCGGCTGAGCCAACGCTAAAAGAAATTGCAGCCAGGATGCCGGACAAAAGCGGTGCTGACTTGGAACGGCTATCGCGTGAAGCAAAGCGAGCTGCGCGAAAGGAAAAGCGGCCGATAACGATTGACGACGTTGTCTCGGGAATGGAACGGTTTCCTACCCTTAATGGAGGCCAGCTGTATCGCATCGCGGTTCATGAGACGGGCCACGCCATTGTCGCTTATATGTTGAAAGTTGGAAAAGTCACCCGGGTCGAGATTTTCGACAACGTCTCATCGTTTGCCACCGAAATAGACGCTCACGGGATAACCGTGACGGAACATCCGAAGACTCCTTTCACTACGATGA
This sequence comes from Rhizobium sp., assembly GCA_036398815.1. Lineage (GTDB taxonomy): Bacteria > Pseudomonadota > Alphaproteobacteria > Rhizobiales > Rhizobiaceae > Rhizobium. The sequence goes on along the minus strand of DASWOH010000046.1, from coordinate 10,448 downwards.
AGGAAAAGAAGAACCTGATATGTATGCATTTGGCAGGAGCAGCGGCCGAAGAATTCCTTTTCGATGATCGATCATCGATGTCGGCTGGGAGCCTAAACAGTGATTTTGCCAAAGCAACGCTCGAAGCCATCGAAATGATCACGGGGCGAGGATTGGGAAATACTCCTTTCTTCCTTCCTGATGCCGTGGACAAACATAGCCACGCACAGATTTGGCAAGATACGGGGCTTAAAGCCGAGGTAACCGAAATCCTGCAAGCTGAATTCGAGCGTGCCAAGGAAATCCTTCGCAATCAACAAAATGCTTTGATCAGGTTCGCCGGACATTTGCTCAAACGAAAGCGGATCGAAGGAAATGCGCTCGACGATCTTTGGCCGGGAGCGATTTACCGCAAAATAGGCGTGTCGACGAAGCTCTAAAGCGAGCACCTTTCTCAGGCTTTGTCGAAGACAGCGCGGGCTAGCGCAACAACGCCTGATCACCAGTTTTTCCACTCTCAACCATGAAAGGCCTTGCCAATGCGTGCATGGATTGTCAGCGACATTCATTTTTCAAAAATGGATCATTTCCTTCGCCAACCGCTCCGCATACCGAAAGCAGATGTTTGTATATGTGCAGGCGATATCGCGAACTTCTGTTCAGATAGCATTTCCTACTTGCGCAATCGGATCGAGCCACACATGCCGGTGATCCTAACGCTAGGAAATCACGACTATTATTCTGCCAGCATTGAATTCGTGCTCGACAAGGTGCGGCGTGAGACATTTGGAAGCCGCGTTCACCTCCTCGAAAACCAAAGTCTCGAAATCGATGGGTACCGTTTCGTCGGTGCTACGCTATGGACGGATTTTTGTGTGCCTGTGGGTAATGACGAGCATATTCCTCCAGAGGAGCGCAAAGTTCTCGCTTATTCCTTGGTTCCTTCACAAATCGCCGATTACTATAACATCTAACGTTCCGATGCTCGGCCGCTCAAAGGTCATGAAAATGGAATGGTTACCGTGGGCGAACTTATTCAACGACATTATGAGAGTCGCCGATTCATCGATCAGGAATTGGCAAAACCTTTTACCGGCAAGAGTGTCGTGGTCACTCACCATGCGCCTCTCGTGGAGAGCCTAAACCCGCGCTATTTCGGCGACATAACTAACGCGGCCTTTGCCAGTGACCTATCCGACCTTATTCGGTTGCGGCAGCCTGCCTACTGGGTGCATGGCCATATCCATTTGGCCCGGGACTACATGGCAGACTCAACGAGGATTATCTGTAATCCTCTCGGATACGGCAACGAAGGAAATATCACAGGCTTCACGCAGGAATTTGTGATCAGCTTGTGAGCGCCGATTGCAGCGAGAGTTTCGGACGGATTATCTTGCCGGTAAATCTTCATGGAGCATCCGGTGGACTCTGACGTTAGCGAAATGCGTGTTTCGCAATGTCACGAAAACCAGTTGCGAGGCATTTGTTTGGAGCACCAATGATAGTTCAAGCGTGCATCAACGGAGCGCGGCCTTCCGGCTTTCACCCGAGGCTGCCACTGACTAAAGAAGCCATGATCCGCGACAGTATACAATGCGTGGAGGCGGGCGCATCTGAGCTACATATCCATCCGCGCGACGCTGATCGACGTGAGAGCCTCGATGCTGTGGACGATCTCATGGTTTCCTTGCGTGTCGCATGTCCGGACACTCCCATTGGCGTGTCAACCGGAGCTTGGATTGAACGGAATGAGGAGGCGACGCGGACTTGTATCGCCAATTGGACGGCGCTCCCCGACTATGCTTCGGTCAACCTTTCAGAGCCGGATGCACCTGGAGTTATTTCCTTGCTTAATCTGAAGGGTGTCGGCGTCGAAGCTGGTCTTGCGACGGTGGAGGACGCCAAACGCTTCTTGACTCTCGCAGACAGCATTCAGGTCTTTCGTATCCTGATTGAAATCGAGGAGCAGAACCAGGACGAAGCCGACCGTATAGCGGATGACATCGCGGCCGTTCTTGGTGAGGCAGGGATAAGCCGTCCGGTGCTGCTACATGGGTTCGATGCGACAGTATGGCATTTCGTGAAACTTGCGCGGAAAAGGCTCTGGTCAACGCGCGTTGGGTTGGAGGACGGCCGTATCCTAACCCGAGGAGGTGTAGCCGAAAGCAATGCTGATCTCGTTGCCGAGGCGGTCGAGATTTTTCGTCGGCAACCGGAGTGATTGGTTGCTCTTATCCCGACCGTCGTCCGTCCATATTACGAAAATCATGACTTGCACGAAAAATTCGCAGCACGAAGTTTTTAATTCTCGGACACGGCGGTCGCAATGACATCCCCGTCTCGAAAGCCTGCCGCCTCTAGGAGAGGCCTCAACGCAGCGACACGGTAGTTCGCGGACAGAGCAACAATCGTGAATGACGGGACACCAATTTCGTCGAGACGCTTAAGCCCACTGCGGTGGGATGCTGTATAATCGGTCGATCAGCCAGCGACCCGCCGGTCCTGGTGGCGCGAAAGCAGAGTAGGCACCGGTCCGTAAGTTGACGGCCAACTCGGGCACATCTCAAGGCTCGGTCGAGGGCTGAACCCCATCGTATTCGGCTCGGCATCTCATTCGCTACACACTGCCTCTAGCGTCGCGACGCACCTTAGCCAGTGGCCCTCATCTTAGGTGAATGTTCTCCTGCTCTGGCCAGGCGACGACTTGGCACTGATTTTTCAAGGAGGATTGAAAATGGGAGCTTCGGATTTTTCGCTCGAAGGCAAGATTGCCCTTGTAACCGGCGGTGGCCGGGGTATTGGCGCTGGAATTGCTGCTAGTCTGGCTAAGGCAGGTGCAGATGTTGTCATCGCTGACTACACATCTGAGCTGGCGGACGAAGGCGCTGCGGCAATCACCGACTTAGGACGACGGACACTCGCACTCAAGGTAGACGTTCGTAAGCCGGACAGCGTCAATCAGATGGTCGATGCCATCGAAGGCGAGTTCAGTCGCCTTGACATCGCTGTCAACAATGCCGGGATTGTAAGCCTGGGTGGTATCGACGAATTGACTTACGACCAGTGGAACGACGTCCTCGACGTCAATCTGCGAGGGGTTCGGTCTGAGTGGCTTTCGCTGGGAAAAGCTCCGCCATATCCCTGCCGACCATGAGCGAGACGATTTGGTCACGATCCAGATCAGAAACTTCACGGCACGCTACAAATTTGCCGTCCTTCAGAATCGTTACACGGTCACAAATCTCGAAAATTTCTTCGAGGCGATGAGAAATGTAGATTACGGCAACGCCCTCGGCTTTCAACGCAGAGATGCGCTGGAAGAGCAAGGACACTTCTTTCCCAGCGATGACCGCTGTCGGCTCATCGAGGATTAGCAGCTTGACCTTGTGCACTAGCGCCTTGGCGATCTCGACCATCTGTTGGTCGGCGACGCTCAACTCTGAAACCCGGCTGTCAGGATCGATGAAGACACCCAGGCGACGCAAGATGTCCACTGCGTCCTTCCTCGTCTGCCGATGGTCCACTCGACCGAAACGTTTTCGCCGCTCGTTGCCAAGGAAAATGTTTTCCGCAACGGTCAGCTGGGGAAAAAGGACGAATTCTTGGTAGATGACGTGAATCCCAGCGTCCTTGGCCTCGCCCGCCGAGTTCCAGTGCACGGGCGCTCCATCGAATTCCATCAGGCCATCGTCAGGACGGTACACGCCTGCTACGATCTTTGTGAGTGTTGACTTCCCTGCGCCATTCTCGCCGAGCAAGGCATGTATTTCGCCAGCTCGAACGTCCAGTTGCACGTCGGACAGCGCTCGCACGCCTGGGAACGATTTCGATAAGTTCGTTATGGTCAGCATGAGCCCCTCCAGAGAAATGCCGGGACCCCATGGCCCCGGCAGATGTCGCAGCTGATCACTTCGGATAACCGCAGGGTCGACCGCTTGCTCCGAGTTGGCGGATACGATGAGCAAATCGACGCCGCGCGAGATCAAGTCTTGGATGTCGGCCACCTGTTTGGAATCGTCATGACCAGCATCAGTGATCAGCAGATGGGCAATCTTGTCCTTATGCTCGAAGGAGGCCTTTTCCATGACGTGCTGCGCCACAACACGCCAGCTATCGACCAAGCCTGCATTTGAAAACCCGATGGTGTATGGACCGTCTTTCTTGTATTTGTCGGTCTTGTGGAAGCAGACCTCCTGGGCCGGATTAAAAAGGAACGTGCGTGGCGCTCCCTTGTAAAGATTGTCAGCATGCACAAAGCCTGACGTCGTGCACATGAGTGCAGACGCGGCCGCCCTAAGCCAGAATTTCATGTGTTCCTCCCTGTGACGTGGCCACCGCGCAGAGGCCTCCACCCCTTGTAAAGCGCGACCGACGTGGTGATCGTCCGGACAATCCGGTCCTCTTCCCGTCGTATTTGTTGCTCCAGGCACGGTGCACCGTCCACTGTCTCTTGTGCTACAGAGTTGAGAGTGAAGACCGTCGATTTGAAGCAGGATCAAGTTCTGGGGAAGGCTTTGTAGGTCTTTACATGGAGCAGCGCGGAGGGGCCTCGTAGCCTGTTACCTGCGACTTTTCTTGGCCTGTGAGCTTTTGGCCGGGTAGGCCTTGATACCGAGCACCATCGCCTGCTTTTCGCTTAAACGTCGCACCGCTTCGCCACCAAAGATGTTGGAATAGACAATCTCCAGTGTTTTCCCTCTGGCCTTTTCAAACATTGGCTCAAGGTCTGCCGCATTCGTCGCTGAGCTGTAGGCGGCCCGGTAGCCGGAGATTCGATGGTCCAGCTTGGCAGAAATATCTCCAACCGTAAGGCGCTCGCCGCTTAGTTGGTCGATATCCTTTAGAGCGCCAAGCCGATTTCGAATTTCACCTAATTGCCTCGGGTTCACCTGAAGAGCGTAATTTCCATCGGCCATCTGATCGAGCGAGAGACCAAGGAATTCTATCGGCTCCGACGGTGCGGCAATTAAGGTCTTGCTTGCGGCTTGCAGAGACGGGATTTCAAAGCCCAACGAAGCCAAAATGTTACGCGCTGAACCATCGGCCGCGAGACACTCTTCTGCTGAATTGGCGAATATGATGAAGTCGTCCGCATAACGCACGAGTTGATAGCCCCGTTTGTTCATTGCGACGTCGAATGGATAAAGTACGATGTTGGAAAGGAATGGCGATATTGGCATTCCTTGACGGACGCCTCGACCGACTTCGATTCCCTGGCCATGGATAACCCTTCTGACCGCGTCATCCTTGGTGGCGATTTCGCAATTTACGGCACCCTCGATCAAGGTACGCAGGCTGGGTTTATTGAAGAACTTGATCGCCTGTTCGACTAAGGATTTTCTCTGAATCCTATCGAAGAAGGACGAAATGTCCGACTTGTAAGCCCACCCGCTGACATTTCTCAGGGCCACAGCTCGGTTACGTGCTGCGATCACGCCCTTGGGATTGCCTTCAGTCGACTTTAGGAAGCCGAAACTTGCAGGATTGCGAAGCTTGTCTGCCTGCGGCAAAGCCATGAAGTAATTCACCAGCATGCGCTGCACAAGCCGGTCGCCGACGGTAGGAACGCAGATGACCCGGTACCCTTTCCCTGCTTTCGGTATCAGAAACGGTCTGAGGGGAGAAAAGACATAGATATTGGTCTGAAGTTGGTCGTGAATTGCAGCAAGGTGCCTGCCGACACCTGCTTGAAAGGCATCGGGACTGATGCCATCAACGCCTGCGGCCGACCTTCGACCGCCGTCTTTGCAGAAACTCCGCCAAGCCTCACTTAGAGCTTGCTTCGTAAACAGGGCTGATCGAGCTGATTCTGTCAGAGATATTGCGACGCTGTGCGCCGTCCCCCGTTACGACAACCCCACGAGGACGGCCAATAGCAAACCGAGGTGGGTATCACCCCGACTCTTGCCCTGGCTTTTCGAATGAACCGAAGCCAGGTTGCTCGCTTTCGCGTGTCCCGTTGAAGCTATCCCGTCGAGAGACAGTTCGACTTGGCCGCCGAGAGCTAGCTGACCTGAGATTTGCACGACCGCCGAACCGCGAAACGAGCCACCGTCAGACCGAACTCCAACCATTACACTGTATGTCAATGCCGCCAAAAAAGCAAGTAGGGCGACACGAAATACCCGGTATGGATGCGCTTTTCCGGGGACGTTCCCCTGCGTCGCCGCGCCGTCACAATGCATCATAGCCTCCTTTGTGCGTAAAGGGGACAGAGGCCTGTCCAACCTTTGCTCCAGCAAACCGAGGTGGGTATCACCCCGACTCTTGCCCTGGCTTTTCGAATGAACCGAAGCCAGGTTGCTCGCTTTCGCGTGTCCCGTTGAAGCTATCCCGTCGAGAGACATTCCAACCGACAAGGTGGACGATGCGGACTACGCAGCTTGCAAATGAAACGACCATTTGAAGCAACCAATAAATCCGCCTGATTCGCTGCAATGTAAATAGCAAACAATTACAGCTACGCTTCAAACCGAGTTAATGCACAACTTGAGTATCTCGGGCTCCGTCTCCATTCCGGCGAAGCCCGGGTTCCGATGGCTCTCGGCTATGCGAATTAAGATACGCGCAGGCCACTCGTATATTAGGCACAACCTCCCACTTACCCCTCACTGCGGCTTTGAGTTAGGTAGGCTGAAGCGAACTGCGCTCGGGATGAAGTCCGTGGGGTCCGGGTAAAGTCCCCACGGGGGAGTGATTACTTGAGCACGCCGGATCGTTTCGCGGACCAGGTTGCCATGTAGTCCATCAAGCCCGGAGAAAGACAATCGTAAGGTGTCAAACCAATATCTTCGAGCTGAGCTCGGATACCGTCCATCTCGGCAGGGTCAACACCGCCCTCAATGGCAGAGGAAACGAAAGCCGCAAAACTTGGCGCAGGCCAATCGCTGCCTTCAAAGCGCTCTGGGTGTATGAAGGAAAGACCCTTAAATGGATGTTCTTTCTCGACCGGACCGTACATGTGAACTCCACATTCCTCGCACGCGTGTCGCAGGATGACCGCTGACGGATCGACAACAGCGAGTTTGTCTCCGTTTTCAACGACGGTGATTTGATCGCTGGGGGCGACTGCCACTATTGAAAAAGCAGCGCCCTCCGGCTTCCAGCACTTTGTGCAACCGCAAGCATGATTATGTGCGATTTCCGCAGATACTTTGACTTTGACCGGACGGTCGGAGCAATTGCAGACCAGGGTGCCGCCCGCGAAGGACGGATTGCCAGTATGAAGACCGTCTTGGATTGCCGGATGGAGAAGCCGTACTGTCATTGCTTTACACCTTTTCTGTTTGCAGGCGGGTTTGCTGGCTTAGTAGACGATGACGGACCGGATGGATTTTCCTTCATGCATCAGATCGAATGCGGTGTTGATCTCGTCCAAAGGCATCTGGTGCGTGATCAGATCGTCAATGTTGATCTTCCCATCCATGTACCAGTCAACAATTTTCGGAACATCTGTCCGGCCGCGAGCGCCGCCAAAGGCAGACCCCTTCCATGTGCGTCCGGTAACCAGCTGGAACGGCCGCGTGGAAATTTCCTTGCCTGCTTCAGCTACGCCGATGACGATGGATTCGCCCCAGCCGCGATGCGTACACTCAAGCGCTTGGCGCATAACATTGACATTACCCGTGGCGTCAAAAGAATAATCTGCTCCGCCATCCGTCAAATCCTGGATGGCCTGTACGACCTTGTCGTTTCCAACCTCAGTCGGATTGATGAAGTCGGTCATTCCAAATTTGCGGGCCATAGCCACTTTGCCCGGATTTAGGTCAACGCCAATGATTTTGTCCGCGCCAACCATGCGGGCAGCCTGGATAACATTCAGTCCAATTCCGCCGAGACCAAAGACCACAACATTTGAGCCAGGACGAACCTTTGCCGTGTATATGACCGCTCCAATGCCAGTCGTCACACCGCAGCCGATGTAGCAGATTTTGTCGAATGGCGCATCTTTTCGAATTTTTGCGAGAGCAATTTCTGGCAGAACCGTAAAATTCGAGAACGTTGAGCAGCCCATGTAATGAAAGATTTCGCCGCTATCGCACGAAAAGCGGGTCGTTTTATCCGGCATGAGCCCCTGCCCCTGCGTCGAGCGTATCGATGTGCAAAGGTTTGAGCGCTGTGAAAGGCAGGTTTTGCACTCACGGCACTCAGGCGTGTAAAGCGGGATAACGTGGTCACCAACCTTAAGCGACGTCACACCCGCTCCAACTTCGCGAACAATGCCTGCACCCTCATGGCCCAAGATGGCCGGGAACTTTCCTTCAGAATCAAGCCCGGCAAGCGTATACGCATCCGTGTGGCATACCCCGGTCGCCATCAGTTCTACCAGAACCTCACCGGCCTTGGGCCCGCCAATCTCAATTGTTTCAATCGACAGGGGTTTATTAGCCGCCCAAGCGACCGCTGCTCTGCTTTTCATGTCTTTCTACCTTGAAATAGACGAGCCTATTTCAGATAGGCTCGCAGGATTTTCATGATGTCGTCCATCTGATCGTCTCCGACCGGCGGACTCGCCAGCTCCTGCCCAGACGTCATCGTCTCTCGCAGGTGCATTTCCAAAACTTCGGCCATGAGCCCGCCCGCAGCACCGCGCATTGCAGAAATCTGCTGCAACAACAACCTGCACTCGGTTCCGGCCTCAACTGCTCGCTCCAAGGCTTCAACTTGGCCTTTGATGCGGCGAAGGCGTGTTGTGGCCTTCTTCTTATCTTCAATGGAGGTAGGCATATTCTCTCCTGCGCCCTCATTCGCATACTGGTGGGAGTATGTCAACATACTGGGTGGGGTATGCGTTTGCAATTGTTGATTCTCGCAACGGCGTTGTCCAAACGACGACCGACCTACCCCGCACTTGGTCGCAATGAAGGTTCCGAATTGAGTTGGCCGTCCTAATTCGAGCTTTTACAAAATAGGGCTCGCAAGCGTCCTTATTGCCAGCTGTCGTGAGTTACCTTTATCGCACTACTCACTTCGCCGAAGGAGGCCAATCAAAAGAAAGTCAACACCCGCCAGGAAATCAGCCTTGTCGTCATGAGACTGCAGTGTTTTGGCCATGAGTCGTGTGAACGGATAACTCTCCCCCTCAAGCTCCGACCATTCCTTCGACAGTTGGCCCAGATATCTTGACCTGTCTAACCCCTGTCGGCGTGCCAATTCAGAGTTAGCAGCATTCTGGCTTCCAACCCCAAGAATATAGCTAATCATAGCTGATGCCGCTGACCATTGTTGGTCTTCCTTTAAGCCCATCGCCTGAAGCTGCTGCCCAAGACATTCAAATATCCGAACTACAGGCATTTTACCTGCGGCTTGCGAAAGTGCCGAACCAATCCAAGGATGTTCGTTCATAACATCAAACAAGGCGGAGGCGAGGTCCACGATTGTCGCCTGCGGTGTTGGGCAGGGTGGACGGCTCACTATGGTACGCGAGATAACAGCATCGCAAGCACTGATCAGAAGATCGGTTTTGTTGTTGACGTACCAATAGATAGCACCTGGTCCCGTAGCTAGCCTCTTGGAAAGAGCTGGAAAGGTCAAACCCTCCTCACCGCCGAAATCAAGCAGCTCAATCGACGTGTCTATAATGCGATCTCTCGAAAGAGCTTCTTTTTTTGGGCGTGCAGTAGGAGCTATTTTCATCTAGCGACCTTGACACAAATGGAATGACATTCCAAGTATGGAATGCCATTCCATTTGGTGTTTGGAGATTATGCGATGCAGCCGTTCAAAACACACGCAACGATTATAGGAGCCGGGTTGGGAGGCCTGACGCTAGCTCGGGTGCTTTACCTTAATGGTATATCGGCGACAATTTACGAGGCGGACAAAGCGGCGGAAGCGCGGCCTCAAGGCGGTATGCTCGATATACACGATTACAATGGTCATGCTCTGAGACCGAAGTTTGGACCGCCGGAGATTGGAGTTTTCCGGCTCTGATCACGATGACGGGCTGGTTGCGCCACCGAGATTGTGCATGGCAATCGGGACGTTATATCCGATTGCGCTGTGAGGACGATCCTCGTTGTAATATCGACGCCAAGTCTCCAACTTTTCGCGCGAATCCGCAAGGGTCAGGAACCAATGCGCGTTCAGACACTCCGCCCGGAGCTTGCTGTTGAAGGCCTCGATGAAGCCGTTGTCGGTCGGTTTCCCAGGTCGCGAGAAGTCCAGTGTGACGTTGTTGGCATAGGCCCAAAGGTCCAGATCGCGGGAGATAAATTCGCTGCCATTGTCGACCCTGATCGTCTTGGGGTAACCGGTCTTCTTGCAGACGCGTTCCAGCGTCTGGACGACATCCTCACCACGATAAGTGAACCGTGCATCTGTGGCCGGGCAGTAGCGGGAATGGGTATCAACGACCGTCAGTATGCGCAGCTTCTTGCCTGTCGCGAGCTGGTCGTGGACAAAGTCCATGGCCCAGACGTCGTTCGGACCGACTGCGGTCTGGCGATCATCCCTGAGCTTTGCCTTTA
>DASWOH010000045.1:0-2877 GCA_036398815.1 Rhizobium sp. | reverse complement strand
CGGATGCTGAATTGGCCATCGCGCATGGCGTCGATGCCGTCTACATCTCCAACCATGGCGGGCGGGCGCTGGACCACAGCCGCGGGACGATGACCGCCCTGCCATCCATCGTCGATGCCGTGGCGGGCCGGGCGGAAATCGTCATCGATGGCGGCTTCGTGCGTGGCACGGATGTCCTCAAGGCAATCGCGCTGGGTGCGACGGCGGTGTGCATGGGCCGTATGCAGGCTTGGGCGCTCGCAGCGGGCGGGCAGCCCGGCCTGCTCCGCATGCTCGAGATCATCGAGGAGGAAATGGTCATCACCATGGCGTTACTCGGCGTCAACCGGGTCTCGGAGTTGTCGGCGCAATTCCTGGAGACGGCCAAGCCCGTCGTGCCGCCGCATCCCCTCAGCGCCTTTCCCGTGGTCATGGAGCGCATTGCCACCGGACGGTGAGTGTCCGGTGGCTAAAATCTCCAGATTTACTCGATGACTTCGACAACTTCGAAAGTCGATGGTGTCGGGGGCGCCTCGAAATATTTGTCCGTCATCGCCTGGCGCCCCGTGGTCTGCCCAGCGCTGGTTGCGTTGGTGATTTGCGCCGCCTCGCTCTCCCACATGGTGATGGAGAGATACTTGCCGGTGGCGCGGTCGACGAGCATGTAGGCTTTGCTCATCCCCTTGGTCTTGAACGGCTCGATATGCGTGCGCCATTCTACAATTGCCTCGGGAATCGTTGCTTTCTTCAGATCCGTGCTCATGACTCGTGCAAACATCGCGTCGGTCCCTTCTCTGGCTAAGGCTTCAAGATAGGCGGAACAACCCGGTTCGCAAACTTTGAATTACGGCTCAACGCCGCCTCCAATGCGGCTTTCGCTTCCCCAGAAAGGCAGCGATGCCTGTGAACCGCGCCGGGTTTCGCGGAGGCTCCAACTTCCAAGTAGAGTGGAGCCATGACGAGCAAGACGACGAACAAATTCAGCCCTGAGGTTCGTGCCCGGGCGGTGCGGATGGTTTTGGACCATGAGGTGGAACACCCGTCACGATGGGCGGCAGCGATGTCGATCGCCGAGAAGATCGGCTGCTCGACCCACACGCTGATGGATTGGGTGAAGCGGGCGGATGTTGAGGCGGGCCGAGTGGCCGGTGTGCCGTCGGACGTGGCGGAGCGGATGAAGGCTCTGGAGCGCGAGAACCGGGAGCTGCGCCAAGCCAATGAGATCCTGCGCAAGGCATCCGCCTATTTTGCAGCGGCGGAGCTCGACCGCCCGTTCAAAAAATGATCGCCTTCATCGACGATCACCGAAATATCCATGGGGTCGAGCCGATCTGCCGCGTTCTGCCGATCGCCCCATCAACCTACTATGACCATGCCGCCCGACGGCTTGATCCGCGTCGCCTCACGCCGCGGGCACGGCGTGATGCCATGCTGAGGGCGCAGATCCGCCGGGTCTGGGAGGAGAATTTCCGGGTCTATGGCGTGCGCAAGGTTTGGCGGCAATTGCGCCGGGAGGGTGTCGCGGTCGCCCGCTGCACCACGGCCCGGCTGATGAAGCAAATGGGCCTTGCGGGGGTAATCCGCGGCAAGCCGGTGAAGACGACGGTCAGCAATCCGGCCGCTCCTTGCCCCCGGGACAAGGTGAACCGGCAGTTCCGCGCCAAGCGGCCCAATGCTCTGTGGGTTTCCGATTTCACCCATGTCGCGACCTGGCAAGGCTTCGTCTACGTCGCCTTTGTCATCGACGTCTTTGCCCGTCGCATTGTCGGCTGGCGGGTGTCCCGGTCAGCCCAAACCGGGTTTGTGCTTGATGCCTTGGAACAGGCACTGCATGATCGCCGTCCAGTTCGGCGAGATGAATTGATTCATCATAGCGACCGTGGCGTTCAATATGTGTCCATTCGCTACACCGAGCGTCTGGCCGAGGCCGGGATCGAACCATCAGTCGGCAGCATTGGCGATTCCTACGACAATGCCCTCGCGGAAACCATCAACGGCCTGTTCAAGGCCGAGGTGATCCATCGTCGCGGGCCATGGCGCCATGCGGAGGCCGTGGAATTCGCCACCCTGGAATGGGTGGACTGGTTCAATCACCGCCGCATCCTCGAACCCATCGGCAATGTCCCGCCCGCCGAAGCGGAAGCACAATACTATGCCCAGCTTGAGGCCATGCCCATAGCCGCGTAACTTAACCCAAATCGCCTCCGCGAAACCCGGCGCGGTTCACTGCGTGGAAATCATTCGACGTGTAGCAGGCGATCGGAAGTTCTTCATCCGTCGGGGCACCAGGTCGTCCTCGTCCGGCACGATCTCGCGGATCACTGTCGTCGCCAGCAGCGCCCGGCCGTCCACATAAGCTCCGTTTGCAACAGCGCCCTTCGACGCGACCGGCGCTCTCCAGCATGCGGGAGGTAATTAAAAATCGTCCATGATCGATATGTCTTACGCGGCGCCGAACGGGCACAGGCGGAGCATTAGTCCCAACAAGAGCTCCAGATTGCTTGACAAGAAAGGCTAGCTGAAGCCGTGGAGTGCTGGGTCCGGTGCCCCGTCGTACTCCCGCCGGATGGCTCTGCTCCACGTTGGCAGCGTTTTTTCCATGTGTATCGTGCCTGGCAGTTGACGACGTAGCTTGGGCAACGCCTACTCCGTTCCGTAGCGGCGCCTTCATAGTCGGCGTCATAAAGGGCGGAGTTACTCCATGGATGTCGAGGCACAGACCATCAAGCGTGTCACCTGGCGGTTGATGCCCTTTTTGATGCTTTGCTATTTCGTCGCGTATCTGGACCGTGTGAACGTCGGTTTTGCCGCCTTGCGCATGAATGCCGATCTTGGTTTGTCCGAGACGATTTTCGGTTTTGGCGCCGGAATATTCTTTATCGCCTATTTCTTTTTCGA
>DASWOH010000044.1:0-8542 GCA_036398815.1 Rhizobium sp. | reverse complement strand
TCATCTCCAACCACGCCGACGGTGCCGAACTCGTCATGTCCGGCCGGGCCGACGGCTATACGCTGGAGGAGCCGGCGGCGGCGCAGCTGCTTGCATCCGGTAATCTGAAGGGGCTGGAAACGGCCAAGCCTTTCAAGCTTCCTGTTATCGACGGTAAGGAGGTCATCAGCTTCGGCGCGACGACATTCCGCAAGCAGGACAAGGAATTCCTCGATGCCTACAACAAGGAACTGAAGGCCTTCATGCAGACACCCGAGTTCATGTCGATCCAGACGAGCCACGGGTTCAGCGAGGAAGGTGTCAAGCGCGCATTGGCAACGACCACAGAAAGCCGCTGCAACAGCTGATGGGATCGCCCGCCCCCTGCCGATGACACTGCAGGGGGCGTTTTCTTTCAAGAAACAAGGAGCGATCCCTATGGAAGCAGCGTTGAGTCATTTCGACTTTCTGGCCGCGGGCGCCAAGGCCACCGTGCAGGTGGCCGTCATATCCTTTACTCTGACCATCATCTTCGCCTTCACTGTCGGCATCTGCCGCTCGATGAAGGTTCCCGGGTTGAATTCCATTGCCTGGTTTTACGTCGAGATATTTCGCGGCACATCACTGCTCGTGCAACTGTTCTGGATTTACTATTCGCTCCCTCTCGCTGGCATCACGATCTCGCCGATGATGGCGGGTTGTCTGGCGATCGGGCTGAATTCGGGGGCTTACGGAAGCGAAATCGTTCGTGGCGCGATCAGATCTGTGCCGAGGTCACAGATCGAAGCTGCGAAGGCGCTGAGCTTCGGGCGGTTGCTGACGATGCGAAAGATCGTCCTGCCGCAGGCGCTTCCCGAAATGGTGCCGCCCTTCGGAAACCTCGCAATCATGGTTCTCAAGGATACGTCGCTGATTTCGATGATCTCTATCGCCGATATCGCCTTCAGAGCACAGCAATTAAGGTCGATGACCTATGACAGTGCGCGCATCTACATGGTTTGCCTGCTCATGTATTTTGCTTTCTCGCTCTGCATTCTCATGGCGACCAAGGTCCTGGAAAACATCACCAGACCGGCTTTCAGGCGCAGTGGGCTGCTGGGACTGGGAGCAGGCCATGGATGATATCCTCAACATCGACACCAGTTCGACCTATGCCTTCGTGCGTTCGTCGATCCCCTTGCTCATGCGTGGCCTGCAGATCACCATCTCCGCAGCGCTGCTCGGCTTCGTTATAGCGGTTGTTCTCGGACTTTTCTTCGCCGTCATCATGCGATCCAGAAGCAAGCTGGTGCGTTGGCCGCTGGGCGTGTTTCTCGAATTTGTTCGTGACACGCCGTTACTCATCCAGTTGTTCTTCATCTACTATGTGTTGCCAGCCTATGGCATCATCGCGCCAGCGTTCCTGACAGGTGCGATTGCTATCGGCGTGCAGTACAGCGCCTACATGGCTGAGGTTTATCGCGCTGGCATCGACGCGATCGAGAAGGGGCAATGGGAGGCGGCAACTGCTCTCAATCTCAATCGCCAGAGAACCTATCGTGATGTCATCATTCCGCAGGTGGTGCCCCGGATCATCCCGGCAACCGGCAACTATCTTGTCGGCATGCTGAAGGAGACGCCAATCCTGTCAACGATCTCGGTGCTGGAGATGCTCAACTACGCGGTCATCATCGGCGACCGCACCTACCAATATTCCATTCCTCTGACACTTGCGGGCTTTTTGATGCTGCTTGTCACCAGCATCTTCGCATGGTGCATCCGCATCATCGAGTTCTACGTGCCAACTGCAGGAGTAGCGATGCGATGAGGCCCTTTATTTCCTTTCGTGAAGTAAGCAAAAGCTTCGGCAGCCTTACAGTTCTCGACAATTTTAACTTTTCCATCCGCAAGGGCGAGAAGGTCGCTCTGGTCGGCCCGAGCGGCTCGGGAAAGTCGACGGTGCTGCGTATCCTGATGACGCTCGAACCGTTCCAGCAGGGACAGGTGGTTCTTGATGGTATCGACTATCATCAGCAGGGCGAAAGCGGGCCGATGTACGCCAGCGACCGGCATTTGCATGAGATCCGAACCAATGTCGGCATGGTCTTCCAGCAGTTCAATCTGTTCCCGCACATGACGGTGCTGCGCAATCTCATCCACGCCCCGATGGCTGTTCTCGGCATGAAGCGGCAGGACGCGGAAGAGCGGGCGAGGGGGCTGCTTGAGATGGTAGGCCTCGCGGATCGAGAAGGGCACTTTCCTGATCATCTGTCGGGTGGTCAGAAACAGCGCGTCGCCATCGCACGTGCCTTGGCACTGCGACCGCGTGTCCTGCTCTTTGACGAGCCGACCAGTGCGCTTGATCCAGAAATGGTTGGCGAGGTGCTGAACGTCATCCGTACGCTCGGCGATGAACATGATCTGACCATGCTTCTCGTCACGCACGAGATGGGTTTTGCGCGCGAATTCGCAGATCGGGTCTGTTTCTTCGACAAGGGCAAGATCGTCGAACAGGGGCCGCCCGCAGATGTATTGCGACGTCCGCAGCATCCCCGCACGCAAGCCTTTCTAGCTTCGCTTATGCGTGATCGCGATCCGGCGCCTGCCGCCGATGTTCCATATGCCATTCGTGCCTGACCCACTTTTCCCGCATACATAGTTCGGCTTTCGGCCGTTCAGGAGACATTGCAATGAACGACATTAAATTGAGTGGCCAGATCGCGGTCGTATCCGGCGGTACTGGTGGTATTGGTCTTGCGACCGTCGATCGGTTGAGGGCATCTGGCGCCAGGGTGATTGTTTGGGATATCAATCCGGAAGCCCTGCAGAAGGCCGCCACTGAACGTCCCGATATCGAAATCCGGCAGGTTGATCTTCTCAATGAGGACGACGTCAGCGCCGCGTCGCAGGCCGTGACAAAGTTGCATGGTCGCTTCGACATTCTGGTCAACTGCGTTGGCCTTGAAGGCAAACGCTCGACCATTGCCGAACACGACCTCAACCTCTGGCGTCGGCTTGTCGATATCAATCTGACGGCTTCGTTCGTAACATGTAAACATGCGGTTCGCGAAATGCAGAAGCGCGACTATGGACGTATCGTCAATATGACCTCGACGGCAGGCAAAGACGGTAATGCACTCGATCCTGCTTACTCTGCGGCAAAGGCCGGTATCATCGGCTTCACCAAGAGCATCGGCAAGGAGCTGGCAACAACGGGCATCCGTGTCAATTGCGTCTGTCCGGCGGCGATCGATAGCCCACTCTTCGATCGCCTGCCACCCGAGCAGCGTCAGTTCTCAATCAGCAAGATTCCGGTCGGTCGTCTTGGCAAGATGGAAGAAGTTGCAAGCATGATAACTTGGCTCTGTAGCGAGGAATGCTCATTCTCGACGGGTGCTACCTTCGATGTCTCCGGTGGACGGTCGACCTATTAAGGGATAACACAGATGACGATTTCAAGAGAAGCGGCTGCCCTCATTACCGGGGGCGGTACCGGGATCGGCCGTGCTACGGCACTCGAGCTCGCCCGACGCGGATGCCGCAAAATCGCAATCACCTATACAACATCAATCGATGATGCCAACAGGACCTGTGAGGCGCTGTCGGCACTTGATGTCGAAGCGATCGCGCTGAAGATGGACATCCGCTCCGAAGTCGAGGTCAAGGACCTCGTCGATACAATCATCAAGCGCTTCGGACAGCTGGATATTCTTGTCAACAATGCAGGCATTACACGCTATGTGCCACTCGCCGATCTTGATGGCTTGACCGATGATATCTGGAATCTGGTGTTCGACACCAATCTGCGCGGCGCATTCTATTGCTGCCGGGCCGCTGCCACGCATCTGCGCAAGACCAAGGGAGCTATTGTCAACGTCGCCTCCATGGCCGGGCTGCGCGGTGCCGGTTCATCAATCGCCTACTCGGTGTCGAAGGCTGGCGTCATTCACCTGACGAAGGTTCTGGCCGTTGCTCTGTCGCCTGAAATCCGCGTCAACAGCGTGTCCCCCGGTTTTGTCCAGACGCGTTGGATGGAGCGTGGTGTCGGAAAAGAGGCAAGCCTGGCGGAGGCCGATCGTGTCGGTGGCGAGACGCCGCTTGCACGCGTGGCTATGCCCGAAGATGTCGGTGAGGCAATTGCCAACCTGATCGAGAGCAGCTTCGTGACGGGCCAGGACATTGTTATTGATGGTGGCAAGAGCCTGAAATACGACTGAGCGGTTTCATCAAGCTGATGGGACTTAAAGGCCGCATTCCATCGCCAATCATACGATCTACTCCTCTTCGTTGATGATGCTCAGCCCCGCTGCATCAACGAGACCCAGCAATGTGGCACAGCGAACTGAACGCATTTCATGAGTATCGAGCTCCTTTACTTCCTCTGATTAGGCTTGCTGTCCTCGGTCGTAATTCTAATCTTTCACAGGTCGGTTCAGGCGACCTGGCAGTAACGGCCATCACCATAGATCAGGGGCCGGATGTCGCCGGACAGTTTGATATCGCGCACACGACCGAAGAACACGTTGTGGGTGCCGTAGGACACTGTATTGTCGAGGTCGCAGATCAGGTTTGCCTGTGCGTCGAGCAGCATCGGTAGACCGTCTTCGTTCTCTGTCCAATCGCCAATCATGAAGCGTTCCGATGCCGGTGACGCGCCGCCGAAAGCCCGCGATATGTCGACGTGATGTGCGCTCAGGATGTTGACGCAGAAGGCGCGCCGCTTGGTGATGATCGGGCAGATCGACGAACCGCGGTTGACGCAGACCAGCAAGCTCTGCGGGTCCGCCGACAAGGAGGTCACAGCCGTTGCTGTGATGCCAAACCGGTTTCCTTCGCTCTCGCAGGTGATGACATTGACCGTTGCTGCCATTCTCCGCATTGCGCTTTTGAACGTGTCTTGCAGGGTAGACATGTCGCTGATTTCCCTTTCAGGCCGTCTGGCGGTCTTGATTTTCGGAGAGTGCGCCGCACGCACTAAAGGGTGTTGCCCTGGTAACGTGCAGTACTCTATGTGGATGATAGCGGTTGTCGGAACGAGCTTCGCTCATGTCCGGTACCGTTCGATGAGCTGGCCGAGCCGCTCTATTGCGGCGACCGCTGCTTTGTGATCTTGCGAGAAGTTCAGCCGTACGCTGCTTTCTGTGTGTGGACTGAATTCGGTTCCCGGCGTGACGATGACGCCTGCCTGAATACGCAACACCTTGACGAAGTCCGGATAGGGCAGTTGCAGTGCCGGCAATTGCGGGAACAGGTAGCTGCCGGCCTGCGGGGCGCGAGCGAAGACGCCTTCGATCCCGCGTAGCACGTGAAGCAGATCGTCCCGGATCGCCTCGTGCTGCCTGATGCGGTCAATCATCCATCCGGCTGGCTCGCGGAACCAGCCGCGCAGAACGGCCTGACTGTAACCCGCTGCGCGCAGGCTGACGATTGCCTGAACCTTTTCCATGCGCTCGATCAAGGTGCGCGATCCGAAAGCGACGCCAAGCCGGTAACCCGATAGCGATTCCGTCTTTGATGGTCCCATGATGGTGATCACGTTGACCGCATCCGAAACCTGGGCACGCAGATGCGTATAGGTTTCGCCGCTATAGAGCAGGCGCGAATAAAGCTGGTCAACGATAACAATAACACCATAGTGTTCGGCAAGCTTGGCGATCTGCGTGATCTCGTCTGGCGAATAAATGACACCAGCCGGGTTGTTCGGGTTCGAGAACAGGAACACTTCGGCTCCGGCCTTGAACGCA
The DNA here is from genome assembly GCA_036398815.1 of Rhizobium sp. Classification (GTDB taxonomy): domain Bacteria; phylum Pseudomonadota; class Alphaproteobacteria; order Rhizobiales; family Rhizobiaceae; genus Rhizobium. The sequence goes on along the minus strand of DASWOH010000044.1, from coordinate 2,840 downwards.
TCTTCGAGTTGGTCGAGATCAAGACCGCCGCGGCTTTCGTCATCCGAGACGTAATCGAGCTGAACAGGGAGCATCTCCCCCTCGAAGAACTCAACCAGTTTGCGGTTGGCGAAGTAGTCGGGTTGCACGATTGCGACCTTGACGCCACGGGAGACGGTCGCGGCCATTGCCAGAAACAATGCACCCTGCGTGCCCGGCGTGATGATCATACCGTCATCGGCATCGACGGCAGCGCCGGTGAAGTCGGCCAGGTGGGCAGCCACCTGCTCGCGAATGCCAGCATCACCCCGATACTCAGTATAGGCTTGTGCACCGCCTAGTGCGACACCGTCGGAGAAGAGATCGAAGGCGCCAGGTGTCGGAGCATGTGCATCCACATCGCCATGCGAGAAATCGACTGGGGTGCCGGGCAGAGGCTCGCCACGCAGGAGAACAGCGAGATTGGCCGTTTTCTGGCGAACTTCCTGGCCCGGCGCACTACCTGTCGCCAGTCGCATGAACTTGGCTTCGATCGTCATATTTGGATTCCTCTCAATCACATAAAGGCGGTGAATTTCCGCTCTTGATGTCCCTGATATTACTCAGTGTGTGGAAGAAGAAAAATGTGCGGTTTTATTGTTTCAAAAGAAGCAAAAATTTACTTTAGGCTGCCGGTTTCTAGGCGTTATCCGGTACGTGCTGTCCAACGCCGTAAACGGAAACAACTAAACGACAGAGATCGCTGCACCGTCCAAGATACGCCTTATCGAACCAACCGCCGATTTCGGCGTATAGGCGCCGGTGACGCCCCCCAGTGAGCGCGAGCTGACGTTGATATCCCAGGAGAAGCCGCTGCCCGTGACCTCCAGCCGATGTTTCATACTCAGCTGTCCGGGCACAGCAATGACACGGCTGATTGTGCGGTCGAAGCCGATACCAGCCAGGGCAATTGCCGCGTGGACATTGACATTGCGTGGAAAAAAACGGCAGGCGTCGCGTGTCGGCCCTTCATAAATCAGCCCCTCAGCACTCTCGTCAGTTCCGAGACTATTTCCACTCTTGGACGTGGTTACAGTGACTGTTTCGATAACATCGCGTCCATCCATCAGCCCATCGAGCGCCAGAATCGCGCCGTGTGGGACATAGAAACGGGATCCTGATGAACGGCATTGCTCGAAAATGGCAGTCTCCAGAACCGTGTCCGACAGTGCCGTACAACTGAAAGCGCAGAGGTCGCCGGATTTCAGGACCGTGGTTGCGATTTGGGAAAGCACAGCGGGCGTGGCGGTTTCAATCACGAGATCGACTTTCCGCTCGATCGCTTCGTCAACGCTATTGAGCACCGCGAAACCGCGATTGCCAAGTCTGGTGGAAATATCCGGGCTGGCGTCGGCGACGTAATCGATCTCCGCCAAACCCTGTTCCAGAATATCCTGGAGGATCGCTGTGCCGATCGTTCCTGCTCCGATAATTCCAACCCGACGGTTGCTTGCAGCCATATTTCGCTCTCTCAATTCTTGCGTAAAAAGTGGCCGCCAGCAGGCGTCTTTCACGCACGATTGCCAGCGGGTTCATTTATCTAGGGCCTTTTTGCTGTGCGATATGCAAGAAACAAATTCTATCTTCTAAATATGAAAAAGGTCATTTTACTCATCTTTTCATTCGCGCTTAGTCTCATGCCGCAACACAGCAGTATTCCCGATCGCCGAGATCGCGAGACGGGCCAACGTAAATATTAGGAAAGCAAGATGACATTGATCCAGCATGTAAAATCCGGCGGTAAGTTCGAGGAAATCTATCGTTATTCCCGTCTGATCCGTATTGGCGACTGGATCATGTCTTCGGGCACTGCCGGACGGAACTATGTGACCCGCGAAATTTCTGCTGACGTCACCGGCCAGGTTCATCAGGCGATCACCAACCTGACGCGCGCACTGGAGCCGATCGGCGCTTCGGTCAAAGACATCGTCCATATCCGCGTTTTCATCTCCAGTCAGGATTACCTTAACGAAGCGCTTGAAGCGCTGGCCACCTATTTTGAAGGTTTTGATCCGGTTCACGCCATTCATTGCGGCCCGCTACCTGGTGGCGAAGAGGTCAAGATCGAGCTTGAAATCACCTGCTTCAAGCCTGAATCCGCCGATATCAAGCGCGAGTGGATCGTGGCGGCACCGAAGTGAATTGAGCAGTCAAGGCAATGCGCAGATCACGGGCGGGCCAATCAATAGGGAGGAGAGAAGATGATATCTTTTGCACTGTGCAATCCGACAGACATCCGGTTCGGCAAGGGGCAGATCAAAGCACTCGATGAGCTGGTTGCGCCGAATGCCCGTGTGCTCCTGCTCTATGGTGGCGGCTCCATTTTCCGCAATGGAGTCGAGGCCGCGGTTCGCGAGGCGTTGCAGGGACGGGAGATTTTTCCGTTCGGGGGTGTCGAGCCTAATCCCGTTTATGAAACGCTACAGCGCGCGGCTGAGCAAGGCAGAAATGCCCGGGTTGATTGCGTGCTTGGTGTTGGCGGGGGTTCGGTGGTCGATGCGGCAAAATTTCTGGCGGCAATGATTGCGAGTGGCAAGGACGATCCATGGGATGACTTTGTCGCGGGTCACTTCCCTGAAAACACCTTGTCTGTCGGTGCAGTCCTGACGCTGGCGGCGACGGGCTCGGAGAGCAACGCCGTCTCAGTCATCTCATCGACATCGCGTGGACTGAAGCTCCCGTTCCGGAACGAGCGTGCACGTCCGCGCTTTGCGATCCTTGATCCCTCGACGCTTGCATCTCTTTCACGCCGGCAACTGGAGAATGGCGTCGTCGATGCCTTTACTCACGTGTTGGAACAGTACATGACCCGCCCGGTGAAC
>DASWOH010000043.1:0-29126 GCA_036398815.1 Rhizobium sp. | reverse complement strand
GACGGTCGCGGCCTCGTTCGTTTCCGACCCGAAGGAATCGAAGGTTGCCGACAAGGTGGGCTTCGCTCTGGCTCCGGACAACGGCCTCGGCAAGCGCGGCAACTGGCTCTGGGCATGGAACCTCGCCATCCCGGCATCCTCGAAGAAGACTGAAGCTGCCGAAAAGTTCATCGCCTGGGCAACCGGCAAGGAGTACACCAATCTTGTCGCCGAGAAGGAAGGCTGGCTGAATGCACCTCCCGGCACCCGTTCCTCGCTCTACGCGAATGCGGACTATCAGAAGGCCGCTCCCTTCGCCAAGATGACGCTCGACTCGATCAACTCGGCCGATCCGACCCACCCGACCGTCAAGCCGGTCCCGTATGTCGGCGTCCAGTTCGTTGCCATCCCTGAATTCCAGGGCATCGGCACCGCGGTGGGCCAGCAGTTCTCCGCTGCCCTTGCCGGCCAGATCTCCGTCGACGCCGCCCTCAAGGCTGCGCAACAGCTGACCACGCGCGAAATGACCAAGGCTGGTTATCCGAAATAATCAACCTCCCAGGGATGGAAGGAAGCGCCATTTAGCGCTTCCTTCCCTTGGCCGCCGAATGCCCGATTGTTTTTCGGCGGCCCCTTTATCCAGCCGGTCCACGGCCACCTTCCCGCTCAAAAGACCCGCTCAAAAGATAGGTTGGTCCTTGCCATGGCAACGTTACACACCCGTTCTGCTGCCCGCGTCATGATGACGCCGTCGGTTTTGCTGCTCTTCGCGTGGATGATCGTCCCGCTGGTCATGACGATCTACTTCTCGACGCTGAACTACAATCTCCTGTCTCCCGGCGCGCATGACTTCATCGGGCTGCTCAACTACGAATACTTCGTCACCGACCCCGCCTTTCTGAATTCCCTGATCGTGACGCTTCTGCTCGTCGGCGGCGCGCTGGTCATCACCGTGGTCGGCGGTATCGCTCTCGCGCTCCTTCTCGACCAGCCGATCTTCGGCCAAGGCATCGTGCGCATGCTGGTGCTTGCGCCATTCTTCGTCATGCCGACGGTCGCCGCCCTCATCTGGAAACACATGTTCATGAACCCGGTGAACGGGCTCCTGGCGCATCTTTTCAGGTTTTTCGGGCTCGATCCGCTGACCTGGCTGGAGACCGTGCCGCTGTTTTCGATCGTCATCATCGTCGCCTGGCAGTGGCTGCCCTTCGCAACGCTCATTCTGTTGACGGCATTGCAGTCGCTGGATGAAGAGCAGAAGGAAGCCGCCGAAATGGACGGCGCCGGCCCGGTCTCGAAATTCATCTACATCATCCTGCCGCACCTGGCGCGCGCGATCACGGTCGTCATCCTCATCGAGACGATCTTCCTGCTCTCCGCCTTCGCCGAGATCCTGGTCACCACCAATGGCGGCCCCGGCACGGCGACGACCAACCTGACCTATCTCGTCTATTCGCAGATCGTTCTGTCGCAGGATGTCGGCGGCGCATCGGCGGGCGGCATCATTGCCGTCATCCTCGCCAATATCGTCGCCATCTTCGTGATGCGCGCGGTCGGCAAGAACCTGGAGGCCTGAGATGGCACGCACTGTCACAACACGGCGCAAGGTGGCCGTATCGGTGGTCGCCTGGATCGTCGCGATCCTCATCTTCTTTCCGATCCTGTGGACGATCCTCACGAGCTTCAAGACGGAAGGCGATGCGATCGCTTCGCCGCCGCAGTTCCTGTTCTTCCATTGGACGCTGGAGAATTATTTCGAGGTGCAGTCGCGCTCGAATTATTTCCTCCACTTCGCCAACTCGGTCATTATCGCCTTCGGCTCGACGATCCTCGGCCTGCTCGTCGCCGTTCCGGCCTCCTGGGCCATGGCGTTCTCGCCGACCAAGCGCACCAAGGACATCCTGATGTGGATGCTGTCCACCAAGATGATGCCGCCGGTCGGCGCCTTCATTCCGATCTACCTGCTGTTCCAGGGCTTCGGTCTGCTCAACAATCAGTTCGCCAGTCGTCTCGGCATGGTCGTCGTGCTGATGCTGATCAACCTGCCGATCATCGTCTGGATGCTCTACACCTATTTCAAGGAAATCCCCGGCGAGATCCTGGAGGCGGCCCGCATGGACGGGGCGTCGCTGGCAAAGGAAATCATCTATGTGCTGACACCGATGGCGATCCCCGGCCTGGCGTCGACGATGCTGCTCAACATCATTCTCGCCTGGAACGAGGCTTTCTGGACGCTGAACCTCTCGTCCGTCGACGCAGCCCCGCTCAGCACCTTCATCGCCTCCTATTCCAGCCCGGAGGGCCTGTTCTACGCCAAGCTCTCGGCGGCATCGACCATGGCGATCGCCCCGATCCTGATCCTCGGCTGGTTCAGCCAGAAACAACTCGTTCGCGGCCTCACTTTCGGCGCGGTTAAGTAAGCAAGGAAGAGAAACATGGGTAGCATTGTCCTGAAGAAGGTTTCCAAGGTCTTCGGCGAAGCCAAGGTGATCCCTTCCATCGACCTCGAGATCAATGAAGGCGAGTTCGTCGTGTTCGTCGGGCCGTCCGGCTGCGGCAAGTCCACGCTGCTGCGACTGATCGCCGGCCTTGAGGACGTCTCGGGCGGCCAGATCCTGATCGACGGCAAGGACGGCACAAATCTGGCGCCGGCCGAACGCGGCCTTGCCATGGTGTTCCAGTCCTATGCGCTCTATCCGCACATGAGCGTGCGCAAGAACATCGCCTTTCCGCTGAAGATGGCGAACATGCCGCAGGCGGAGATCGACAAGAAGGTGGCGGAAGCGGCCCGGGTCCTCAATCTCGCGGATTATCTGGAGCGCAAGCCGCGCCAGCTCTCCGGCGGCCAGCGCCAGCGCGTCGCCATCGGCCGCGCCATCGTGCGCCAGCCCAAGGCTTTCCTGTTCGACGAGCCCTTGTCGAACCTCGACGCGGCGCTGCGCGTCAACATGCGCCTCGAAATCAGCGAACTGCACCATCAGCTCAAGACGACGATGGTCTATGTGACGCACGACCAGGTCGAGGCCATGACCATGGCCGACAAGATCGTGGTGCTGAACCGCGGCAATATCGAGCAGGTCGGCTCGCCGCTGGAGCTGTACAAGAGCCCGCGCAATCTCTTCGTCGCGGGCTTCATCGGTTCGCCGAAGATGAACTTCGTCAAGGGCGCCTATGCGCAGGGCCTTGGCGCCGACACGATCGGCATTCGCCCGGAACATGTGCTGCTGTCGACGGAAAGCGGCGACTGGAAGGGCAGGGTGAGCCATGCCGAACATCTCGGCTCCGACACCTTCCTGCATATCGAGGCTGATGGCATCGGCACCGTCACGGCGCGGGGCAGCGGCGATTTCCCCGCCCGCGCCGACGATACCGTTTACCTGACGCCCGACAAGTCCCGCATCCACCGGTTCGACGAAAAGGGGCTGGCGATCTGAGCCGGGCGCACCGCCATTCAACCCTACCCGCATGCATCGATGCAGACGGGCAGGGCTCATCCCAACCGGAGCGGCCTTCCCAAGCCATCCGAAGAAAAGACCTTTTAGAAGGACTTGAGACATGACGTGCAAACTATCGCTCGCAACACTTCAGGAAGCGGCCGCGACCGCCGCCGTTCCGGCCTATGATCCGAAGTCGCTATCGGCGGGCATCGTTCATTTCGGTGTCGGCAATTTCCATCGCGCGCATCAGGCAATCTACCTCGACGATCTCTTCAATGCCGGCCAGGACCACGATTGGGCGATCATCGGCGCCGGCGTGCTGCCCTCCGACGCGACCATGCGCGAAAAGCTCGCCGCCCAGAATTTCCTGACGACGGTGGTCGAGCAGGACAACAATCGCACGGCGGCCCGCGTCACGGCGCCGATGATCGACATCCTGCCGGTCGGCGACGCCGAGGCGATCATCGCCAAGCTTGCCGATCCTTCGATCCGCATCGTCTCGATGACGATCACCGAGGGCGGCTACTTCATCGACGCCTCCGGCAAGTTCAATCCCGGCCATCCGGCCATCGTCGCCGACGGCCAGAACCCCGATGCGCCGAAGACGGTGTTCGGCCTTGTTGTCGCCGGCCTCAAGGCCCGCCGCGCTGCCGGGTTGCAGCCCTTCACCGTCATGTCCTGCGACAACATTCCCCACAATGGCGGGGTCACCAAGGCCGCCGTCGTCGGCACGGCGAAGCTTTCAGACCCGGCTTTTGCCGACTGGATCACCGCCAATGTCGCCTTCCCGAACGGTATGGTCGACCGCATCACGCCGGCGACCGGCGCGCGGGAGATCGATTTGCTGAAGGAGGTCTTCGATATCGAGGACAACTGGCCGGTCTATTGCGAGGAGTTCAAGCAGTGGGTGCTGGAAGACAATTTCCCAGCCGGACGACCGGCGCTGGAAAAAGTCGGCGTCACCTTCGTCCCGGATGTGACGCCCTACGAGCACATGAAGATCCGTATTCTCAATGGCGGCCATGCGGCCATCGCCTATCCGGCGGCGCTGATGGACGTGCACTTCGTCCATGAGGCGATGGAGGAGCCGCTGATCCGCGCCTATCTCGCCAAGCTTGAGAATGACGAGATCATTCCCGTCATTCCGCCGGTGCCGAATACGGTTCTGGCCGACTATTTCAAGCTGATCGAGCACCGCTTCTCCAATCCGAAGATCGCCGACACTATTCCGCGCCTGGCGCAGGACGGTTCGAACCGCCAGCCGAAATTCATCCTGCCGTCGACGGCCGATCGTCTCAGCCGCAACGAGGATGTGGTGGGTCTCGCCCTGGTCTCGGCGCTCTGGTGCCGCTACTTCGCCGGCAAGACGGACAGCGGCCAGGACATCGTCTTCAACGACGCCAGCGCGGACCGGCTGCATGCCGCGGCATTGAAGGCCAAGGACGATCCGGATGCCTTCCTGGTCTTCGACGATATCTTCGGCGATGTCGCCAAGTCGGATCTTTTCCGCAAGCGCTTCGCGCATGCGCTAAAAACGCTGTGGGAAAAGGGTACCCGCGTCACCCTGCAGCTATACCTTGACAACAAACTCGCGGATTAATTGTCTATCGGCCGGGTGCTCAAGTCCCGGCCGAATTTTTATGGCCAGGCCGATGCTCGGAAGAGACGTGGCCGAAACAGGGTTCGGGTTGGATCTGCGATGACGAATGCGGAGAAAGGACTCGTAATCTTCGACTGCGATGGCGTGCTTGTCGACAGCGAGCCGTTGTCCGTCAGCGTGCTCATCGAGGCCATGCGCGATGTCGGCGTGGATATGAGCGAGGAGGATGTCTACAGCCGCTTCCTTGGCAAGAGCCTTGCCACGCTCGTCGATACGCTGGAGACCGAGTTCGATGTCTTCATCGATCAGGTTTTTCTCGATCGCATCCGCAACGACCTTTACGATCGCTTCCGCCGCGAACTGAAGCCGATCGACGGCATTGCCGAGACGCTGGACGCGCTTGCAGTGCCGCGTTGCGTCGCCTCCTCCAGCCAGTTGGAGCGCATCCGGCTGTCGCTTGGCGTTACCGGCCTGCTCGAGCGGCTGGAGCCGAATATTTTCAGCGCCAGCATGGTTAAGCGCGGCAAGCCGGCGCCCGATCTCTTCCTTTATGCCGCCGAGCGGATGGCGCGCGCGCCGAAAGACTGCATCGTCGTCGAGGATAGTCCGGCGGGGATCATGGCGGCGAGGGCGGCGGGCATGACGGTTTTCGCCTTCACAGGCGGTTCGCATGCCCATTCGCCGAGTTACCGGGCGGAATTGGAGCGGCTTTCGCCCGAAGTCGTGTTTGACGCGATGCCGGATTTGATACACCTTGTCCGCAACAAGAGATAAGTGGACGGGGCTTCTTCTATATGCGTGATCATGTGGTTGCGGTCGATATCGGCACTGGCAGCGCGCGCGCTGGTGTGTTCACGTCACGCGGCGCGCTGCTCGCAAAGGGCGAACACCCGATCCTCATGAACCGCCCGCGTGAGAACCACGCCGAGCATAGTTCCGAAGATATCTGGGCCGCGGTCTGTTCGGCCGTGCGCAGCGCCGTTACGGCCTCCGGCGTCAAACCCTCCGTCATCGCGGCGATCGGCTTCGACGCCACCTGTTCCCTGGTGGTGCGCGACACGCAAGGCAAGCCGCTCACGGTCTCGACCGTCGGCGAGGACCGGTTCGACACCATCGTCTGGCTCGACCACCGGGCGCTTGCCGAGGCGGATTTCTGCACGGCGACCCGGCATCCGGTTCTCGAACATTCCGGCCATTTCATGTCGCCGGAGATGGAGATGCCGAAGCTGATGTGGCTGAAGAAGAACCTGCCGCAGAGCTGGGCCAGGGCCGGCTATTTCTTCGATCTCGCCGATTTCATGACCTGGAAGGCGACCGGCTCGCTTGCGCGCTCGCGTTGCACGCTGACGGCGAAGTGGAACTATCTCGCCCATCGCACGCCCGGCTGGCAGGCGGATTTCCTCGATGCGATCGGTCTTGGCGATCTGCGTGAACGCGGCAACCTGCCGGAAGAGACCGCGCCCGTCGGGCAAAGCGTGGGCATGCTGACGGCGGAAGCGGCCGAAGCCCTGGGGCTCGACCGCGAATGCCATGTCGGTGCGGGAATGGTCGACGCCTATGCCGGCGCGCTCGGCACGCTTGGCAGCCATGCCGGCGACCACAATGCGCTGGAGCGTCAGCTGGCGCTGATTGCCGGCACGTCGAGCTGTATCGTCGCCTTCTCGCGGGAACGCAAGCGCAGCACCGGACTATGGGGCCCCTATTACGAAGCTGTGTTCGCCGACACATGGCTGGTCGAGGCCGGGCAGTCGGCGACCGGCGCGTTGCTCGATCATATCGTCGGCATGCATGCGGCCGGTGGCGAGCCGACGGCAGCTCTGCACGACCGTATCGTCCGGCGCATTGCGGAGCTGCGCGCTATCGATGGCGATGCCTTTGCCGAGCGCATTCATGTGCTGCCGGATTTTCACGGCAACCGCTCGCCGCTTGCCGATCCGCACGCGGTCGGCATCATCAACGGCCTGACGCTCGACACCTCTTTCGATGGTCTCTGCCGCCTCTATTGGCGCACCAGCGTCGGGATCGCGCTCGGTATCCGCCATATCCTCGAGAAGATGCGCGACTATGGCTATGTGCCCGACACGCTGCACGTCGCCGGCGGCCATGTGAAGAATGCCGTGCTCATGGAGCTCTATTCCGATGTCACCGGCTGCAAGGTGATGGTGCCGAAGATGAACGAGGCGGTGCTATTGGGAACGGCAATGGCGGCTACCGTTTCCTGCGGGCTCCACGAAAGCCTCGTAGCGGCCGGCGCGGCAATGTATCCCGGCGGTCACGAGCGCCTGCCGAACCGGCAAAAGAAGCCTCTCTATGACCGCGACTACCGGCGTTTTCTCGCCATGTACCGCCATCGCGCCGAGCTGGACTCGATGGAATAGTCTGCCCGGCGGCCGGCGGTTGATCGGCGCTTCGGGTCCTTATCGGAGCGGCGTGTAAGTGAACATGCCTTCCAGCTCTTCGATCTTTCGCATGCGGTTTTCCGCCTCGTCGCCCGCCGCCTGAATGACGGCGGCGGCCAGACATTCCAGGAGTGCCGTCATCGTCGACAGATCGTCGCGGCCGCCGATGCGCAAGGGCGGCAGCGAAAGTATGATGTTGGCGAATTCATGCGCCCATTCGGTATATTGGCTGGTGATCAGCAACACCTTGTAGCCGGCGCGGCGCGCGGAACGCGCCAGCAGCCGCGATGTGATGAAGCGCGGTGAGTCGATGACCACCACCAGCGCGTCGCTCGCCTGGCGGCCGAGCAGCTCGATATAGCTGCCATTGGCGCCGTCGAGGAATTGCACATGGCTGCGGGCGAATTCGAGACGATCGCTAAAATGACGTCCAAGGCCCGCAAGGCTGAGATGCGTGGCGACGAAGACCTCGCTGGAGGACAGGTTTGCGGCCACGGCGTCCATCCATTGCGGCTGGCCGGTGAGATTGTAGAGGTATTGCAGCATCTCGACCTGCTCGGCAATCCGGCCGGCGACCGGGCGGCCCTCGTAGGCATCCTTCTGCAATTGCTCCAGAACGTTCGGCAGTTGCAGCGTCACCGGGGCTGCATTTTCCTGCAGGTGGACCTTGATCCCATCCAGGCCTTGATAGCCGAGCGACCGCAGGAAGCGTCCGACGGTCATCGGGCTCAACTCCAGCCTGTCGGCGACGGAAGAGGCGGTTTCGAAGGGCAGCTCGTTCAAGTGTTCGGAGAAATACTTGGCTATTCGGCGCTCGGCGGGAGTGCCGCTCTTGATATATTGTCTAAGCTTGTGGCCAAGGTCTTCCAAATGCTGCGCCTCGCTAACGGTTCATCCGATCTGCAATCGTGCCGAATGCGGAAACAATCGGGGCGTGTGCAGATTCTCGATGGCCGTCGATCTTGTTTAGGTTGTTGTTTTTAATATGACGTTCACAATATATTAGTGTGCACTTTATTACAATAATTCAATTTTTCGGCAATCCGCGCCCGTATGGCGGGAAGATATTGATATATATGCAATTGTTACCTACCTCTCGGATGACCATCCAGGAGACATCGAACGAATGATTGTTGATGCCGCGCGTCTTTCCATCGCCAACCTCTTTGCCGCCGAGACGCGCAAGGTTTTCTGGAAGGTGCTTGGTCTGACATTGCTGGCGCTCGTTGCCCTCTGGTTTGCGCTGCGCGGCACCTTTGTCGTCTTTGTTCTGCCCTGGCTACAGAGCTTCATGCCGGCCGCACCGGATTGGACGAGTTGGCTTACCTTGCTTCTTGGGATATTGGCCGGCCTCGGTCTGGCGTTGGCACTGGCGCTGCTGATCTCGCCGGTGACGGCGTTGATCGCGGGCCTGTTTCTCGACGATGTCGCCGATGTGGTGGAGAAGCGGGACTATCCGGCCGATCCGCCGGGAAAGGCTCTACCCTTCGGGCCGGCGATGAAGAGTTCGCTGAAGTTCCTGGGCGTCGTGATCGTCGGCAACATCATCGCGCTGTTTCTGCTCTTCGTTCCCGGCGTCAACCTCGTGGCCTTCTTCCTGGTCAACGGCTACCTGCTCGGGCGGGAATTCTTCGAATTTGCCGCCATGCGCTTTCGCTCGCCGGAAGAGGCGCGGCAGTTCCGCATCAAACATGCGTTCACCGTCTTCCTTGCAGGGTTGGTGATCGCCGCGTTCCTTGCCATTCCCCTGGTCAATCTCCTGACGCCGCTGTTTGCAGCGGGGATGATGGTGCATCTGCACAAGCTGATTTCCCAGAAGGAAGCGGTGCGGCGCGTGTGAATGCGGCCGTCATCGCTATCCTAATGCGCGACCCCGGCGGCGATCATCTGCTGCGGCAGTTCGACCAGCGGCGCGGGCACGTCCCAGGTCTTTTCCGGCGAGCGACAGAGATCGGCGATGATGCAACGTTCGCATTCGGGCTTGCGCGCCTTGCAGACATAGCGCCCGTGCAGGATCAGCCAGTGATGCGCGTGGTAGAGATATTGATCCGGGATCACCTTCAGCAACCGCTGCTCGACCTCGTCCGGCGTCTTGCCGGGAGCCAGCAGCAGGCGATTGGCGATGCGGAAAATATGGGTGTCGACGGCAAGCGTCGCCTGACCGAAGGCCATGGAGAGCACGACATTGGCGGTCTTGCGCCCGACGCCCGGAAGCGTCATCAGTTCCTCGCGCGTCTGCGGCACCTCGCCATCGAAATCCCTGATCAATTTCTCCGACAGCGCCACGACATTCTTCGCCTTGTTGCGGTAGAGGCCGATCGTCTTGATGTAGTCGCGGATGCGCTCTTCGCCGAGGTCGAGCATCTTCTGCGGCGTATCGGCGACGGCGAAGAGGGCACGGGTCGCCTTGTTGACACCGACATCGGTTGCCTGCGCCGACAAAGCGACGGCGACGACGAGGGTGAAGGGGTTGACGTGCTCCAACTCCCCCTTCGGCTCCGGCCGCTGGATGGAGAAGCGGCGGAAGATCTCCTCCAGGTCCGCCTTGGAATAGGGGCTCTTGAAAGCCGGCTTGCGGCCTGCCGTCGCATTTGACTTTTTCAGGTTTTGGGCGCTCGATTTGATCTTGGGGTTTGCCATGAACGATCTATACTCAAGTCCTATGACCGAACGCAACGCCGATACCGATTTCGACAGCAACGGGCCCGTCTTCGCCGCGGAGCTGTTTCCCCATCGCTCCCTGGGGCGAAAGGGGTTCAAGGTGATGCTGGCGCTGATGGGAGCCTTCTGCCTGGTCTACGGCTTCCTGTTCATCGTCCGCGGCGCATGGCCGATCGGCATCTTCTTCGGAGCGGACTTTTTCTTGCTCTATGGCGCCTTCTGGCTGAATTACCGTTCGGGCCGGGTGCGGGAAGAAGTGACGGTGTCGCGCACCGATGTCTCGATCCGTAAATTCTCTCCTTCGGGCCGCATGGTCGAGCACCGTTTCAATCCGTTCTGGACACGCTTCCTCGTTCGTCGCCACAGCGAAATCGGTGTCGTGTCGATGCATGTCCGCGACAGAAGCCATGACACCGATGTCGGCTCCTTCCTCAATCCGGAAGACCGCGAGAGCTTCGCCAAGGCATTCAAGCGCGCCTTGGCGACGGTGACGCAGCGGATATAAGCGCTTAAGCAAGAAACGGGTGGTTTCCTGGCCCTCTTCGTGGTGTTCTGGCCCACAAGGAGAAAGATCATGAATGCTATCGCACAGTTGAAGACGGACATCACACCGGAAGGACCGGACTACGATACCGTCCGCCGGGTGATCGAACTCATCACCGAGGACTATCGCGACCAGCCGTCACTGGAGGCGATTGCCGGCCGGCTCGGACAATCGCCGACCCAGTTGCAGAAGACTTTTACCCGTTGGGCCGGATTGTCCCCCAAAGCCTTCCTGCAGGCTGTGACGCTCGACCACGCCAAACGGCTGCTGCGCGAGGAAGATCTGCCCTTGCTGGAAACCTCGTTCGAGGTGGGTCTCTCCGGCCCAAGCCGGCTGCATGATCTCTTCGTCACGCATGAGGCGATGTCGCCCGGCGAATGGAAGGCGAAGGGCGGCGGGCTGGTCATCCGCTACGGGTTCCACATCTCGCCGTTCGGCCTTGCCCTGATCATGGTCACCGACCGCGGTCTTGCCGGCCTGGCCTTCAGCGACACCGGCGACGAGAAGGCCTGTCTGGAGGATATGACCTGCCGCTGGCCGAATGCGCGATACGTCGAGGACCTGCAGGCGACGGTGCCCTATGCGTCGCGGATTTTCGAGCCGTCGAAATGGTCGAGCGACCAGCCGCTGCGCGTGGTGCTGATCGGCACGGATTTTCAGGTGCGGGTCTGGGAAAGCCTGCTGAAGATCCCGATGGGCCGGGCCGTCACCTATTCCGACATCGCCAGGGATATCGGCCAGCCGACGGCAATGCGGGCGGTCGGGGCGGCGGTCGGCCGCAACCCGATCTCCTTCGTCGTTCCCTGCCATCGGGCTCTCGGCAAGAACGGCGATCTCACCGGCTATCACTGGGGCCTGACGCGCAAGCGGGCGATGCTGGGCTGGGAGGCGGGGCAGGCTTGAGGGGTCGTGCGTGTAGAGCAGCATCGAGTCTGTCGCACCTCTGATACCCCCCTGTCACTGTCGTGACAGGGGGGTATGCACTCTCCGCGAACTCGAAGCCGATGATCAAGCCGCCTTCGCCATCGCCATTTGCAGCAGCGCCTTGGCGGCACTTTCGTCCGTGATCAGCGTGTTGCAGCCGATGCGCTTGATGGTGGCGCGGATCGCGAGCGCGCGATGCGCGCCGCCGGAGGAGATGACGATGTGCTTGGCTTTCTTCAGCGTGTCGAGATCGACGGACATGACGCGTTTGTTGATCGGGTGGTCGACGGAATTGCCCTCGGCATCGAGGAAATTGAACATGGTGTCGCAGACGCAGCCGGCCTCTATCAACTGCTCCAGCTCCCGTTTCGAGATGAAGCCCTCCGATAGCGAGGTCGATTGCGGGCCGATATCGCCGCAGCTGACGATGGCGAGGTCGAGGCTTTCGGCCAGCCGGTAGATCGCCTCCAACCCGCATTTCTCGATCAGATTGAGCTTGGTCTCGATGGAATCGACCAGGAGCGGCGCCAGGAACATATAGCATTCCGCGCCGAGCTGGCTCGCCAGGCGCCAAGTATAGTCGATCGGATTGGTCTGGTGGACCGCGACGATGCCGCCGAGCAGCGATACCACCTTGCAATTGTTGCGGCGGGGCGGGCGGAAACTCGCAAGCGAGGCCGTCATCGTCCGGCCCCAGCCGACACCGATGGTATAGTTGTCGGGGATCGCTTCCGTCAGAAACTGGCCGAGCGCCAGGCCGACGCTTTTCGCCTGGGCATTGACGTCGCCGCCGGCCGGCGCGGGGACGACGATCGCCTCGTCCAGCCCGTAAGTGCGCTCCAGCTTGATCGCCAGCTCGACGCAATCGTCGATGCCTTCGTTGATCCATATCTGCACTTCGCTGCGCCGCATCGCCTCGTCCAGCAAACGGATGACGGTGGTGCGGCTGATGCCGAGCTGTTCGGCGACATCCTTCTGCGTCAGGCCCTGATTGTAATAGAGCCATGCGGCGCGCAGCCTCAAGGAGGCAGTCTCGGAATAGGCGGTGTGTGTCCCGCGTCTGAGTTTGGCCACAGAACCTCCGGAAGGATTTTCGCACGCCCTTTTTGTTTTAATGATCGCCAACAATAAAGGTTGCGGCGACGGCGAATGACGGGGCGGCAAGATCAGCTCTTCGCTGGAAGATATTCTATGGTTGAAACTTATGTCAATTGAAATGCACAAATGTCGCTTGACTTTTCCCGGTGAGATTGATGATAGTCGCCCTGAGGAATACGGTCTTCGTCCAGTCGAGGAGGACAATGTGCGAGTGCTGCGCCGTGGGAATGCTTGGCCGGGCAGAGAGCCATATAGGGCGCTCGATTCCGGCGAAAAGCCAGTCCTCGGAAAGTTGTTTTCTCGCGGCTCCGACCGTTCACCGGAAATGGAACCATCGCGCTGTTTCCGCCGTTACCGAGGCATAGGAGACGGCACGGCGCGATCCGCTCGCAATCTTCATGTCGTCCAACGAACCGGACGGAATTTCGCCGGTCAACATCTCCCAACCCAGTGGGCTCTATTCAACAAGGATACCTATCATGACATCCAAGCTTGACCAACTTCGCGCCATGACGACGGTCGTGGCCGATACCGGCGACATCGAGGCGGTTGCCCGTCTGAAGCCGGTCGATTGCACGACCAACCCGACCATCGTCCTGAAGGCGCTCGGCACGCCGATGTTCGCCGATGCGATCAAGGAAGCCGTCACCTGGGGCAAGAAACAGGGCGGCGCGTCGGATGCTGTCGTTGCCGCCGTTGCCGACCGTCTGGCGATCTCCGTCGGCGCCGCGCTGTCCGGCCTGGTTCCCGGCCGTGTTTCGACCGAAGTCGACGCCGACCTGTCCTTCGATACCGAAGCATCGCTCGCCAAGGCTCGCGCCATCATCGCCGCCTACAAGGAGCGCGGCATCGAGCGTGACCGTATCCTGATCAAGCTCGCGTCCACCTGGGAAGGCATTCGCGCCGCCGAAGTGCTGCAGAAGGAAGGCATCTACTGCAACCTGACGCTGCTGTTTAGCAAGGCCCAGGCCGTTGCCTGCGCCGACGCCAAGGTCTTCCTGATCTCGCCCTTCGTCGGCCGTATCCTCGACTGGTACAAGAAGTCGACAGGCAAGGACTACACCCCGGAAGAAGATCCGGGCGTCCTCTCCGTTCGCGAGATCTACAACTACTACAAGGCTAACGATATCAAGACGATCGTCATGGGCGCCTCCTTCCGCAGCGCCGGCGAAATCGAAGCGCTGGCCGGTTGCGACCGCCTGACGATCAGCCCGAACCTGCTGGACGAACTCGCCAAGGACGAAGGCAAGCTGGAGCGCAAGCTCTCGCCGGAAAACAAGACCTCGGTCGCCAAGATCGCCGTCGACGAGAAGACCTATCGCTGGATGATGAACGAAGATGCGATGGCGACCGAAAAGCTCGCTGAAGGCATCCGCGCATTCGCCAAGGATCTCGGCACGCTTCGCGCCATGGTCAGCAAGGAACTGCAGCTCGCTGCCGCGTAAGCAGTTGGACTGACATGAACGAGGCGCGGCTACCGAAGGGTGGCCGCGCTTTTTCTTTTGAATTTTTGCGGCGCTGGGAGATTGCCCTCGCCCCCGCGGGGCAGAAGGTGACGTGAACTCCGCCCTGATCTTCTCCGGCCTGCCGTCGTGCGGGCGGAAGCGCTCAAAGAGACCATAGGCTCTTGGCGTTGCGCTGATAGAGGCGGGCGCGTTCGTCGGCGCTTGCCCCTTGCGTCAGCGCATGCGTGGCGGCGACCCAGGTGGAGAGACCTCCACCCAGCGTGCAGACCGGCCAGTCGCTGCCCCAGATGACGCGATCCCAGCCGAAGCTTGCAATCGAATGCTCGACGAAGGGACGCAGTGTCGCGACGGTCCAGCTTTCGGGATCGGCATAGGCGACGACGCCGGAAATCTTGACGATCACATTGGGTCGTTTGGCGATTTCGGCTATGCCTGAGCGCCAGACCTCGCTCAGGCCATCCTTGATGGCGGGCACACCGCAATGGTCGAGAATGAATTGAACATCGGGATTGAGATCGACCAGCGCGATCGCCTTGACGATCTGATGCGGCAGCACGCAGAGATCGAATGTGAGGCGGGTGCCGGCAAGCCGTTTCAGGTTCTCGCGAAACGGAGCGCCTTCGGAGACGTCGTCCGGCACCACATGCAGCACGCGGCGGAACCCCTTGACGAAGGGGTCGGCAAGCACGCGTTCGAGATAGGCGGGAAAGCCCGCATCCTCCGGACGACAGGCGGCGATGGCGCCGCGGATCAGGCTGCCGGGCTTTTGGGCCAATCCTTTGACATAGTCGGTTTCCCGCTCGATATCGTCCTCGGCCACATCCACTTCCATATGGAGCGTGTCGGCGATCCCGCAGCGATGCGCCTCGCGGGCATAGTCTTCATAGAGGCTGTCGCGGTTCAGCGCCCCGGCGCTTGCCAGCCAGGGATAGGCAAGCTGCTTCCGATCGACGATATGCAAGTGGCTGTCGAAAAGCATGGCGCTCCTCCCATCATGCTGACGAACATATACTCACGGAAAAATAGTCTATTCAAATAGAAACTATAGCTCGGTCTTGTCCACCGTACCGACCACCGTTTCGGAAATTTGCTTCGCCGCTTCCCGCACATAATCGATCACCTGATCATAGCTCGGCGCATTGGAATTGACCGGCTGGATATAGGGACAGGTGAGTGCGGCCAGCGCATTGCCGTCCATGGCCAGGATCGGCGCGGAAATGTTGCGCACGCCATTGGTCTGCAGGCTGTCCATGGTCTCGAAACCCTTGTCGCGGATCACCAGCAGTCTCTCATCGAGATCGGCCGGCGGCTCGTCGTCCTCCTGCTCCTGTTGGCGGCGCTGCTCGTTGATCATCATCTCGCGCTGTTTCTCGTCGCGGAAGGCGAGCAGGATGTGGCCGGAGCCGGTATTGAACAGGTTGATCTGGGCGCCGACCCGGATCGAAATGCCCCAATAGGTCGGCGAATCCTGCTGGGCGATGACCACGACCGAGCCCCGGTCGAAAATCGCCAGATGGCAGGCCTGTTCGGCCCGGTTGGAGAATTCGCGCATCAGCGGCGTGGCAAAGGAAACGAGCCGGCGCACCGGCGCATGATAGTGCGCCAGGCCGAAGAGCTTGAGCGTCAGATAGAAGCGGTCGCCATCCTGCCGCTGCACGTAACCGCGTCGGACGAGGCGGTCGAGCATGCGGTAGAATTCGTTCGGGCTCTTGCCGAGCGCCTTGGCGATTTCCGCCTGCGTCAGCCCGCCGTCGATCCGCGCCAGCAACTCCAGAATATCGAGGCCTTTGTCCAGCGCCGGTGCGCGATATCGATCGCTGTCGTCTTCCACACTCATGCAGCCTTGTGTCGAATAAATACCATTTATCATTCATATATGAATGAACTTGATTTGCAAGCGCCAGTGATCGCGGCTTGACGGTCGATGAGCGTGATGTTTACATATGAATTAATAATCTATATTTGGATTGCGAGAGCGATCGGACGGGAGCCGGTTCCTGAGGGCGGAATTACAACGGGGAATTGGAAGGCCGGAATATCCCGAGCTCAGCAAGCTGCTGCCGAAGCAAGAGATTGTCCAATTCGACGTGTCGGCCCTCGATTTCTACCGCAATACAACGGCGGCGCTGGACCTGTGTCCGGTCCGCGTCATGACGGCTACGTGGCGTTTCAAAGAGAGGCTTCGGGCACTATTACCGATGGACTGCACACTGCCGGGCGGCATACAGTCCTCATCGACAAGCTCAATCGGCGCTTCGCGCAATCGTTTGGAGACTGGAGTGGAACGGCTCTAGCTGTCTGTTTTCGCTTGTTCTTATCCGGAAACGGCCTCGGGCTCCTCGCTTCGCGGCCTTTCGGGATCGGGACCATGCCATGGAGGAAAGGATCAGGATCATGGGTCACGGATTGGAAGGCAGGAAGGTCGTCATCACGGCGGCGGGGCAGGGCATCGGCCGGGCGACGGCGGAGCGCTTCATCTCGCTCGGCGCGCATGTCCACGCCACCGATATCAACGAGCAGACACTCTCGACGCTGGAAGGCGCCACGACGCATGTGCTTGACGTGCTCGACAGTGCCGCGGTCAAGGCTTACGCCAGCGAAATC
The DNA here is from genome assembly GCA_036398815.1 of Rhizobium sp. Taxonomy (GTDB): domain Bacteria; phylum Pseudomonadota; class Alphaproteobacteria; order Rhizobiales; family Rhizobiaceae; genus Rhizobium. The sequence goes on along the minus strand of DASWOH010000043.1, from coordinate 12,414 downwards.
GGCCCCATCGACGTGCTCTTCAATTGCGCCGGCTTCGTGCATGCCGGCACCATCCTCGATTGCGAAGAGAAGGACTGGGATTTCTCCTTCAACCTCAACGCCAAGGCGATGTACACGACCTGCCGCACCTTCCTGCCGGGCATGTTGGAAAAGGGCAAGGGCTCGATCGTCAACATGGCGTCTGTCGCCTCCAGCGTGAAGGGCGTGCCGAACCGTTTCGCCTATTGCGCCTCAAAGGCCGCCGTCATCGGACTTACCAAGTCGATCGCTGCCGATTTCGTCTCCAAGGGCATCCGCGCCAATGCCATTTGCCCCGGCACGGTCGACAGCCCGTCACTGCATGATCGCCTGCGCGCCACTGGCGACTACGAAAAGGCGATGGCCGATTTCATCGGCCGCCAGCCGATGGGCCGCATCGCCGACGCCAAGGAGATCGCAGCTTTGGTGACCTATCTCGCGGGCGACGAGGCCGGTTTTACCACCGGCCAGATCCACGTCATCGACGGCGGCTGGACCGGTTGAAGACCAGTCTTCTCTGAGATCGGAGGCTCCGCATTGCGGGGCCTCTTTTTATTTGCCACTCTCTTCGGCGAATCGATGTCTGAAAGACGATTTGCAATCGGGAGAGCGGCATGGGCGTGAACGGACAGCAGCATCGTTCCAGAGGCCTGGTGCTGCTGCGCAAGCATCAGGTGATCTTGGTCGCTACCATTGTCGGAATAGTGGTTTTTCTGCTTCTGACATCGCGCGATTTGAATGCGGGCAATTTGCTCATCGCCTGGGATTCGACGGCTGTCACCTATATCCTGTTCAGCCTGTATCGCATGCTGACGGCCGATGCACATCGTATCCGACAGCGTTCCGCCGATCTTGATTTCTCGGATGGATTGCTCCTGTTCCTGTCGAGCGCGGCGGCAGTCGCCAGCATTGGCGGCATCGTTCTGGACTTGCTCGGCATCAAGGACGTGTCGCCCGACGTCGCGGTTTTCCGCGTGGGGATGGCGATCGTGACGATCCTGCTTTCCTGGGCATTCCTGCATTTTCTTTTCACCATCCACTATGCGCACCGCTTCTATGGCGGCTCGGGCAAGGGGCATGGGTTGAAATTCGCCGAGCCGGTGGAGGAGCCCATCTATTGGGACTTTCTCTACTTCTCCTTCACCATCGGCGTCGCCGCCCAGACCGCCGATATCGGCGTTTCCTCCGTCAGCATGCGCAAACTGGTGCTGCTGCATTCCATCCTGTCGTTCCTGTTCAATACGACGATCCTGGCGCTTGCCATCAATGTCGGGGCGAGCCTGGTATAGCTCGCCCCTTGGAAACATTGTGAAGGCGCTAAAGCACCGCGTTCCCCGCCATGACCGCCAGGATCAGGAACACCAGGAAGATGATCAGGAAGATGGCGAAGAGCACGCGGGCGATCGTGGCCGTTGCGGCGGAAACGCCGGAAAAACCGAAGAAGCCGGCGATCAGGGAAATCACGAAGAATATAAGAGCCCATTTCAGCATGAGAAATCTCCTCTGCGTTGCGTTCAGTAGAGACGCATGAAACGGGAAATTGTTCCGCTGCCGTTTTGATCGGCGCCTGATCCGGCTGTTGAGAGCGAGATCAGGTTCCGCCTATGCCGCACTAGCCGGCCTGTCGCTTTGGCTCAGGGCGTTCGCTGCTGCAATTGACCGGCTGCGCCGAACCGCAATTTACCCATGATTGATCATCACATGCCGGACGGCGGTATAGTCCTCCAGTGCGTAGACCGACATATCCTTGCCGTAGCCGGATTGCTTCAGGCCGCCATGGGGCATTTCGTTGACCAGCATGAAGTGGGTGTTGATCCAGGTGCAGCCATATTGCAGGCGGGCGGCGGTCTGCATGCCGCGGCTGATGTCCTTGGTCCACACCGAGGAGGCAAGGCCGTAGTCGCTGTCGTTGGCCCAGGCAACGGCATCGTCGGCATTGGTGAAGCGGGTGACGGAGACGACGGGGCCGAAGACTTCGCGGCGGACGATCTCGTCATCCTGCGTCGCGCCGGCAACCACGGTCGGGGCGTAGAAGAAGCCACGCTCGCCGGAGGTCTTGCCGCCGGTGGTGATCTCCATGTGCTTGTGTTCGGCGGCGCGGGTGACGAAGCTTTCGACGCGGTCGCGCTGGCGCTTGGAGATCAGCGGGCCGATTTCATTTTCGGTGTCGTCGGCGAGGTTGAACTTGATGCTGGAAACGGCGGAGGTGAGGTCGGCGACAAAATTGTCGTAGACCTTGGCATCGGCATAGATGCGGCAGGCGGCGGTGCAGTCCTGGCCGGCATTGTAGTAGCCGAAGGTCCGGATACCGGCGACGACGGCGTCGATATCGGCATCGTCGAAGACGATGACCGGGGCCTTGCCGCCAAGCTCGAGATGGGTGCGCTTGACGGTCTTGGCGGCGGCCTGCAACACCTTTTTGCCGGTCGCGACATCACCAGTAATGGAGACCATGCCGATCTTCGGATGGTTGATCAGTGCATTACCGACACTCTCGCCGCGACCGAGGATGACGTTGACGACGCCTTCCGGCAGGATATCCGCCAGCAGTTTCGCCATCTTCAGTGCCGTCAGCGGCGTCTGTTCGGAGGGCTTGAAGACCACGGTGTTGCCGCCGGCAATCGCCGGCGCCAGCTTCCAGGCCATCATCATCAGCGGATAGTTCCACGGCGCGATCGAGCCGACGATGCCGATCGGGTCGCGGCGGATCATCGAGGTGTGGCCGGGCAGATATTCGCCGGCGACCGGGCCATGCAGGTTGCGCACCGCGCCGGCGAAGAAGCGGTAACAATCGACGATGGCGGGGATTTCGTCGTTGAGCACGGCATTGATCGGCTTGCCGCAGTTGAGCGCTTCGAGTGCCGCAAAGCCCTCGGCGTCTTTCTCGATGGCGTCGGCGATCTTGAGGAGATAGGCGGAGCGCTGGCCGGGCGTCGTCTGCGACCAGCCCGTGAACGCTTTTTCGGCGGCATCGACGGCGGCGTCGATCTGGCCGAGTGACGCCTCAGGCAGGTCGAGCACGGTCTCTCCGGTCTTCGGGTTAAGGATATGCTCTTCCGTCTCTGTGCCGGCCTCGAAGCGGGAGCCGATCAGCATCTGGGTATCCATAATAATCTCCCTTTCATTTGCCGCCGCCGGCGATCTGGTCGCCGTCGCGGGTAAGATAATAGGCTGCCAGGATCGGCAGGAAGGTGACGAGCACCACGACCATGGCGACGACATTGGTGACGGGGCGCTGGCGCGGGCGGATCAGCTCCTGCAGCATCCAGATCGGCAGCGTCATCTGCTGGCCGCCGGTGAAGGTGGTGACGATGACCTCGTCGAAGGACAAGGCGAAGGCGAGCATGCCGCCGGCCAGCAGCGCCGTGCCGATATTCGGCAGGATGACATGGCGGAAGGTCTGGAAGCCGTCGGCGCCGAGATCCATCGAGGCTTCGATCAGCGAACCGGAGGTACGACGGAAGCGGGCGACGGCATTGTTATAGACCACGACGACGCAGAAGGTAGCGTGGCCGAGAACGATGGTCAAGACCGAGAAGGGAATGTCGAACAGGCTGAAGGCCGAGCGCAGCGCAATGCCGGTGATGATGCCGGGCAGCGCAATCGGCAGGATGACCAGCAGCGAGATCGCTTCTCGGCCGAAGAATTTCGTCTGGCTGACGGCGGCGGCGCAGAGCGTGCCGAGCACCAGGGCAATGGCGGTTGCGATGGTGGCAACCTGCACCGACAGCGCCAGCGACGACCAGACATCCGGCCGGTTCCAGGCAATGCCGAACCATTGCAGCGTGAAGCCCGGTGGCGGCCACTGATAGCTCTTCTCCTCCGTCGTGAAGGCATAGACGAAGATCAAGAGGATCGGCAGATGCAGGAAGAGGAGGCCGCAGGCGGCGGCGGTCTTCAAGGGCAGGGAGGCGCGTTGGCCGCGATCAGAGCGCATCGAAGGCCCCCTGTTTCTTGGCGATCCAGAGGTAGATGGCCATGATGACGATGGGCACCACCGAGAAGGCGGCGGCGAGCGGCACGTTGCCGGCGGTGCCCTGTTGCGCATAGACGGCCTGGCCGATGAAGAGGCGCGACGAGCCGATGATCTGCGGGATGATGTAATCGCCAAGCGTCAGCGAGAAGGTGAAGATCGAGCCGGCGACGATGCCGGGGAGCGCCAGCGGCAGCAGCACGGTGCGGAAGGTCTGGTTCGGCGCGGCACCGAGATCGGAGGAGGCTTCGAGCAGATTGGTGGGCACGCGTTCAAGTGCTGCCTGGGTCGGCAGGATCATATAGGGCAGCCAGATATAGACGAAGACGAGGAAGGTGCCGATATAGCTCACCGACAGCGAGTTGCCGCCTATGATGGGGAAAGCGAGCACGCTATCGAGCAGCCAGCCGAGGTAGAGCTTGCTGAAAAGCCAGGTCAGGATGCCTTCCTTGGCGAGGATCAGTTTCCAGGCGTAGACCTTGACCAGATAGCTCGACCAGAGCGGCAGCATGACGCCGAGATAGAACAGCGCTTTCCATTTTCCCTGCGCATAACGTGCCGCATAATAGGCGATCGGGAAGGCGACGAAGGCGGAGGCGATGGTCACCAGCGCCGCCATGATGACGGTGCGGACGATGATGTCGAAATTGGCGGAATTCAGCAGCTGCGCATAGGTGGAGAGCGTGAACTCGTAATTCACCATCCCGGAGAAATCGTCGATCGAGAAGAAGCTCTGCAACAGCAGCGCGATCAGCGAGCCGATATAGATGATGCCGAGCCAGAGCAGCGGCGGCGTCAGCATCAGGAAGAGGAAGAGTTTCGGGCGGCGCCAGAAGAGATCCGAAAGACGGCCGAAGACGCCGCCGCGGCTTGGCAGGATCGATGTGGCCGTGGGCGCGACCGTGCTGATGCTTGCCATCGTCATGCGGCGTCGTCCATATAATGCACGTCGGCGGGTGCCCAGGCGAGGCGGACCGATGCGCCGGTTTCCGGGATCGGCTGGCCGGCCGGCACGGTGACGTGCAGTCGCGTGCCTTGCGCTTCGACGGAGAGGCGGGTGGCGGCGCCGAGGAAGCTGCTTGCCTGCACGGTGGCGGCGATGCCTGCACTATCGGCAAGCCGGATTGCCTCGGGCCGCAGGCTCGCCCAGCGCCGTTCGCCGCCGAGCGATGACATGGTCTCGGGTGCGATCACATTGGAGGAACCGACGAAATCGGCGACGAAGCGGGTCTTCGGCCGCTGATAGATGTCGTGCGGCGTGCCCTCCTGTACGATCTTGCCATTGTTGAAGACGGCGACACGGTCGGCCATGGAGAGCGCTTCGCCCTGATCATGGGTGACGAAGACGAAGGTGATGCCGAGCGCCCGTTGGAGGCTCTTCAGCTCTTCCTGCATCTGCTCGCGCAGCTTCAGGTCCAGTGCGCCGAGCGGCTCGTCGAGAAGAAGGACTTTCGGCTTGTTGACGAGCGCGCGGGCCAGCGCCACGCGCTGGCGCTGGCCGCCTGAGAGCTGGCCGGGACGGCGGGCGCCGTAGTCCGGCAGCTTCACCATTTCCAGCGCCTGTTCGGCAGCCTTCAGCCGCTCGGCCTTGCCGACGCCCTTGACCATCAGCCCGTAGGCGACGTTGTCGAGGATATTGAGGTGCGGGAAGAGGGCGTAGTCCTGAAACACGGTGTTGACGTTGCGCCGATAGGGCGGCACGCCCTCGGCAGTCTCGCCGAAAATCTCGATATGGCCGCCGGTCGGCTGCTCGAAGCCGGCGATTAATCTGAGGCAGGTGGTCTTGCCGGAGCCGGAGGGGCCGAGCATGGCGAAGAATTCACCGGGCGCGATCTCCAGATCGACGTGGTCGACGGCGCGGACCTGGCCGAAATGGCGCGATACCTGCTGGAAACGAACGGCGGTCATGGAGTGCTCCAAGGATATGCAGAGATGACGGGGCATATATTTCCACCTTGCCTTCTCTCTTCAGAGGAGGGCTTGGCGAGGCGACGAGGGGCTTGGTATGCCGCTCCCCTCATCGTCCCGGCGGGATCGCCACTCCTCGCGGCGGAGAGGCGATCGCCGTGATCGGCGTGAGCTATCTGCCCCCAATCACGCCGATATAGTCGGAAACCCAGCGATGGTACGGCACGCATTCGCTCTCGCTCGTGCACTTGGCGACAGGCGTTTTCCAGAACTTGATCTTGTCGAAATGGTCGTAGCCGTTGGTGGCGCAACCGCTGTCGGTCAGGAGTTCGTTGCCCTTGCAGGCGGCCGGAACCGAGGGCACCGCGCCGAACCAGGCGGCGGCGTCGCCCTGGACCTTGGCTTGCAACGAATGTTCCATCCACATATAGGCGCAGTTCGGATGCTCGCTGTCGACATGCAGCATGGTCGTATCGGCCCAACCGGTCGTGCCTTCGTCGGGGAAGGTCGAGGCGATCTTCTGCTTGTCGGCCTGCAGCAGGTTGACCTGGAACGGCCAGGAACCGGAGGCGACGACGCCTTCGTTCTTGAAATCGTCCGTCTGGATCATCGCATCATGCCAATAGCGGCTGACGAGCTTGCGCTGGCCGCGCAGCAGGTCAAGCGCGGCCTTGTACTGGTCTTCGTTGAGCTCGTAAGGATCCTTGATGCCGAGTTCGGGCTTGTGAGCCATCAAATAAAGAGCGGCGTCGGCGATGTAGATCGGGCCGTCATAGGCCTGGACACGGCCCTTGTTGGACTTGCCGTCGGGCAGGGTCATTTCCTCGAAGACGACGTTCCAGCTCTTCGGCGCCTGATCCTTGAAGGCGTCGGTATTGTACATCAGCACGTTCGGCCCCCAGAGATAGGGCACGCCGTAGTGGACGCCGTTGACGGTATGCCATGGTGCGTTCTGCAGGCGCTCATCGAGGGTCTTCCAGCTCGGGATCAGATCGGTGTTGATCGGCTGGACGCGCTTGCCGGCGACGAGACGCAGCGACGCATCGCCCGAGGCGGTGACGAGGTCGAAGCCGCCTTCGTTCATCAGCGCGACCATTTCGTCCGAGGTAGCGGCGGTCTTGACGCTGACCTTGCAGCCGGTCTCCTTCTCGAAGCCGGTCACCCAGTCGTAATTCTTGTCGCTCTCGCCGCGCTCGATGTAGCCGGCCCAGGCAACGATGCTGACGGCGCCTTCTCCCTTGCCGAGCGTCTTCAGCGGCTCGGCGGCGATGACCTGCGTGGCGAAACTTAAGCATGCGAGCGCGGCGGTGCATGATTTCAGCAGATGCTTCATCGGAGTCTCCCGGTTCTTGAGCCAATTTCTGGCGTTTTGTTCCCGAGGAAAAAGGTGACGCGATTTTGCCGTATTCGCAAATTCATTTATCAGAAAGCCGATATCGGAAATTCCGATAGGTCGCAGGGGAATTATCTCTGACGCCCGGAGCGCATGCTTTCGGCGACGCCGACGAAGTCGTGGGCGGCCTGCGGCAGGCTGGAGCCCTTGCGCCAGACCATGCCGACCTGGACGACCGGCAGCGAGCCGGAGACATCGCGGCTTTCGATGCGGTCGCCTTCCAGCGACCAGGGGCGGTACACAAGATCGGGCAGAAGCGCCACGCCTGCGCCGGTGGCGACCAGGCTGCGCACCGCTTCCACGGAGCGGGTGCGGAAGGCGACATGCGGGCGCGCGCCGAGTGCGGATAGCAGCTTGCCGGTGTTTTCCTCGATCTCGTCGATGGTCAGCATGATCAGCGGTTCGCGGGTGATGTCGGCGACGCTGATGATGTCGGCGGAGACGAGGGGATGGCCCATGGGCAGCCAGAGGCGATAGGGGGATGTCTCGATGATTTCGGCCTGCAGCGCCATGCGGTCGCGCAGGTTGGAAATGACCATGACGGCGACGTCGAGTTCGCCTCCGACCAGAAGATGTTCGAGATAGCCGCCATTGTCCTCGATGGCGCTGACCTCGACGCCGGGGCAGGCACGGCGATAGCGCGCCAGAAGATCGGACAGTACATATCCGGCGACGAGCGAGGTGACGCCGATATTCAACGTGCCGCCGGAAGCGTTCTGCTGGCCGGAAAAGCTGGTGCGGGCGTCGGAAACGGTCGCGAGGATCTTCGTCGCGTGGCGCAGGAACTGGTGGCCGTTATGAGTGATGGAGAGACCGCGCGGATGGCGCTCGAAAAGCTCGACGCCGAGATCGCTTTCCAGTTCCTTCAGCGCTTCGGTGACCGAGGATTGCGAGATCGACAGATTCTGCGCGGCGCGGGTGACCGAGCCCTGTTCCGCCACGGCGACGAAATATTGAAGCTGTCTCAGGGTGAACGCCATGTTCCGGTTAGAGCATGGCCGAGCCGCACAAGGCAAGCACCGGCATCGGTCTGAAAGATCTGGACCTTTTTTGGTAACAGCAGCGAGAGCGGCATAAGTTTCATCTCTGTTTTAAGCATTCCGAAACGCCACATCCCTAACGTGAGGATCGACCATCTTGTCGCGTTGGAGTGCTTTATGCTGGAGCAGTTGGCGTGAGCGCCTTACTGCATATGTTCCGGTCATCCCGGAAGCTTGTCGTCCTTATCGGCGGAGTGGCCTTGTTGATAGGCTCCTCCGGCGCGGTTGCGCTTTATCTGGGCAAGGAGAGGCTCAGAGATTTTACCTCGGCTTCTCCGAATGGCCTGGAATGCAGCAATGTCAGCCTCATCACCATCCGCAAGGAGAACCGCTTATGGGTGCGCAAATACATCCGCACCGACCCGACCGATGGGCTGACGCGCGTGAAAACCGCGCTTCGCGTCGCCAGGGCCGTCTACGAGGAGCAAAAGCCTGATCTCGTTCAGGTGGTGGTTCTCGACAGGAACGGCCCGACGTTGCGATCCGATATTCGCGGCCGTGCGCTGGGCGCCGATGTCGTCTATGTGCCGCATCCCGATAAGATCGCCAACGGCGCCGTCGAGGCGCCGGTCACGGCGCGTTATTACAATGGCGACGCGAGCACCCAGGGCCTGTTCTACGGTGAGCAGATCAACATGCTGCCCAAGGATATCGACGCGACACTGGCGGCGCTGAAAAATTATAGCGATTGCAGCAATCCGCTGGCCGCCGAGAACGGCAAGGGTGGCGACGCCAAGGCGGACAAACGCAAGGCAGCGGTGGCGGCGGAAGAGAAGGCAGCGGCGAAGGATGCGGCCCACGCTACGCCCGACCAGCGCGAGCCTTCAACGACCGGCAACCTGCCGCCCGAGCCTGACAAGGGCGGCGAATTCATCGGCGTCGACGCCACCGACCCGAAAGCGACGCCGTCGCCGGGTCTCGACCCGACGATGACGGGCGCCAGCGGCCGGCGGTCGCCGGTGACGAACTGATCCGGGCTGACGTCGCGCCGCCGGACGAAGATAAAGTCTCAATCCGCCAGATGCTTCTCGCCGATGGCCTGGTAAAGCGCGAACAGTGCCTCGTGAACATTGCCGGCGAGACGGTAGAATTCCGGATCGGCGAGGATGGCGGGGTGTTGCAGCAGATGATCGTCGGTCATGTCGAGCATGAGCGACGCGGTGTGCATCGCCTCATGGCAGCCGAACGTTCCCGGCGCGAATTGCTGGAGATCGACATCGCCGATCTCGGCAAGATCGGCCAGCCGCTGCTGTTCGTTGTCGGCGTCCGTGGTCGGGATTTCTGTCTCGGTCATTTTCCTGCCTCTGGTTTCCGCGCGGCGAAGATTTCGTCGCGGTTGGCGGGACTTATACGCCATCTGGAGGCAATGGCCACCCGCAACCGCCTTTGGTTCCGAGGTTCTCCGATGCCACGGCGCAGGTAGCTGCACGTCTGCTCGGTCAGTTCATGGCCGACCCAGAAGATCCGCCGCTGCCGGTTTGCCATCAACGGTCAGTGCGACTTCGTACCGTCAGATATCGAGAAGCTCGTCTTTCCCGGCGTCAGTGCCGGTCTCGAAGGGGTCCGCTGGGTGGAGAATTGCGTTCGCTCCGTCGATGCCGGCGGTATCTGGGTGGAATACGAGTAGGCACTATCGAATGAACGACAGAGGCCGCCAGGGTAATCCCATGGCGGCCTTTGTCTTTTCTCGATGCTGTCTTGGCGAAGCCGGCTCAGTCCGCCTTGGCGCGACGCGCCGGGAACAGGATGATGTCGCGGATCGACGGGGAGTTGGTCAGCAGCATGATCAGGCGGTCGACGCCGATGCCGAGGCCGCCGGCAGGCGGCATGCCCTGGTCGATGGCGTCGAGGAATTCCTCGTCCAGTTCCTTCTGCTTCTCGCCGCGCGCATGTGCCTGTTCGAGCTGCTCGACCATGCGGGCGCGCTGCTCTTCCGGATCGTTGAGCTCCGAGAAGGCGTTGCCCAGCTCCCAGGCGTTGCAATAGGTTTCGAAGCGTTCGACGAGGCGCGGTTCGCCCGGTACTTCCTTGGCGAAGGGCGAGATGTCCTTCGGGAAATGCGTGACGTGCGACGGCTGGATCAGCGTGCCTTCGACCTTCTCTTCGAAGATGAAGGCGAGGCATTCGCCCCAGGTGGCATCCTTCTCGACGGCGAAACCGGCGGCCTTGGAGGCGGCGCGAGCTTCCTCGTCGGTCTTGATCGCCAGGAAGTCGATACCGGTCGCTTCCTTGACGGCGTCGGGCATGGGCACGCGGCGGAACGGACCCTTGAAGGAGATCTGCTTGTCGCCGAAGGCAAATTCCGTGCTGCCGTGGATCGACAGCGCCAGCGTCGAGAACAGGCGCTCGACGAGGTCCATGATGTCCTCGTAGTCGGCATAGGCCCAGTAGCATTCCATCATGGTGAATTCAGGATTGTGCCGGGTGGAGACGCCTTCGTTGCGGAAGTTGCGGTTGATCTCGAACACCTTGTCGGTGAGGCCCGAAACCAGCGTGCGTTTCAGGAACAGTTCCGGCGCGATGCGCAGGTACATGTCGAGCTTCAGCGTGTTGTGATGCGTCTTGAACGGCTCGGCGGTGGCGCCGCCATAGACCGAATGCAGCATCGGTGTTTCGACTTCCATGAAGCCGTCATCTTCCATGAAGCGACGAATACCGGAGACGATGCGGCTGCGCTGCTGGAAGCGCAGTTTGGATTCCTCGTTGGTCATGATGTCGAGGTGGCGCTTGCGGTAGCGCAGCTCGATATCGGAGAGGCCATGCCACTTCTCGGGCATCGGCAGCAGCGACTTGGTCAGCATGGTGATCTGCTGCGCATTGATCGTCAGCTCGCCGCGCTTGGTGCGGCGGACGATGCCGGTGACGCCGATGATGTCGCCGATGTCGATCATCGGCAGCAGGGCACGGGCCTCTTCGCCGGTGACGTCCTTGTGGCTGAAGATCTGGATCTTGCCGGAGGCGTCATGGATATCCATGAACATGCCGGAATTGCGCGACGAGTAGACACGGCCGGCAACGGTGACGACATCGGTCGTCTCGGTGTCCGGCTCCAGGCCCTCATATTTCGCCGTCAGCTCGGCATTGGTCAGCGTCCGGTGAAAATGCGCCGGATAGACGTCGCCGATCTTTTCGCGCAGCAGCTTCAGCTTCTGGGCGCGAACTTCCGTTGCGTCGGAGGAGAGAGTAGCGGTTTCGGTCTTGTCGTTCATGGTTCTACGTCCGGTTCAGTTCTTCGGGCCGACGAGGGTCGCAACGGTCTGGGCGGCAAGTTTCAGCCGCTGGCGCACGACGGAACGGCCGAGGATCGCCATGCTATCGAAAAGCGGCAACGAGCGCGAGGAGCCCGATACGGCGACGAAGAGGGGAGCGACGATGACCTTCAGCTTCTTGCCCATGCGGTCGGCAATGGCGCGCAGTTCGGCTTCGATCGTCTCGACGTTCCATTCGAGAATCTTTTCGAGGTCCGGCTGCACCGTGTTCAGGATTTCCAGCAGTTCTTCCGGCGTCGACTTGATCCTGGCGAAAGCGGAGGGATCGAGATTGAGGTCGGACTTGAACAGGAAGCCGGCGAGGTCGGGCAACTCGCCGAGCTTGGAGATGCGCGACTGCGACAGCTTCAGGCCTTCCTGCAGGCGGCTGTTTTCCATCGCCCAGGTCAGCACCCGCTGCTGGAATTCTTCTTCCGAGAGTTTTTCGCGGATCCAGCGGCCGTTCAGCCAGTCGAGCTTCTGGATATCGAAGATCGCGCCGGCCTTGGAGAGGTTTTCCGGATCGAACTTTTCGGCCAGCTCGTCCATGGTCAGCAGCTCGTCGCCTTCGGCGATCTGGACGAAGAACAGGCCGAGGAAGTTCATCAGCGCTTCGGGAATATAGCCGAGAGCGGTGTAATAGGAGATCGACGTCGGGTTCTTGCGCTTCGACAGCTTCGACTTGTCGGCATTGCGCATCAGCGACAGGTGCATGAAGACCGGCGGTTCGAGGCCGAGATAGCGATAGATCAGGATGTGCTTCGGCACCGAGGCGAGCCATTCCTCGCCGCGCGCCACATGGGTGATCTTCATCAGATGGTCGTCGACGACGTT
>DASWOH010000042.1:0-15545 GCA_036398815.1 Rhizobium sp. | reverse complement strand
TCACTAGAGCGCCTGCGACCACGTCAGCGTGACCGTTCAGGTATTTGCTGCCCGAGTGCAGAACGATATCAACACCGAGTTCGAGCGGACGTGTCAGTATCGGTGTTGCGACCGTGTTGTCGGCTACGACAAGTGCGCCATGTTTGTGGGCAATGTCCGCAATCGATTTGATGTTCGTGACATGCCAGGTTGGATTGGCCGGGGACTCAACCCAGACAAGTCGTGTAGTATTCATTTCGAGCACTGCTGCCAGTGCATCGAGATCGTCGTAGTCGACCTCGGTAATCGATATGTTCCAGCGCGCGCCATGGGTCAGAAGCCAGGTCCGCAAGCCGGAATAGAGCCGTGTCGATACAATGACATGCGATCCTGGTTCAAGCAGATGCATAACCGAAGTTGCTGCCGCCATGCCCGACGCGAAAAGCAGGCAGTCCTGGCCACGTTCGAGCGCCGCAATTAGGGCCTCGGCCCTCAAAAAGGTTGGATTGTCATCCCTTTGAAAGGTTCTGCCGGCGCGTCCAAGCTCGGCGGGATCACGCAAGAAGGTTGTCGCTGGATGGATAGACGGTCCAAGCGCATCTGAGTCCTCGTCCACCCATCCAAGCGCTTGTGCGAGGAGTGTCTGATTCTTGAGTGACGGGTGAGGTGACATTTTCTAGCCTTTGATGATTTAAACAAAAGTTATATCTGCAAAAGGCATTTATCAAGCACTTAATATCGGAAATTGGAATGCAATTTTATTGGGCAAGGCTGTGCTTCTGAGCGGTCATGTCGGGTAATTTTCCGGCAGATGCTGAAAGTAAGCCGTTGGGCCGGTGACGATGACTTCGCTTGTCAAAAGCGCGGTACTCAATCGCGAGCTCGCCTTGTCGCGACTGCTCAAGTAAGCAGCCGGCTTCGTTGGCAGGACTTGACCCCGTACCGGTCGCAGGCGTGGCAATCGCCGCTTGTGGACGATTTACTGACATCCCATGTGCGCCAGACATCAAATCTGGCGCTTATATTTTCCAAAAATTTCGGTTACCGAGCCTCAACCGTACTGGGCACTCGGCTTTCGCCAGCACACTATCATTGGCAATTATCAAGCCCAGCGGCGAACGGCTCCAACAGTCTGATTGACGAGTTCATCAAAAGCTATTCTTGCCGGACGGCGCATGTAGGTAATGATGTTATCCCTTAAAAGCGGTGCGGACCACTTCGATGCGACCACATGACTTCCGTGCTGGATGGTGAGAACACATAGGATCTGTGCGGCATTGCAATCGACATCGTGACCGATGCCGCAGATGATTTCCAATGTTAGGTCGAAGTCACCGTGACCATAATACAGCGCGACCACTTGGGCCGCCGCGTTCGGGTAGGCGTGGATCCAGTTGTATTCCACATATCGTTCGTCGCAAATTTTCCACGCAGCTTCCCAATCGGCAGAAGTCATGCAGGTCTGCAGCGCATGCGCAAGCACCTGTCCATACTCGGTATCGGGGCTGAACAAATTGATGATGGACTTGAGCAACACCATTGTGTCGCGCTCCACAAATGCCCGAGCCGCGAGAACCGCGTTGAACACCTCGCCAAGGATACCGTTACTCGTGTGGGAAATCTCTCCGTCCAGCCATGCGAGCCGCGCTGCTTGACGAGACTGCCCGGGGGCGACCATGCCGCAGATAACCCCTCGCATCTGGGCGCCGATCCATTCGTCGAAGGGATTGTCAGTGTAACCAGTTTCCGGGGGGACCATTCCCCGTCGCATATTTGCGATTGCAATAGCTTCGGCCGACCATGCCGTCGGAATGAGCGATGTCCAACGCTCGCAGATGTCGACGCCCGAGACCGCGGGCCCCTTGTCAGCATAGGCCTCAAGGAACGAGATCTCGAATGTGATGTCGTCATTGTAAGTGTTGGGTTCTCGAACGTAGTCGCGTATCGGCCCGAACACTTGTCGTATGTTGTCAGCTGAGTAGCCCTCAAGCGCGGTGCCTGCGGCTGCACCGACAAGCTGGGCTAGCCAGCCGCCGCGAATGCGATCTCGAAAGTCGTCGTCCGCAACATCATAGAAGCGGTCTTCGGGTCACACGATCGATCGTTCGAACTCTTCCCAGCTGCCGTACCGGACCGTCTATTGCGACGCGTGCTCGGGGTTTGCCCAGGCGGCGCGCATGAGCACGCGGCACTTCATATCGATGGTATAAAGTCGCTCGTAGTCACTGCGAGCCAGTGCCGCCTGCCCCTCGGCCAGCAGCTCATTGTAGGGTGCCAGCACATATCCCCTGTTTTCCAGCGATTGAAGTGCGGCAGCCATCAGACTCTCCGGGGCCGCCGATCCAGGGACCTTGCTTTTCCAAAATTGTGCGACCTCGGCGTCCTGTGCCGCCATTTGTGCGCTTGCGTCCCATATCTGCTCTTCAGCCGTGCGGACAACAGGTTTCGTATCGCGAAGGAGATCGCGCGTATATTCCCAGGCTTTCATGTTTCTTTCCTACTACTGCTTGATTTCGGTTAATGGGCCGCGAAGGCTTCCGGTTTCGCCCGGCCCATATCGTCAGAATGATGATTGGCACCACGTATGGGATCATCTGCATGAACTCGTTGGGCAGCCCGAGGCTTTGCAATGTGATTGCCAGTGTTTGCGCGATCGCGATGACCAGTGCCGCAAGAAGCGCCCCCCATGCCGTGCCCATGCCCATGACCTCAATAGTGATTGCAATAAAGCCGCGACCGGCGGTCATGTCCCGCGCAAACTAGGTCACATAGCCTATCGAGAGATACGCCCCCGCAACGCTGCCGAGCGCACCCGAGATGACTAGCGCCCACATCTGTATGCGTTGGATCGTAATTCCTGTCATCGCAGCGGCCTTGGGATTGACACCAACCGCGCGCATGCGCAGGCCGAATGGCGTCCTTGCCATTATGACGCTGACGAGCGGATCGGCGAGTAGCGAGGCGTAGGTGAGGATGTGATGGCCAGAAAGCAAGGGTCCCAGGATAGGGAGGTTGCTGATGAAGGGGATGTTCAGACTGGGGAGATCCCCACTCTTCATCCCGCCGGATATGCCCTTGTCGCCCGTGGCGAAATAAAGCGCTATGGTCGTTCCAGATGACGCGGCAAGGTTGGCGGCAATCAACAGCCTAGTTCTTCAAGTCGGGTTTTGGTGGAGACTGCAACCCTTTCAGGGGGCAGGCCAAGACGATGAGAGACCGGACTCGAAGCCAAGCTGGTGCGAACTGCTCATGCTTGAGAGTGGCCGGCGTTAGCTACGTCCATATGCTCTCAGGCGTTAGAATATCGAATGGGACGATGCGCTGTTCAATGGAGGACGTATCCCGACGCTCGATCAGTCGCAGCATCACGTCGATAAGTTCACCCGGCATTTTGTCGAGGGGATGACACAAGGACGCCGTGATCAGGCCCTCACTCAGTCCTTTGCGCGTTTCTGGTCCCACATCGCTGCAAACGATGCGAACCTTGCCCTGCCGCTCTGGCGGGAGTTCGCGCATGGCGCGCAACACCCCCGAAATACCGCCGCCGTTAACAAAGATGCCCTTGATTTCCGGCTCTTGAGCAATCAGGCGTCGTACGATCTTATATGCATTTTCAGGTACCTCGTGTGTCAGAAGCGTTTCGCTGATCTGAAACGCTGGCGCGTTCTCCCGCATGTACGACCGAAAGCTTGCATCGGCGATGTCCTGGCATTGATATCGATTACTGCCAACCAGAGGGAATACCTTGCCCGGCTCGTCGGCCGTCTGGCTGATGAACCACGCGGCGGTTCTTCCCCTTTTCCAATTGTCGGTGCCGACAAAGCCGGCGCGGCTTGCGGCCGACAAATCTGTAACATATGCGACCACAGGAACACCTCTGCCGCGCAACTCGTCGATTGCCTGGCTTACCAAAGGGTGATCCGCCGTGATAATTGCCACGGCATCAGCGGTCTGACCGATCTGCAAGAGGTTCGCGGAGACCGCCTCCGGAGATAAGTCGTCTTCGAATATAACCTTCGGTTCGATGACGGCGTCGATTCTTCTATGGGCGGCGGCCGTGAGCCCCTCTGCCCACAATCGATAAAGCGGTCTGTGTGACTGCTGCATCAAAAAACTGAACCGGTGCCGCGGCAGAGTATCGTACTTGCGTTGGCGTAATGCCCCAAGGCCGTAAAAACCGATCTTGTCGGCCGCTTCAAGGATCCGGTCGACGGTGTCGGCCCGCACAGTCCCGGTCCCGTGCAGGAGCCGGTTGACTGTGGACAGACTGACCCCGGCCGTGTTCGCCAGAACAGCTATCGTAGGTCTATTCATTCACGCCCTCCTCCATGTCATTTGTGAATGAAACATTCTGGAACGAAATATGCTTCAACACGCCAAGCCAATTTCATTTTGACATTTCGGGCGCTACAGATCAACCACGTCCTAGGGACGATGGGAAACGGGAGGAGACGTTATGAAGGGTAATAAGCGCCTATGCGCAGCATTGCTTGCGACGGCCATTGTTGTTTTCGCTGTGCCATCGGCAATGGCAGCCAATATTGCCGTGATTGGCGGCAAGAATGACGATGCATTTTGGAACCTCATCAAGAAGGGTGTCGATGATGCCCGGGTGGTCGTTGAGGCCAATGGCGGCAAGGTGAACTACCTGCGCCTTCAGACCTATGACAATTTCGCTCCGGACGTCGTGCAGCTCATTCAGACGGCAATCAGCCAAAAAGTCGATGGCCTTGTCATCCCCAACTGGGTCCCCGAGGGCGAGGATCCGGCAATCAAGCAAGCTGTGTCCACCGGCATCAAGGTCATCCTGATGAATGCGGGCGGGATCGATAAAGCCAAGGAACTCGGCGCCATCAATTTTGTCGGCTCCGATGATTATATCGCGGGTGTCGCAGGCGGCGAGTATTTCTTCAAAAATGGCAAAAAGAACGTCATCTGCGTGAACACCATTCCGGGCGCCATCAATCTGGAAGCGCGTTGCAAGGGTGTCATCGACGGGATTACCAAAGCGGGCGGCACCGGCAAGCAGCTGCCGCTGCCGGCAACAAGCTTTGGTGATGCCACAGCAGTCGCAGAAGCCATTAAGGCGACGCTGCTCCAGGATACAACCATCGACGGTCTCATCGCGATCGCCGCAGGCGACGCGGACTCGGCTGCCATCGGTATTCAGCAAGCCGGAAAGACCGAAACTGTTCTTCTCGGGACGTTCGACCTTAACCAGTCCGGCCTTGATCGCATCAAGGACGGAACGCAGGGTTTCGCCATCGACCAGCAGCCCTATCTCCAGTCGCTCCTGTCAGTGACGCTTCTGGCTTCCGCGATTGATTTCGGAACGGATCTTCCGACGTCCCCGATACTCACCGGTCCGGGTATCGTTGACAAATCGAACATCGAAGCAACTTTGGCGGGCGTCTCGAAGGGCGCGCGCTGACCGCACGCCAATGTTTCACGTCGATCCCCGATAAACTGTCGGTGGATCGGCGGGGCATTCGCTGGGCTGAGGATCGCCTCGATTGGCTTGTTCAGCCTACGGTCAACATGGGAGTGAATTACGTGAGAAACCTGTCCTTGGGCGACCTTATTCGTCGCCCCGAATCCGGCGCCTTTCTGGGCCTCGCTTTTGTGCTCATCTTCTTCGCTGTCTTCGGAAGTGTTGAATTCCTGAAGCCGGCGGGTGCTGCGAGCTGGCTCAACGTCGCTGCCAATCTCGGGATCGTCGCCTTTCCCGTCGGTCTGCTGATGATCTCGGGCGAACTTGATATTTCAATCGGGGCCATGATTCCAGCGGGCGCTTTGACGGTCGCCATCATTTCCGGTCACTACGACATGCCGATCTGGTTGGGTATTCTGGGCGCCTTGGCTTTGGGGCTGGTGGTCGGCTTGATCAACGGCATCCTGGTTATTCGGACCGCAGTTCCATCCCTCATCGTGACCCTTGGCACATTGTTTGCCGTGCAGGGACTTATTCTGGGTTGCTCGGTGCTTCTGACCGGAACGACCAGCGTGGCGCTCAGTCCGGCCGAATCCGGGGTCGTCGCCAAGTCGATCTTCGGGTCCTTCGTCGGTGGCAGTTTCCAGGTGACGATTTTCTGGTGGCTGGGCGTAACGGCTGCCTACATTTTTTACGTTCACTTCTCGCCTTTCGGAAACTGGATATTTGCTTTGGGGGGCGACGGCGCCAGTGCGAGAAACGCAGGTATTCCAACGGATAGGCTCACCGTGACACTTTTTGTGCTCTCGTCGGTCAGCGCAGCCTTCGTCGGAATGTGCCAAGCGATCTTGTTCAATGTTGCGCAGGTTTCCTCGGGCATGACCTTCATCTTCAATTCCATTATCGCCGTCGTCGTTGGCGGGGTACTGCTGACCGGCGGTTTCGGTTCGATCATCGGGATCTTTCTCGGCACGATTACATTCGCGATCGTCAACCAGGGCATCTATTTCACGACATTTGACCGCAATTGGTCGAGCTTGATCATCGGCGTCATGCTGCTGCTGGCCGTGTTGATGAACAACACGTTCCGTATCATGGCCCTGACCTACTCACCGAAGAAGAAGTGAGGGCAGCCATGGGCACTCCAATTCTCGAACTGAGGAACGTCAATAAGTCTTTTGGACCGATCGACGTTCTCCTTGACATCTCCCTGAAGGTACATGCTGGCGAAGTTCTGTGTTTGCTGGGTGACAATGGCGCCGGTAAATCCACCCTCATCAAAACACTTGCCGGCGTCTATCAGCCGAGCAGTGGCGAGCTTTTGATGGATGGCCAGGTTGCAAGTTTCCCCGGCCCGCGGGAGGCGCAAAAAGCTGGAATCTCCACCGTTCACCAATTTGGAGGAACCTTTCCGCTGATGAGCATCGGCCGCTCCTTCTTCGTTGGCGCGGAACCGACAAAGGGTTTCTGGCCCTTCAAGATCTACGACCGGAAGAAGGCCAATGAAATCGCGGTTAAGGCCATTCAGCAATTTGGTATCACACGGATCGACGACGGCGACCGATTGATCGGTGGCCTGTCCGGCGGCGAGCGTCAATCGCTTGCAATTGCACGCGCCGTGCATTTTGGAGCACGTGTCCTCATCCTCGATGAGCCGACGGCGGCTCTGGGCGTCAAGCAGGCCTCCCATGTCCTGCGTATCGTCCTCGAAGCGAAAAAGCGCGGCATTGCCGTCATTTTTATCACCCACCAGGTGACGCATGCGATGGCGGTCGGCGACAACTTTGCCGTCCTCATCCGCGGCGCAGTCGCGGCCAACTTCCGTAAGGGAGAGAAGACGCGCGAAGAAATAACCGATCTGATGGCGGGTGGCGAGGCACTGGCGAACCTCGGTGCCGAAGTCGAAAGCTATATGGCCGTACATGAGGGTCATCCTCCACCGGTGACGGCCAAGTGATTGAATAGGAGGGAAGACCCATGAAAATTGCACTTGACCCTTTCATGCATCGGCATCTTTCGCTGGAAGCCTTGCCGGCGAAAGTTCGTGAGCTCGGTTACGAGTGGATAGAGCTATCCCCAAGAGCGGATTTCCTTGAGTGGTTCAAGGCGCCTCGCGTATTTCCAGATCGGATCAGGTCCTTCAAGAAGGCTCTTGCCGCCGAGAACGTGAAGATCGCTTCTCTTCTGCCCATGTATCGCTGGGCTTCAAACGATGAGAGCGAGCGGCAGGCTGCCGTCAAGCACTGGAAGCGCGCGATCGAAATCGCGGTGGAGCTGGAAGTCGACACCATGAATTCCGAATTCGGGCGCGGACCACATCCCGACAAGGGATCCTGCTATTGCTGCCACACAGGCTCGATGATCGAGGCCTGCGAGGATGCCTGGTGGCGTTCGATGGAAGAACTGGTGCCGATCTTCGAACGCGAAAACATCAACCTACACGTCGAGCCGCACCCGGAAGACTGGTGCGAGACCTTGCAGCCGGCCCTCGATATCATCCGCACGGTCAATTCGAAAAACGTCAAGTTCCTCTATTGCGCCCCGCATACCTTCTATTTCGGAGACGACACCAAGGCGATGCTCAGGGAAGCGAAGGATGTGCTCGCGCACGTACATGTCGGCGACACCTTCAATCACAAGGCCAGTTCGGGGTTGCGTTACATCCTCAATCCACCCGGTACACAGGCACGGGTGCATCAGCACCTCAACATCGGCCAGGGCGAGGTGCCATGGGACGACTTCTTCGGCACGCTCGCCGAGATCGGCTTCGACGGCATCATGACCTCCTGCGTATTCGCTTGGGAAGACAAGGCGGACGCGTCCGGACGCTTCATGTGCAACGAGATGCAGAGTTACGTCGACAAATACCGGAAAGCGTAGCCCGAGGCAGAAGTCGGCCCCTCGCACTGTGAAGGGGCCACGCAAGCAGCACCGCGTGAAAGCGCGCACAATTTGAAGAGAGATTTGCAGCGGCGCCGGGTCTCAACCGCCGGACGGCGAAGCTGTGCCATGAAAACCGGTAAAGGGCCGGAGGAGATATGAAATGATCAATGGTGAAAAGAAAACAGAACGGCCGCTGCGTTGGGGTATGGTTGGCGGCGGCCGCACCGGGCAGGTGGGTTACAAACACCGTACCGGCGCATTGCGTGACGGCACCTATCGACTGGTTGCCGGCGCATTCGACCTCGACGCTGCTCGGGGCCGGGACTTTGGCGTCAACCTCGGCGTAGAGGCTGACCGGTGCTACGCGGACTACAAGGAACTGATCGCCAAGGAGACCGCACGCGAAGACGGCGTCGAGGTCGTATCCATAGCCACCCCGAACTTCACGCACTATGAAATCACCAAGGCGTGCCTGGAAGCCGGCATCCACGTCATCTGCGAAAAGCCGCTGTTCTTCACGGTCGCCGAGTGCGAGGAAATCGAGACGCTTGCAAACGAGAAGGGGCTTATCGTCGGCGTCACCTACGGCTTCACCGGCCATCCTCTCGTCCATCAGATGGCGGCCATGGTTGCCAGGGGCATGCTGGGCGAAATCCGCATCGTGGATCTCCAGTATACCCACGGCTTCAATGCGGGGGATGACGTCGGTGCTTCCGAGGCCCTGAAATGGCGGACCAATCCCAAGACCGCCGGTCCGACCTTCGTTCTCGGCGATATCGGTACGCATCTCTACTACCTCTCCGAGATCGTGCTGCCGCACCTGAAGATCGAAAAGCTTCTTTGCGACCGCAAGGCTTTCATTCCGAGCCGCGCCCCGCTCGAAGATCATGCAACCGTGCTGATGCATTACGACAACGGGGCACGCGGTCGTCTCTGGGTGTCCTCCGTCAATGCCGGCAACATGGGTTCGCAACGTTACCGGTTCGTCGGCTCCAAGGCATCCGTCGAATGGTCGGACAGCCATCCGGACCAGTTGCTCTACGACGTGCAGGGCGAACCGAACCGGATCCTCCATCACGGCATGCCGTATCTCGAGGAAGAAAGCCTTGCCGTCGACCGGATGGGCGCACTTCATACCGAGGGCCTCGGCGACAGCTGGTCGAACATCTACCTTTGGATCGCTCAGGCCATCGACGCCAGGAACCGCGGCGACGAAGCCTTCCTGAAGACCCATCATTATCCGGGCATCAAGGCTGGAACGGAAGGCGTGCGGTGGCTGGAGAACTGCGTCCGCTCGGCGGATGCAGGCGCTGCCTGGATCGACTTCAAATAGCTCCTCCCAGGGGGCGTGCACCCCTCCCAAGCGCGCGCCCCCGCACTTATTCGAACACTAGAAAGACAAGTAGATGAAACTCTCGATTTGCACCGACGTGATGGGCGATCTGTCCTTCACCGATATGCTCGACAAATGCGTGAAGCTCGGCGTCGAAGGTATCGAAATGACCGGCGGCGGTTGGTCGCGCGCGCCGCATTTTCGCGCCGAAGAGCTGCTGGCCGACAAGGGTCTCCTGAAGACCAAGCTGAAGGAGATCGAGGCCCGTGGGCTCGAAATCGCTGCTTTGAATTGCTCGGCCAACCCGCTCGATCCGGGCGAGATGGGTAAGCGGCATCGCACGGAGATGGAGCAGACGATCCGTCTGGCCGGTGAGATCGGCGTCAAGACGATCGTGACGATGTCGGGGCTGCCGGAAGCAGCGCCCGGCGACAGCGTGCCCAACTGGCTCGTCTACACCAAGAGCTGGCCGGAGGAGATGCCCGAACGCGATCGCTATCAATGGGAGGACCGTGCATTTCCGCTGTGGCACGATCTCGTCAAGCTCGCCAAAGAGGTCGGCGTCGAGAAATATGCGCTGGAGAACTTTTCCGCGATGCTCGTTTGGAACCCCGAGACGCTGTTTCGCCTGCGCAACGAGGTCGGCCCGACCGTCGGCATGAACCTCGATCCCAGCCATCTGTTCTGGAAGGGCGCCGATCCGATCGCGTCCGCGCGGGCGCTTGGAAGCGCCATCCATCATTGCCACGGCAAGGACACACGCATCGAGCGCGGGCTGGCAGACGTCAACGGCCTCTTGGAACTCAAGGATGTGACGGACGTCGCCAACCGCACCTGGAACTACGTTGCCGTCGGCGCCGGACATGATCTGCAGTGGTGGAAGGAGTTCTTCTCCGTCGTGCGCATGGTTGGCTACAACGGCTGGGTCAGCCTCGAAATGGAAGACTTCACCATGTCGACGGACGCCGGCATCCAGTCGTCCATCGACGCACTGCAGGCGACGATCAGCCGATGACACAACCGTGCAAGTTCATCGTCGCGATTGAGCTTGTTCCGGGGACGCAGGATGAAATCCTCGCCCGCGCCCCGGAGGTGCAATTAGCGACGAGGGCTGAAAACGGATGTCTTTCGTTTGACTGTTTTACCCGCACGGACAATCCGGACCGGCTGGTGTTTATCGAATCCTGGGAAGATGCGCAGGCTCATGCGGAACACCTGCTCAAAGACCATAC
This sequence comes from Rhizobium sp., assembly GCA_036398815.1. Lineage (GTDB taxonomy): Bacteria > Pseudomonadota > Alphaproteobacteria > Rhizobiales > Rhizobiaceae > Rhizobium. The sequence goes on along the minus strand of DASWOH010000042.1, from coordinate 4,687 downwards.
GCAACGTTTCCTCGAGTTTCATGAGCCGCTTCACCGGTCATTTAACTTCGAGACAATCACGGTGAACACTTGATGAGCAATCCGATCACCATAACCACTGCCCCCTGCTGCTGGGGTGTCGACGATGTCAACAATCCGCATCTGCCTGCCTGGGAAAAGGTGCTCGACGAGGCGCAGGCGGCCGGTTTCGGTGGGTTGGAACTGGGACCCTATGGTTACCTTCCACTTGACCTGGGGCGCGTTTCCGATGCGCTCGACAAGCGTGGTCTGAAGATTGTCGCCGGCACGATCTTCGACGATCTCGTTTCCCCGGCGAACCATGAAAATCTTCTGCGCCAGACCGATGAAATCTGCGCGCTTATCACCCGGCTACCGAAACCTGAAACCCATCCAGGCCAACGCTATACGGCGCCTTACCTCACGGTGATGGATTGGGGCCATGACGAGCGCGATTATGCGGCCGGTCATTCCGATCGGGCTCCGCGTCTCGACGACGGCGCCTGGCAGGGTATGATCGCCAATATCCATGCCATTGCCGCGCTTGCGCGCGACAAATATGGGGTGCGTGCGACCATCCATCCGCATGCGGGCGGATATATCGAATTCGCAGACGAGTTGCAGCGCGTAGTCGACGACATTCCGGCCGATCTCGCCGGGCTGTGCCTTGATACGGGTCATATGGCCTATTCCGGCATGGATCCTGTTGCCACCCTTCGGCAATACTGGGATCGCGTCGACTACATCCATTTCAAGGATATCGACGCCAAGGTCTATGCCGAGGTCATGGAAGAGCGCATCCGCTTCTTCGATGCCTGCGCCAAGGGTGTCATGTGCCCCATCGGTCGCGGCTCGATCGACTATCAGTCCGTCCGCGCACGTCTGACTGAGCTTGGATACGGCGGCTACATCACCATTGAACAGGAGCGAGATCCGCAAAATACGGGCAGCGTTCTCAACGACCTAGCTGCCAGCAGAGCGTTCCTGCGCGGGATGGGTTTTGGAGGAGTTGGCGACCCGTCCGCCACGCCGAAATCGATCATCGGCACTGCGATAGTGCACGGATTGGAGGACATCGAAAAGTCAGATCGGGCATCTGAAAAACTGAAGACCTCATGAGAAATTCCGCCGACGACAGCTGAGGTTCGCACTGGCACTCATTCGTTGTCCGGAGTTCGCGGCATTGCGAATTCCACGCTAGCAATTTTGGCGAGGTGGGAAGGGGCTAGCAGAGGCGATCGCAAGCAACGACCTTGTGTGTATATATAAGTATCGCGTAATGACCCCAGTCGCCTCAACAAAAACAATTATTTGTCATGCCGGTTAGTATCAGGGGCCATGCCGATTCACTGCCATGACATCGCAGGCTAAGCTTTGGCCTCCGAAAAAGAACGGATAATGATTTCGATTGCCTGCTGAAGCAGACCGTTGGCGGGTTTGAGCCCGTTCCGGGCCAGAATAATCGGCTCCTTTGCAAAATCCTCGGCGATCGGGACCGCCGTAATCCGCTTGCCATCATAAGTTTCTGCATAAGGGGGGACGGTGTAGCTGATGCCGATGCCAGCTCCGCTTCCCACCAAACTACGCATGACTTCCAGAGACTGAACACGGTGTTCCACGGTTGGTTTGGCACTAATTCTTTGGAAAAGGCGAAGCATATGCCGTATCGACAGACCGTCTTCCGAAAGGATGAGCGGAAAGGGAACAAGGTCCTGTAGGCTGACCGTTTGCCGGTCGGCCAATAGCGTTCCTGTCGCAACGAGTGCGCAGGGGCCAAGCTCGGTCAGCATGTGCCGCTCGAAGCTCGTGTCAAATCCGAGGTTATACGTCACGCTCAGATCGATCCTTTCTTCCAGCATATCCCTTGCCAACGCTGAGAAGCCGGCAATGCGATAATGGACATCGGCATTGGGCAAACCGCTCGCCAGCGCTTTCAGGAGAGGGCCAAGGTAGAAGGGCGCCAGGTCATCAAAGAAGCCGATGGTGATCCGGCCGCTCGTGAATTGTCGCAGGCGGTCCGGGTCGTCCAGTTTGCGCGCCTTGTCCAGAAGATCTTCGATTTGTTCCAGATATCTTTCGCCAAATGCGGTCAGAGCTATACGCGCGCCTTTACGCCGGATGAAAAGCTTCTGCCGAAGCCGTTCCTCCACCTGGGTCAGCGCCACGGATAATGACGGCTGCGATACATTGAGCTGTGCGGCGGCACCGGCGAGGCTGCCGGCCTTTGCGACGGCCAAAACATATTCGTATTGCCTAAGGGTGAGATATAGCATGGGCCTAAATGTTGGTTTGTCAGACAATATTGGAAACTGGCGTTTGTCAGGAGCTAGGCTTCCAGCATTCTTAACCAGGAGGCATACATGACACACCCGCTTTTAACACAGGAACATATCGATATCTTTCAGCGCGACGGCGTTGTCCTCATACGTGGTCTGTTCAAGGACTATGTCGAAATCCTGCGCGCCGGGATAGAGCGCAATATGTCCGAGCCCGGACCCTACTCCTCGGAGAATCTCAAGGCTGGCGATACCGGCCGCTTCTTCGACGATTATTGCAACTGGAACCGCATCCCCGAATTCGAGGATACTATGTTCAATTCGGCGGCCGGCGAAGTTGCCGCCGATATCATGCGGTCTCAAGCCGTCCAGATATTCCACGATCATGTTCTGGTCAAAGAGCCGGGCACATCCAAGCCCACGCCCTGGCATCAGGATTCGCCCTATTACTTTGTCGAAGGCCAGCAGACCGTCAGCTTCTGGTCTCCTCTTGACCCCGTGCGCGAAGCCTCGTTGCGATGCGTGGCGGGCTCGCACCTCTGGGAAAAGCCGGTCTTGCCGACCCGCTGGCTGTCGGAAGAAAATTTCTACGCCGGCACCGGCGACTATTTGCCTGTTCCGGACCCGGAAGCCGAAGGCATGGATATTCGCGAATGGGAGATGGAGCCGGGCGATGCGGTCGCCTTCAACTACAAGGTTTTGCATGGTGCGCGCGGCAACAATGCGGGGACCCGGCGTCGAGCCTTCTCCTTGCGGCTTGTTGGAGATGACGCGCGGTATGTTGAACGCCCAGGTCGGACGTCACCGCCGTTTCCCGGCCACGACATGCAGGAAGGCCAGAAGCTGCGCGAGGACTGGTTCCCGGTGATCTTCGATCGAGGACAGATAAAGAAGACGGCCTGAGCCCAGATGGAGGTCGCTTCAGCAGCTTGCTGCTTTTGAATTTTGGGGCCGGGGGCGTCGTCTCTCCGGCCTCTTCCGCAGATCCGGACTGCCTTGTTTCGTCAGAAGCGTGGGCGGTCCGGCAATGAGGGCGTAACTTCCATATACAACATAGATGCGTCAGTCGGCGGTATTTTTCGCGCTCTGCGCCCGAAGTTGATAACGGCTGCCCGGATAGAGCAATCGGGCAGATGAGACCGTCTGGCTGCCGGACCAAGTGCGCCGGCGGATGGCAAGGCATGGCTCGGAGCCCAGCATCAGCAGCAACTTGCATTCCCAGGGCCGCGGCGTCACGGCCTCGACAACATGTTCCGAGCTGCTGAGCGGAGCAGCCTCGGTCAGGTAAGCATTGGGCGTCTGGATCGTAAAGTCTTGTTCCAGATAGGCGGGGGCGCTCTTCGGATTGACGAAGCGGTCCTCCAGCTGGACCGGTATGTCATTCTCGTTATGGATGATCAACGAGTGGAATACCGGCGTGCCGATCTCCAACTCGAGATGGTCCGCGACCTCCGGAGAGGCTGCTTCCTTGGCTAAAATGACCACGGTTGCCCGATGAACATTGCCCCTCTCGGCAATCTCCTCCGCAATGTTGCGAACTTCGAAGAGCGCTGAATATCCCTTTCTGTCGGCGACAAAGGAGCCAACGCCCTGTATGCGGACAAGCTCGCCTTCGTTGGCCAACTCCCTCAATGCCCGGTTTGCGGTCATCTTGCTGACGCCCAAATCGGCCACCAGTTCGTTTTCCGACGGCACGCGATGCTTGGGCAGCCATTCGCCGCTATGGATCTTATCCAGAATGGCCTTTTTGACCGTGACATAAAGGGGTGAACCGTCACTCAGTGCGCGCAACTTATGCGGGTTGCTTAATTGTGTCATTGCTCATTCCTTGTGCAGCGGCATCTCGCGCTCAATTTTTGACTTTTCACTTGCATAACACAAATTTTTTCCTATGGTACCATATACAACATAAAAGATCAGGCGGCTCGATAGTCGCTTGTAGAAATCAGCAAAGCCGGCGGAAAGACCGGAGGCCGTAAAACCCAACCAGAGTGGAGAACAAACTATGCATCTTAGAGCTTTTTTCATTTCGGCGGCCATGGCACTGGCCACAGCGACCATTCCCGCCACTGCAAAGGAATGGAAATCCGTTACCATCACGACAGAAGGCGCTTATGCGCCCTGGAACTTGACGAACTCCGACGGTTCGCTCGGCGGTTTCGAGCCTGAGCTGATGAAGATCGTCTGCGAGCGCGCCAAGCTGGACTGCAAATTCGTCGCGTCCGATTGGGACAGCATGATCACCGCGCTGAACGCCGGCAAATACGACGTCATCATGGATGCGCTGTCGATTACTGACGAGCGCAAGCAGACGATAGATTTCACGGTTCCCTATGCTGCCACGCCAGCGGGCTTCGCAACGGCGTCCGATAGCAGCCTGATGAAGGCGCCGGGCACTGACGTGCTGATCAAGA
>DASWOH010000041.1:0-33908 GCA_036398815.1 Rhizobium sp. | reverse complement strand
CGCACTTTTCCTGGAGCCGGGTCGGATCTTCTTCAAAGATCACGATGACCGGCGTGTAATAACCATAGGCGACCAGCTGCGAAGACGCTTCGGCAATGGCGTCCTCGGTTTCCGCCACCATCAGCATGGCGTCCTGGTCGACCGAGCGGCTTTGTGTCTGGAAAAGCTGGTCGAAGAACGGCCGCACCTTCTGCTGCCACTTCTTGCGGGTGCGTTCGAGCTTTGCCCGTGCTTCCTCGGCGTCGAGGAAGACGAAGCGGGACGACCAACGATAGGTGAGTGGCATCCGTTCGAGCGTATTGAGAATGCCCGGCCAGCTTTCGGCCGGCAGGCCGTCGATCGCCACCACACCGAGAAAACGGTTCTCGACCATTGGGGTCAGGCCATGCTGAAGCTCAGCAGTCACCAGCCAGTCGAGATACATGGCGATGTTTGGCAGGCGAACTGGATGGTTCTCGCCGGTCACGCAGAAGCGAATGAACTGGAAGAGCTCGTCGTAGCGCGCAGCGCGATAGCCGCCGCGCTCCGGGGTTTCCCGCGTCATCATCCGGCGGATCGACACGACATTGGCAAGATACTGCTCGACCTCCCGGACCGAGGTCAGGAAACTCTCGAGTGCCTTGTTGGCGTACGTGGCGGAACGGCTGGCCGCATCCGAATAGATATAGCGCGTCAGGCCGGAGCGCCGCGGCTCCGGCGGTCGCCATGTCAGGATCAGCGCATGCCGGCTCTGGAAATGACCCCTTTCCGTCTGAAAATGCGCCCGTCGCTCATCGTCGATGGCGCGTGTGACCGGATCGGGGAAATGAGATTCGGCCTCAGTCGGATAATCGCCGGTTGGCACCCTGATAGCCTCGACCTGGATCATCCATCCCGAGCCCAGCCGGGACAAAATGGCATTGATCTGTCGCGACACCTCGTTGCGCTCGGCGTCGGTCGAGCTCTCGCTATCCGGCCCGGCAAAATACCAGCCGGCCATCAGGGAGCCGTCTTTCAGCAGGATGACCCCATTATCGACGAGGCCGGCATAAGGCACCAGATCGGCGAATGACGGTCCGGAATGGCGGAATGATTTGAGCGCTACCATCTCTTAGAACTTGCGCCACGGCGACGACGTCGCGCGATACGACGTCTTGTAAGAGATGTGGCGGAGATAAACCCGGCGCATCAGTGGATCGGATTTGGCCATCATGCGCAGCGCCGCGACGGCTACCAGCCAGATCGCGATGCCGAACAGTGCCGCATACCAGGTCAGGACAACGAAAATCAGGATGATGGCGGCAAGCGCCGTCAGCAGCACCAGTTCGCGGTCGGCACCCATCAACAGGTTCGGACGCGATAGCGCCCTGTGTACCCGCGAGCGTGCAAGAGAGGAGCCGGCCTCAGCCATGAGCCCCCTCCCCCGCTATGGCCGGCGTCGTCTTCTGTTCGGGACTTCCTTGCTCGGCCTGTGCGTGGCCCTCGCCGATCGAGGCGCCGGTCGCACCGAAGAGAGCGACGATCTGGGTGGCTCCGAGGAGTACCCCGCCGACCAGCGCGACATAGCAAAGACGTCTCGCGAAATCATTCAGCTCACCTCCGAAGATCAGCATGGCGCCGGCAATGGCGACAGCAGCCAGCGCAATGAACCCGGCGACTGGCCCGGTGATCGATTGCTGGATCTGTTGCAGCGGCGATTCCCAGGGAAGACCGCCGCCGCCCGATGAGGCCAGCGTCGGTTCTGCAAGACTGACTGAGACGGCGACCAGTGCCGCGCAGGTGAGTAAAATATTGGTTCTACGCGACATGGCTGTCCTCATCGATCTGGGCATAGTGTTCGGTCTGGTAGCGGCCGTTGCGATATCCCTCGATGTGGATGACCTCACTGACCCGCCTTCCCTTCCCCGTTCGTTCAATGGAAACGACGAGATCGACGGCCTCGCCGATCACCTCCTGCATCGGCTGCTGGCTGGCTTCTGCCGTCAATTGCTCCAGCCGGCGCAAGGCTGACATCGCCGTGTTGGAATGGATCGTGGTGACGCCGCCGGGATGGCCGGTGTTCCAGGCCTTGAGCAGTGTTAGCGCCGCGCCGTCGCGGACCTCGCCAACAATAATGCGGTCGGGTCGCAGGCGCATCGTGCTCTTGAGCAGACGCGCCATGTCGATGGTATCGCTGGTATGCAGCGACACGGCGTTCTCGGCCGCGCATTGAATTTCGGCGGTGTCCTCGAGGATCACCATTCGATCGTCCGGGGACGCAGTGACGATTTCGGCGATGATGGCATTGGCGAGTGTGGTCTTCCCCGAGCCCGTGCCGCCCGAGATGACGATGTTCATACGAGCGTCGATCGCACTGCGAATGGAAGATGCCTGGGCCTCGGTCATCACCTTCGACTTCACATACTCGGTCAGTGGAATGAGGCGTGAAGCACGACGGCGGATCGTGAATGCCGGCCCGGAGACCACCGGTGGCAACAGCCCCTCGAAGCGGTGCCCGCCAATCGGAAGTTCGCCAGAGATGATCGGCCGCTCGTCGTCGGCCTCCGACTGCAGGGCATGCGCAACACTGCCGATGACAACTTCGGCTGCGGCGGTGCTCATCGCGCCGGCCGGTGCAACGCCGTGCCCCAGCCGCTCGATGAACAGCCTGCCGTCCGGATTGAGCATGATCTCGACAACGGTGGCGTCATCGAGGGCGATGCACAGTTGGTCGCCGAGCGCGTCCTGTAATTTGCGGACCAGGCGGGGATGGGAGCGGAGTTGGGTCACGCAGCGCTCCTGAGCAATGACCCATCGATCTGCGAGGTCGAATGGAAACCCTGCGGGCAAACCTGCTCAAAGCTGCTAAGGTCGGCCGGCAGGCTTCCGGCGATAGCGATGGTGTTACCAATCGTGGCCGGTTCACCGAGACGCTGCAACGGCCATCCCGCTCGCTTCAGGATGCGCTCGAAGCGGAGATCGGTGGCCGTGACGATCTCGCTGTAGCCGCTCGCCATCGACCATTCGATGATACCGGCGAACAAGGTGAGCGTCGCAAGATGCAGTTGGCTTGCCCCCCTCTGCGAGGCAGGTGAGGTATCGACGCAGAAGCGTGAACTCTCGACCATCCCAGAATGAGGGCGAAGTGAACTTGCATCGAGAAGCTGGGGGAAGGTCTGCTCCAGCATTGTGGGACCGGAAGCTGGAAGGAGACGAACGCAACCTGCGACCTTTCCGCCGTCGGCAATTGCCAGAAGATAAGTCGGCCTGCAATCATCGTACTGGTCGCGCTCTTCACCCGCAGTGATGGAGACGTCCCAGGCGAGACGTCCGCCAAATACCGTCGCGCGAAGACGGTGCATCTGTCTCAGGAAGTCGCGATGGCGCTCGTATTTCTCGGGTGCGACGGTCAATATCCGCATGATGATCTCCGCTTGAACAAGGTCATGCGGACAGAAATCATCTCATTCAGCGTGTGCCTATGTGCAGATCTGCACCTCAGGTGTCTAGCGAGTCGCTGGTCAGGCTCTTAGAATGGGAGTGTGTGGTGAGCTGGAACGATGAGATTCATGTGCAAATCTGCATTTCGCGGCGACTAGGCGAAAGGAAGAAAATCTGACTAACTCACGGTAAATGATCGCAGATTCGCCTTGGGCGATGAAATGGGGAAATATGCGTTAACTCCTTGTTAACCTTAAATCCCTTGCTCAGAGTTGGGAATCGCGGGATAGTTTCGCAAATGATGGCTTTGTGGCCATTTTTTCGAAAATGAAGCCCTCCGGGATATAGTTTGCAAAATGAGCGATACGCAGCCCAACAGATTTGATATCGAGATTGCCCAGCAGGGAGCGAAGATCTCAAATGCGCTGCATATGCTCCGCAGTCAACAATATCCCCCGGACGCCAAGAAGGGACTGCGCAAGTTCCAGCTGGGAGAAGTCGCCGACTTCATAGGGGTCACCCAGAGCCATCTGCGGCAGATCCATTTGGAGGGCAAGGGGCCGGAGGTTGAGTCCCTCGGTGGCCGACGCTACTATACAGCTGATCAGATGTTAGAGCTGCGAGATTATCTCGAATCCAACAAAAAATCAGACAAGCGATACTACGTTCCCCGGCGCCGTGAGGGCGAGCCTATGCAGGTCGTATCGGTGGTGAATTTCAAGGGCGGAAGCGGAAAGACGACGACCGCTGCGCACCTTGCACAATATCTCGCCCTCACCGGTCATCGCGTACTGGCGGTCGATCTCGATCCACAGGCGTCACTGACGTCCCTCTTTGGAATCCAGCCCGAACTTGATGATACCGCGTCGCTGTACGAAGCGCTTCGTTTCGACGACGAGCGGAAATTCATCTCGGAGGTTATCCAGCCGACCAACATTCCCGGTCTTGATGTGGTTCCTGCAAATCTGGTCCTGCAGGAATACGAGTATGATGTGCCCTTGGCAATCTCCTCCAAGAAGGGAGAGGACGGTCGGTTATTCTACATGCGCATCTTCAATGCGCTGAAGCAGGTGGACGACAGGTACGATGTGGTTGTTATCGATTGCCCGCCACAGTTGGGATACCTGACGATAACCGCGCTTATGGCTTCGACAGGCATTTTGATCACTATCCATCCCCAGATGCTGGATATCATGTCGATGAGCCAGTTCCTCATGATGTTGGGTGGCATAATGGGTCCGGTCGCCGAGGCCGGTGCCGAGATGCGCGTCGAATGGTTCCGGTATCTCGTTACGCGCTTCGAGCCGACGGACATCCCGCAGGCGCAGATGGTCGGGTTTATGCAATCGATGTTCGCCCAGCAAATGTTGCGAAATCATGTGCTCAAATCGACAGCCATTTCTGATGCTTCGATAAAGAAGCAGACTTTATACGAGGTAGAACGAGGCGATTTCGTCCGGTCAACCTATGACCGCGCAATGGAAAGCCTGAACGCAGCCAACGGTGAAATCATGGAGTTGATCCACGGCGCATGGGGGCGGAAATGACGTACTTGTCAGCCGTTTTTTCACGGGATTTGATGAACCATATCAATTCCTTGTCAACGTTGAGAGCGAGCCAGGAGGCCGGCTATGGCACGTGAAAATCCTTTTTCTAAATTGGACATGGCTTCCATCGCGTCTAACCAGACACCGACAAAGCCTGGCTACGGTATGACTGGTGCAGCCAAGACTGTCGTTCGATCCATCGAGGATCTCGCGGAGAACACAAAGAAGCTGATGGAAGGCGAAGTGATTGTGGATCTGGATCCGCGATTGATTGACGTTTCCTTTGTCGCCGATCGCCTTTCCGAGGATGGCGAAGAGTACCAGGAGCTCAAGCAGGCGATCGCTTCATCCAGCCAGACAACACCGATTCTGGTTCGACCCAGTTCCTCGGATAGTCAACGCTTCATGGTCGTCTTCGGTCACCGCCGTCTCAAAGTCGCAAGAGAGCTTGGAATTCCGGTCAAGGCAGTTGTCAAGAAGCTTGATGACATCACGTCCGCAATCGCCCAGGGGCAGGAAAATTCCGCACGCTCCAACCTGTCGTTCATAGAGCGTGCGTACTTCGCACAGAACCTGCTTACGTCTGGAATGACGAAGGATGTGGTTCGATCGTCGCTTGCGATCGATGAGGCGATGCTTTCGAAAATGCTCGGTGTCGTGGAGGCCGTCCCGGCGTCGATCCTCAAGGTGCTCGGGGCCTCCAAGAAGATCGGACGTGACCGGTGGCTTAGCCTCCGTCAATTGCTTCTTGCTCCTGCCCTCCTGAAGGTTGCCACGGAGCATGTCGAAACAGCAGGCTTCGTTGATCTGACTGAAGACAAGCGGTTCGATGAGCTCCATGACTACCTGAAGCGCTACAAGGCCAAATCTGCTGCAAAGAAGCCCAAGGCCAGTGTGTCCGGGAGGGATTGGACTTCGAGCGATACGTCACTCAATTTCGTGATGAATGCCAAATCGAAGAAGGTTGCGATCGAGCTTTCGAATGTCGAAGCGAAGCCCTTCAGCGAGTGGCTTTCAGCCCACATGGATCGTTTGTACGACGAGTACAGAGGATCGAAGCAGGAAAACAACGGAGACTAAACCGCAAAAGAAAAAGGCCCCCAAACGGTAAACCGTGGAAGCCTCTCTCGTATCTCTCGCAGGATTGAGAATCGCATTTCCCGGAATCACAGTCAAGAGTCTTGGCACCGATTTGGTGAGCGGATTTCCTTTGCCTGAAGAAAGGTGAGAGAAAAATGCAGACGGGACATGTAACGACGCCCTTTGGGCGGCGGCCGGCGACGCTTGACTTGGTGAAAGGACAATTGGCGATCGCGGCATCAACGCCAGGCACGCGTGTCGAAAAGTGGAAAGTATTTCGCGATGTGTGCGAGACGAGGGAGCGCTTCGGTTTGCAAGACAGAGCGCTCGCCGTTCTCGATGCTCTTTTGACATTCTACCCGGATGCACAGCTAGACGCTGAAAACGTGCTTGTTGTATTTCCATCCAATGCGCAGCTATCCGTCCGCGCTCATGGGATTACGGAAAGTACACTGCGCCGCCAGCTCGGCGCGCTCGTGGATGCAGGACTTATCCAGCGTCGTGATAGTCCCAACGGAAAGCGATACGCACATCGCAATCGAGACGGTGAAATCGAGCAGGCTTACGGCTTCGATCTGAGCCCGCTGCTTAAGCGTGCTGCCGAGCTTGCCTTGCTTGCGCAGGATGTCGCCGCGGAGCGCATGCGCTTTCGCCGGGCGAAGGAAGCACTCACGATCTGCCGCCGAGATGTCCGTAAGCTAATTACAGCCGCGATCGAGGAAGGCGCCCACGGCAATTGGGCGCATGTTGAAGCAATATACATTGGCATTCTCGGGCGGCATCCTCGCTACCCGGACAGAAAACAGGTCGAAGCAACACTGGATGATATGGAACTTCTGCGCACAGAGGTCCTCAACCTTTTGGAAATGCAGTCAGAAACTGTATATATGCACGGCAATGCCATGCTAGATGACCGCCACATACAGAATTCAAATACGGAATCTATATATGAACTTGAACCACGCTCTGAAGAAGAGCAGGGCGAAAGCGTGCCGGAAGAGCCGCACGCAAGGAGTGTGACGCCCGGAAAGACAAAGGCAAAGCTCGAACCGATCAAGGCGTTCCCGCTGGGAATGGTCCTTCGAGCTTGCCCGCAGATTGCTGACTATGGGGCGGGCGGCGGCATTGCCCATTGGCGCGAGCTCATGACCGCGGCTGTGGTGGTCCGCTCGATGTTGGGTGTCAGCCCGTCAGCCTATGAGGAGGCCTGCGATGCGATGGGGCCAGAAAATGCCGCAGTGGCGATGGCCTGCATTCTTGAGCGATCGAACTTTATCAATTCTGCCGGCGGCTATCTGCGGGATTTGACAAAGCGGTCGGCGCAGGGCGAGTTTTCCCTCGGGCCGATGCTATTTGCCCTTTTGAAGGTCAACAACGAAGACGAGCGAAAGACTGCTTAGTCGTGGTACCGCGGCAAACATTACGAGCTTCGTCGAAACCGATTCTTCTTGAATCATGGGAAACAGGCATTCTTGTCAGCCGTTTTTTTTCATGATTTCGTCTTCTTATACAGTGAGTTATTAGCGGTGAAGAACAAATTTTAGCGGGGAACGGCGCGATGTGGAAGGCGAAGGAGAAGCAGCTGAGTGTTGAGCAGATCACTGGTCATGCTGCGAAGAGGCACCGGTTAATCGTCGGTCGAGCACCTGAAAACACCGAAATGCTGTTCACGCCGGCCGAACTTTACGGCGCTATGGCGCAGTGCTCGAGCAGAGCAAAGATGGATCAGCATGCGGCGAGAGCTCAGGTTCAGATGTGCCGCCACCTCATCGCCAGGCACGTCGATGACAAGAATGATCGATTCGCTCTGTTGGATACTGCCCGAACCCTGAAGGACTATGTCGGAAAGGCCATGACCGGCCTCGTTGGTGACGGCATCGCCTATCTCCAGATGGTACGAGATGGATACCGTTGGATAGATCATTTCGAAAACCACGCCATCCATGGCAAGCCGCCAACCACTCGGGCGCCAGACTATGTCTTCAGCCGCACAGGAGATTTGTTCGTCGCCCTTACAGAGGCAAAGGCGACCAAGGGAGCTTCTAGGGCTGCTTTTACAAAAACTGTCAGAGACGGCTACCAAGAACAAGTCGAGCCTTATCTGGGCCGTAAGATTGGCACCTGGATCGCGTCGCATGGCTATGCCGTCGGCAGCTGGATGAAGTCGGTGAAGAAGGCCGAGATATTCATCGACCACACAGTGAGTTCAGGTTCGTCATCCGATAATGGCGACGGCCCTTCAGAAAAGTCTGATCCGCGGAGCGTGCGGTTCGGCAGCTATTGCGGCGTCCTCACTCTCCTGTTCGGGCCTGATATCGGAGAGGCAGCGCGCGATCGCCGCTGGAGACCTTCCGAGCAGACCTTCACCACCGTTGAGTGGCTCAACCGGACATGGATTGTTGGAGAAGACGCCGAGTGGGAGCCGTTGGTCGTCATTGGCGAAGAGCACCTGATTTTCAAATCAGGACCGGTGCGATTTGTAAATGGTATGGCGCTGGATATGGAAGTTGCTCGGCGTGTCTTTGCTTTGATCGAGTCGAGCGAAGGGGATTTGGATCTCATAGGAGAGCTTCCGGAGTTCCCTGCGGATCTCGTCGAGACAGCTAAGCGTTCCGGTGGCGCAATCTTCCCAGATGGTTTTGCAGTTCTCGGCCGCGACGAAGATCTGAGCACGTTTCAGAGGATATCGGTGAATCCCCCGGCGCAATCCTCCGCTGTGCTGACTGATGCTGAAGCCGACATGACGGCCGCGATCACGACGGCATCTTATCGTCTCGAAAGCCGACTGCTAACGGCCGGCGAATCTGGCGAGAGCAATCAAGAGGCGCTTGCGCTCGTTTATGTCGCTGAAGGGTAGGACTGCCCCGCTGCCGCCGTCCACACCCTCAATCAGGCTCAAACCGCGAGAATAATCATGATGAAGCGACCCACGTTATTTCTGTCGTCGACCGTGTATGATTTTGGTGATCTGCGAAGCGCGCTGAAAGATTATCTGGAACTGCGAGGATGCCGGGTTTTGGCGTCCGAGTTCACGGACTTCACCCGACCGCTGGATGAGCATTCATACCAAGCGTGCCTCAACACAATCGAGCAGGCCGACCTGTTCGTCCTGTTCATTGGTCGGCGCGTTGGCGGTTGGTATGATCAGCAAATGCAGATCAGCATCACCCGCGCTGAGTTCCGTCATGCCTACAAGCTTGCACAGCAACGCCGCATACGCATCCTGTGCTTCGTTCGTAGTGATGTGTGGGAGCATAGGCAAAGCGTCCGCGATCTTGAAAGGGCTCTAAGAGACGACCCCGAACTGAGTGATCAGCAGCGTGAGCGATATGCCAAGTATCCGACGATGGCGATGGACAATGCGAACGCCATCATCTCATTCATCGACGAAGTCACCAAGAACAACGAGACCGCCAAGGCGGTGAAGGGGCAGGGGGTGGCGCCAATTGCCAATTGGATTTGGCCGTTCTCAACCTTCAGCCAAGTCCGTGACGCGATCGATCCGCTGGTTCTCAACGGGCTTCCCGTTGCAGATGCTGCCGGCAGAAAGGCTCTCGAGGAGCAACTGTACGTTCTGCTTCAGAAGGCCGTCCCGCAGGCGAGCAAGTCGCTCGTCAACCCGGTGAGCAGTGTTCTGAAGCTGCGGAATGCACTCAACCTGAACAGCAGTGACCTAACTCGGAAAATGCAAGTCCCGGCAGATCGGTGGAACACCTTGGTCTTTCTTTTGACGCTGTCATCGAAAGCGCAACCTGACGTATCCGCTGTCACGTCGCATTTGGGTTCCGGGCTTCTTCTCGCCTACGACCCGAAATCTGGTACCTTCGAGCAGACGCCGGAATATGATCTCCTGGTCCGGGTGGTCGATCAAGGAAATCTCCTCCAAAAGACTTCGGCGACCGATATGAGGGAGCTGTTCGAACATGGCCGCCAGGCGACGACTGAGGGCGATCGAGTCGTTCCATGCCACCTCTTGGTCATGTGGCTGCATGGCCTGATGCGTTGGGTGGAATTCATCGCCTGTGCAAAGGCACTTGCCCGATCGCTGAGCGGTAAACCGCTGGTCCAGCCTACGGTGATCCCTACGACGCCAATTATCGATCAAGAGGAGTCGTTGGCCGCGGAATTTGTATCTATCGAGGAGATCAGGAAGTTTGTGAGCGAGTAGCGCAGCACTTATCGAAGGTCGCCTACCAGAGGCAGAGCTCAAAGCGATCTTCGATCTCTTAGATGAGCGCAGCGCAGACTTGGGCCTGACACAGGACGTGCGCCCAGGCGGTCGAGGAGGTACGACAAGCGTATGCTGACCGACCATCGCGACAGGCACCATATGCGTTCAAAGCATTCTTGCCGCTCGACCGCTGCGGCGTGTTGCGTTGTTATAGTAGCTCGATGCCTGCTGCACGGATCGATGGCGAGACTGCTCCATCGCCTCAGGAAGCGGTACGCCACGATTGGCCGCCTCCGTGAGATAACCCGACCGCAACCCGTGCGCCGAAAACTCCTCCGGATCCAGCCCAGCCATCGCCGCCCGCTGCTTGACGGTCGCATTGATCGCACTGGGCTCTAATGCCCTTTTCGAAACGTTGCCCCAGCGATCGATCTTCCGAAAAATGCTCCCGCTTTCGATTTTCGCCGCCGCCATCCATAGATTCAACGCATCCACGGGCCGACCTGTCAGGTAGACGACCTCATCGTGCTCGGAGCCGGACGTCTTGGTGCGACCCAGATGGATGGCAAGAGAGAGGAGGGGAGGGTGGCCCTCGACGGTGATCGGCGGCTCGACCGTGAGCTGCTCCCTGCGCAAACCGGCAATTTCACTGCGACGGCGGCCGCCGGAGGCGAAGGCAACCATCAGGATTGCTCGGTCACGGATATCGCGGAGGCTTTCCGTGCTGCAGGTCGCCAGCAACTTTGCCAGAACATCGCCGGTCACGGCTTTGGCACTCTTACGTTTCCTTGGCCGCGGCGTCGCACGGACGGCAAGGCGTATCGCGGATTTCAGGGAAGGGGAGGAGAAGACGCCTGTCAGGCCGCGCCATTTCGTCAGCGTCGACCAGCTGGCAATCCGCCTCCGCACCGTGTCGGGCGCATGCGGCCCCGGCGATCGAAGGAAACCTTGTTCGCGCAGGGTCACCTCGACGGCGGTCGGCATGCCATGGAGTGCGTCGATGTCGCGCTGTTCAGGCTGCCAGAGATGGTGGGCGACGAATTTCAGAGCCAAGGCTTCGGGCGCCGGCCAGGGGAGGGAAGCGCCGGTCGCGGCCAGCGACCAGGCCTGCAGATAGGCAAGGTCGGAGGTCAGCGCGCGCAGGGTGTTTTCCCCCATGCCCTCATTGACCAGGTGGCGCAGCGTTTCGATGTCCTGGTCTGTGAGCAGCTCGGCCAGCTCGTCGCGCCGGTCGATCGGCAGCACGCTGGCAATGGTGTCGAGTTCGTCGGCCCGGCGATCGACGGCGGTCTTTGAACGGGGCGGCATGGCGATAGAAAACCTCCGGATCGACGGTTTCGACGGCCGAGCGGCCGTGGATTTACCGGATTCTTTCTGATTTGCGACTCGAAATCAATCACCTCTGATAAGAGGTACTTATCGATGGTTAGGCGGCCAACCCGCGATCATACCATGTGGCGAACCGTAATAATTGGATAGCATTCGTATAACCAATCGTTTACCATGATTTCAATGGCTTATGATCTCGCGAAAATCAGCATATCCACCTTGATGCGGCCGGCTTTCGACGCGGCAATCGCGCTCACACGTCTCGACGAGCGCATCGCCCGCTCACCGGTCGGTCAGGGCTGGATTGAGCGCTCCCACTTCACCGATGCCTGTGCGTCCCTCTGGATCGACGGCGAACTCGTCCACCTCGAAGACCTCGTCCTCCATGACGCCACCCGCGATATTCGCACACCCACCCATGAGCTGACAATTGCCCGCGACGTGCTGCGCACCCGCCGGCGCATCGTCGCCCAACTTCCCGGCTGGGCATTGTCGGCAGACGGCGTCCGCACTCTCAGAAAAACCGCAGAGATTACGTCGGCTGACGCGGAAGAGGTGCAGGCGGTCGGTGCCATCCGGCGCGCCGTCGCGGACGATCCGGAAGGGGAGGGGGACGTCGCCGACGACATCGAAAACCTTCCTGGCGTCGACTATGCCGCCATCGATGCGGTGCTCGCCCGATCCGAGGCCGCGATCCAGAACGCTACACGGCCCGGTCGCGCCGACGCGGCGGAAAAAGATCCGCTGGTGTATGATCTCGACTGGGACGAGGATGCCCGGCTTGACGAATGGCGCGGCGTGCTGCGGCAAGTCGAAAACTTGCCGGCGGTGCTGCAGGCCATCGTCGCCCTCGATGCCTGGAACGAGCTTTCCGTGCTTCAGCACGCGCCCTGGCTTGGCCGGCTGTTTTCCGCTTCGATCCTGCGCCAAGCCGGCGTTACCACCGGCGCCCATCTCGCCGCCATCAATACCGGCCTGAAATCCATTCCAGTCGATCGTCGTCGGCATCGCGACCGGGAGACGCGGCTGCTTGCCATCGCCCATGGCCTTCTTGCGGCCGCCGAGATCGGAATGAAAGATCATGACCGGCTGACGCTGGCGAAAACTATGATGGACCGAAAACTAGAGGGGCGACGAACGTCTTCAAAACTGCCGGAGCTGGTCGAGCTCGTCATGGCAAAGCCGCTGGTGTCGGCCGGGATGGTGGCGAAGACGCTCGAGGTGACGCCGCAGGCGGCGCGGCGGATTGTTTTGGAGCTGGGCCTGCGCGAGATGACGGGGAGGGGGAGGTTTCGGGCGTGGGGAGTAATGTAGCCAGCTAGTAGCGCTACCGCGCGAAGCTTCCGGGTTCTCTTCGGAGAAGCGAAGTACGCTTATTTCGATATATCTTCGATGATGATAATACGTGCAGTTTCCTGTCTTCAACCACATGAGGAGTGCTGATGCGCTTGCTTTTTAGCCAACGCTACCACCGGGCGATCGAACAGGGTACAATCGCAGTCGAAATTACCGATGCTGCGCGTCGGAAAGTCTGGGCGTGGCTATCTACTAATAACACCTCCCTTGGCATTCGGCGGGACCCTAACGACAACTGGGTCTCGAACTCCTCTATCCTCGAGGAAACCGAGAGTGGTTTGCTCACCGAGAATGGTTGGGATCGCCTTCCGGTAACACCTTACCCCGCCGACACACAATATCACGCAGCTTTGCGTTTGCTCGTTCTGGACGGCCAAGGTTTCTTTGTCTTCGACACCATCGAAGTTGCGTCGAGCTATATGGATGCCCCAGAGAAGGACGCGCTGCGCCAGAAAGTAAATCATATTTTCGAGCTACACGATTGCCCTTGGCGAATGTCGGACAGTGAATTTTTCAAGCTTGATGCAGACTTCGTAGGGGCGAGGATCGCAGCGAGCGCGCACGATTCATTGGCGGCAAATCACTTCGCTGGCGCTGCCAACGAGTTCGCAAAAGCTCGCCAATATCTAGGTACGGGCGACGTCAGAGAAGCGATCTTCTTTGCAGGCCACAGTTTCGAGAGCGTGATGACGGTGCTCACGAACCTCGAACATGCCAATGGTGATCGCCTTATCAAAGAGCTTGGGGCACAGGGTTTCCTCGATGACCTGCCCGAGTCTGTTCGCGGCGGCTTTATGGATCAGGTCCTCAAAGCTCTCCCCTTTTTGCGCAACAAGCTCGGCGGACACGGCCAGGGCAAAAGCGTTGTGGCCATTCCACCCGCCTACGGCGATCTCGCCATCCAAATCGCCGCGGCCTTCCAGAATTTTCTCATCACCAAGCATCTGGAGCGATCGCCGCCGCCCCCGCCTCCACTTGCGCCTGAGCCCGTCAAGGGGAAGCAATTCTCTTTCGATGACGACAATCCGTTCTGACAGGAACATATGATGGAAAAGCATGTCCTGAAATATCGAGAACTGAGCAAGGATGGGACTCTTGCGCGCGAATTGGCCTTTACAGACATCACATTCAGCCCGTTAGGTTATGAGGCGTTGCGCACTGCCAAACTTCATCAGCAGATAGAGATTCCATTGAGCGGGCGCGGGGCAATCCTTAGCAGTGATGTCGCAGAGATTGACGCTGGGCAGACTGCGAAGTTCGGCGCGACTTTGGAAAGCCAATTCACATCGAAGGCGATCGGTCTCGTGAAGGGTGGCTGGCTTCCGTCGATGCTTGCTGCCATCAACGACACCATCGTACTTCCAGATCGTTGCGTGGTTGCGCAGCTCAGCGCAAGGCTGAAGGATGGCGTCACGAAGCCCGAGGCGGACAAAGACTTTATCGACCTTTTTGCCGATACCGTCATCCGCATCAATCCCATGCTGTTTGTCCTCGAAGGAGATGACGGACAAAACCCCACGCCCGAGACGATCGGGAAACAGCTCGAAGAGGCGGTGACCAAGCTTCGGTCGGCAATGCCGAAGGCCGAAATGGTCGCGGCCGACGCGAAAGGACTACAAGGGGTGCTAGGGCTGATCCAGGACACGCAAGATGGCATCGCGCGCAGGCAAGACTTCCTCATCAGCCTCAATCCAAAACTCAAGTCGTCCGTTAGCCGAAAGAACGTGCAGTCTTGCTGGGATGAGGTTCTCATTGCGGCCGACCACTACGGCATTCCAAAAGCATCTCTGGTCGTCCTCGCGGCTTTAAGCGCCGTCGTCATGCCGCAGGGTAGAAATCCGGCAAAAGGCTTGCTGAAGTTTGGCGAAGCATATGGGCCAAAGGACGCATACAATGGTCTCGCCGATATCCGCGCGCTCGAAATCCTGATCTATCTCTTTGGGCTCTTTCCCGACCAGCGCGTAATGCTTTGTACGGCTGATAAAGACATGGCCATGTTCTGGGTCGGGCTCCAGGCATCGAATTTTGCATTCAGCCATGGCCGCATGACCTACGATATAGCTCCCACCGACTTGCTTCCCGGTGTCGCCACCGAAAAATGGAGAGAGTGGCTTGGCTCCTAAGGCGATTTGCGACCACCGAGGTACAAGCGCAGATTCTTACGCTGCCCTCATCCCTCACCTTTCTGCCGAGGCGTGATCTCGTGCTAACCTCCCCGGCAGAAACTCCGTAGCGTCACTCTGCGACTGCTGCCCCGTGGCTGATGTTTTGGACGATAAACCGGGCTCGATAAAGAAGCTCGTCAAACGTCAGGATTTCGGGTGCGCGGACGTTGCGGCGGTACAGTTCGAAGCAGGCGATCTTGTCGTCGTTGCCCTGCAGTTCCGCTGAATTCCCGACGATGAGGTAACTTCGAGGTTCGATCGAATAAGCCGTCTCGCCAGTATCCGTACCCTCGCTATCTTTCAGAGCAATGCGGAAGCGCTTCCGGGCGAACTCGAACGTGGTCTTTTGCACCTGCGTGACGGCGTTCGAAACTTCAGCGGAGACGCCCCAACATCCTGGTCGGTAAGGATCCCCACGGCGTAGAAGGTCCGTCGTATCCTTCTTGATTTCCACAAAGACAAACTGGCTGACTTCGGCACGGGTCTTCATGAATGCGTCGGCAGTCTTGCCGCTGCGGTCGAATTCGTTTCCGGTGGTCCGAGCTGTCAAAGTATCCGATGCTCGATCGAGTGAGACGTAGTTAAGGCCATGCCCAAATATCCATTGGTTCGCTTCGAAGAAAGCTTGCCAATCCTTCTCCGGCGCCTCGGTACCCATGCGCTGCTCGAATTCCGCCAACGCCACCCGCTTCGCCGCAACGGCATAAATGTCTTGGTGCAGTTCCGGTGTTTCCGCAAGTTCACGGACCAATTCAGCCCCTTTCGAGCTGCCCAACAGCGCACCCAAGGCGCCGATATTCACGTTGTCGAGCGAGATACGCGCCTTGGTCGCGTCGCTTAAGTTCAGGTTCGATATGATCGACAAGAACTCTTTCATTTGTGCAAGTTGGAAATGGTTGACTTGGATGTGGCCATCCGATCGCCAACCATAGGTTTTGTGATAGATCAGCTTGGTTATCTTAAACGTACCAAAGTCGCTCTTGTCCTGCACCCAAAACGCAGATACGGCAATTTTACATCGCGCGGTTACGTCAAACTCTCCGATTACTTCTTCGCCTGCACCGGCGATGGTCGCGTAAGTTCCGGCCTTACCTGGGTGGGTGTAGAGCCTGTCAGGGAGGTAATTTGCTAAATATTCAATTTCCTCAGACATGATCGCTAAGCCCCTATAGAGTCAGTGATGTCCCGGTTCCCAATCGGTTGAATAAGGCCAGTGGACACAGTCACGTTTTAATCTCTTTTGGCGCGGACAGCGACGATTAGAATTCGGCGGTCTGCCGCTAATCGCTCGGCCTTCTCGATCGCCTCGGCCATGCGCCAGTCAAATGGCCCCGACCCGCCAAGGTCCTTCTCGGCACTGTCGAAGAAATAACCTTTTTCTACCCCGACATGATCTCGATGGATGACCACCGTGACATGTCGCTCCGTCGGGTTCGGATCATTTGGCCCGAGATAAACAGTCGTCATGCTTTCTCCAGTCGTCAGAATTCAAAAC
Organism: Rhizobium sp.; assembly: GCA_036398815.1. Classification (GTDB taxonomy): domain Bacteria; phylum Pseudomonadota; class Alphaproteobacteria; order Rhizobiales; family Rhizobiaceae; genus Rhizobium. The sequence continues at coordinate 17,366 of DASWOH010000041.1, read as the reverse complement.
ATTCGGCGGAAGCTTTGTCTTACACGCGCGGTGTAATGCGCGCCGCGGTCCGAATATCAGCGATCTGCGTACCGATAGCCTGAAGGCTTTGACGCATGTCATTAAAGACAGGCTTTTCCGCTTCGGGATCGCTGATCGTTAAAATAGCCGTAAAGGGGACGCCGCCTTCTGGCATTACCTCTCCAGCGCGGGTGAGATACTCGACAAACAATCGCCAGTTGGAAGAAGGCCCAACCCCTTGTGGGAACGTCTTGGCGTGAACCTTCACCGGACTCCATTTCAGGTCGTGTTCGATCAGTTCCGCCTCAACCGCTGGAGATTCTCGTGAGGATGGAAGGTAAAGTGGTTCAAGCCGCCCCTTCCATCTGCCCTCTTCCTGTTCCTGCTGCAAAGTGGCATTGACGTTGACGCGGACAAACTCAGAGCCATAGCGCGCATCCAGCGGTGGAGTGGATACGAGCGTGAGCTTTGCCCGTCCTCTGCACTTACCGCCAGGTCCAACCAAAGACGCCGGCCATGGGAACCGGAAATTGATTTGCTGACCGTGCTGGATTCGTGAGGCGAAGACTAAGGTGATGGAATGATCGCCCGTTTCAAGAATGCGTTCGGCAGATGGCGGCATCCCGAATCCCACAAGGTGCCGAGCCAGCGGTGCCAGCATTTTCGCACGCAAGGGTGCCGGGATCTCCGCATGATGAACGAGCAGGCCAATGAGGGTCTCACGAGAAACCTCTCCTTCAATGGCGTGATCTAAGACCGCTGCTGTCTTGGCGACCAAAGGCGAGGCGTAGCTAGTGCCGCAACCGTCTACCACTGTTCCGTCAGGAAGGATGGAGAAAAGGCCGTGTCCCAGCGTCGGGTGTTGTGTGCCTGCGCCTCCGATGTGAGCAAGATCAGGTTTGCCGCCTGACCTGAGCCCAGGTCCTCGGCGGCTAAAACGGGCCGGTGCGAACGGCAGGCAACCGCTATGGCCTGGTGGATTTAGTGCCGCAACGGCAACGTTTCTTGCACTCTCCGCTGGCGTCAGAAGGCCATCGTTCCGTGCGAGGGCCAGGTTAGAAAGGGCTGTGGCCGCATCAGCCGGCCACTCCGAACGAAGGTCTTGCGGCTGGATGTTTCCGGCGGAAATGAACACAACGGCATTGTTCTCTTCAGCAATCTGGTCGAGCCGGATCGCATGAGGGCTGTAGCGATCGGGTGCCGCGGGCTGAAGGATATTAAGACTCATATTGAAAACACGCACACCATGCCGTGCCCGCGCGTCGGCGACTGCCGCATCCATCTCATCGAAGAATTGCGGAAGGCCTCCAGAATAGTATGATGCAAAGGCCCCTGCCTTCTGTTCATTAGGGAAGACGGCCACATCAACCAGCTCAGCCCCATCTGTCTCCGGGCAGGTCTCTGCGCCGTTGATACCGGCCCCTGCGACGGCGAGTCCGCCAATGAATGTGCCATGCGATAGATCCATGTCTTCGTCGGCCAGAACGTCCCATCGATCAATAACCCAGTCAGCCAGAGCCGAGCTTATGCCGCCATCGATGATGCCCATCCTCGGATGGGTCCTTCGACTATCGCGAACGGGCATGATAGCCTGAGTTGGTCGAACACGTCCTGGTACGGTGGGGCGCGCAGAGCGAACCACAATGCCGGGTAATTCGATCCGTCGCACCAAGGGATGCTTGTCAAGAAAAGCCAGCAACCGGCTGTGGTGTCGAGTATTCGGGTCAAACGGTGCAAGTTCACGGCGTTCCTTCGATGACACGCTCGTCAGCCGGAGGACGGCGCCTTCACCGGCCTGGTCTAGGCGCACGGAAAGCATAGGTAGTCGCTGGCGCCAGTTTGGCAGACGTTCAACAGATAAACTCTGTTCGAGGGCATTGAAGCCGGCAACGAAGGACTCGACCAGACGCCTGTGAGCAGAGTCGAGGCGATCCCATTCGGCGCGTGGCGGCAGGACGTCGAACAACTCGACTTGGTACCCGCTTCCGGTCATCGGATTGCTCAGCCATGCAACAGCCTCTTCGACCGAAAAATTGCGCTTGTCGGAAGCGCTATAGAGTTCGATTCGGTCGATTGCCCCCGTCTCGCTTTTCTGAGCAGACGGGTTAGGCACCTCTTTTCGCTTTTTTTCGTCGTAGCGCATCCTCGTTTGCGTTTCGGCTTTGGAGATTTCGGTTTTTACCTGCGCCAAGGCCGATGGGCGACCTTCGACAATCATCACACCGAGATCTCCGCCCCCGACTACGGGTACTCGATCACTGCGAAAGAGTGCCCCGACGGGTCGATGGGTCTTCGCCCAGGCATCCCGTTTAAGAATCACCTTGATGTAGCCGATCGGTCCCTGCGCTTGTGCGGAAAGGATCCCGGAGATAGTGTCAATCTGCTCGATCAGGGCTGCCTTGTGAGCGCTAAATTCCCGATCGCGGTGAGCAAAGAAATCTTTGCGTCCTCCTCCTCCTCCCGCCTCTCTGGCTTCCTCGTAATTGTCCGGATTGAGCACGATTTGGATCGGGCTAGCCATGACTTACACCCTCCGCTTTGCTCGCCTTTCGTCCAAGCTGGCGACTGACGGTCGATTTGTCGCGCCCTGCGATTTCGCCGATGTCGGCCATTGAGAACGCGAGGATGGGATCGTCGCGCATAGCCCGGAACAAGTTTGCCGGATCGTCAAACAATAGCGTTCGGCGTTCACTTTGAATACGGGCCGCGTTGAGCGTCGCAAATTGGCGCAGTGTATCCAACAGCCCGCGTCGTTCTTCCTCACGAACGGTGGTGGCTTTTTTGTAAGTACGCACGAGCGACTCGATCTCAGCTCCTGTGGATCCTTCGGTAAACCAAGCAATAAGGCGCAAATGGCTGTCGGGCGCGATCACCGGCGGCATGAACATTGCGGCGATCGCCTTCCTCACCTCAAAATCGGGTTTGGGGATTTCAAGCTGCACTTCGAAACGGCGCCAAACCGCCGGATCAAGGAGCTTTGAATGATTGGTTATGCCAATCGTCAATCCAATGTTTTGCCGAACGTCGAGATTCTGAAGAAGAGCATTCACCACACGCTTGATCTCGCCGACCTCTTGCGGATCATCACGTACCTTTGCGATTGCGTCGAACTCATCAAGGAGAAGGACACAACGGTAGCGATTGGCGAATGCAAAAAGATTGCCAATGTTACGAGCTGTCGTTCCTAGGAACGAAGAGACCAGACCATCAAGCTTCACGAGAACGACAGGGAGTTCCAATCTGCGGGCAATCCAAAGGGCAAGCCGCGTTTTGCCTGTGCCGGGCGCGCCGTAGATCAAGCATGTCTTTGAGGGCATGATGTCGACAGCGGCAAGCGCCTCAAAATCCGTCCACTCATCGACTATCGTTCCAACCGCCTGAGTCACGGTAGAGTTGAATAGCGGGGCCGCTCTTTCGACTTCCGCCGGGAAGATAATCTCAGCCAGGGCAGCGGAGGTTTCACGGTCAACCGGAACCGGCGTGTTGCGGCCCAACGTCTCCCCGGACAGGCTGGCCCGGGAGCGTTCAATTCGGCTCGGTGCCATTTCCTTGAGGCGCTCTGCAGTTGCAAGAATCCCAGCGAGTGAGGCTGCTTGCTTCTCCTCACCATCCTTGGCGAGAGCATCCTTTAGCCGCTCTATTTGCTTGCGCAGCGCTGGCGTTGGCTCGCCCATCGCTGCTCGACATAGCGCCTGAATGATTGAAAAGTGCTCCATGCGATCCACCCATTGCCCGATGCTTCGTCTAAATTCTGAGGTGCATATAACCAGATTTTTGATGCACGTCAATTATAATATGTTGCACAAAGTCAAGGCGTGATGCATGTTTAGTCTTCCACGTTGCATGCCCGCGAAGCGCCTCCAATCGGAAAAGCTAACAAATAGGAAGCCAATGCGCATTGAATCCGCCACCTTATCCGGCTTCCGCTGTTTCGGTTCTAATCCGATCACGGTGCCCATTTCCTCGGAGATCACAGCTGTTGTTGGCCCGAACGCGGCGGGCAAAACCGCGCTACTTCATGCGCTTTCGAAACTGTTTGGCGTGTCGCGGGCGCAGCGCATCGTCCAGCGTTCGGATTTCCACCTCGGCGCAAACGACGATCCAGATGACCGTGAAGCCAAGGATCTGTTTATCGACGTGCTGATTGGTTTGCCCGAACTCGCCGATGGTACCGCGACGCCCGAGACGATCGCTCCCTCGTTCCGGCATATGCAGATCGAACGCGAGGGCAAATCGCCGGTGTGTCGCATGCGTCTTGAAGCGCGATGGGAAGATGACGGAACGGCCGAGGGCGAGGTGTCGCAGGAACTGTTCTGGATCGACACGCTCGATGACGATCCGGCTGAGGACAAGCGCCACCCAGTCTCAGCAGCGGATCGGGGCCTGATCCAGCTCTATTACACGCCAGCCAGCCGGGATGCGGCGGCCCAGATCAAGGCGACGACGGGCGCGCTTGCCGCCCGCCTGCTCCGTGCTATCGAATGGTCGTCTGGAACCGAGGAGGCGGTTCAGGAAGCCACCCAGAACCTAGCCACCGCGTTTGAGGGCGAGTCGGCGATTGCCGCGATCGGCAAAGCCTTACAGGCGCGCTGGTCAGGCCTTCACGACGACGTTGTCGATACGACGCCGAGGCTCAGCCTAGTAAGCCGCCGGTTCGAGGACGTCGTCAACAAGATAGCTGTCATCTTCGAGCAGGGACCGGACGGGCAGGAGCGTGGCCTCGACGCTCTGAGCGACGGGCAGCAATCGCTTTTCTATTTCGCGCTGGCTGCGGCAGTTTTCGATCTGGAGCGCGAGGTTGTCGCTGGCACCGTCGAGGGTTGTCGTCCTCAACGGCTCCATCGCTGGCAGTAAATGCATAAAATACCGCCCGGACGGCTTCAGCGCATGGCCCAGGCGCTTTGCTTCGCCGCATAATGTACAAAGTCGAGCTTAGCGTCATGTCTATCTATTTTTTCATGACCATTATCGGGAGGCTGGTGAATATATATGTGTTGAACCGCTACCGCCCATCGACGGCCTACAGGTTTTACGCATTGTCTTGTATAGTTTTGCTCGCGATAATATTTGTGTCGCCTTCCGCCAGCGTCTTTACCGTCCTCTTTCCGGTCATCGGCTTTTTCGCCGGCTGCTTGTTCCCGACGAACCTTGCTCTAGCTAATGAAAAGATCCCGGAAGAGTTCTCGCTATTTATGCTCGATCAACTGTCGTTGGGGGAGTTGCCTTGTTAGTGTTTCCTCTAAGTCTCGGAGGGTTGGCGTCACTGATTACAATTGAAGCTTCTTTTGCAATAGTTTCACTCACCGCAATGCCTGTTGTCTTGGCGATACTGTTGAGTATCAGGCCGGTTCAGCAGGATGGGGCGTAACCCCAAATAAGTTTGCTACTGCGAAATTGATCGTCGCGATCATACGGCCTCTCATGCGCGCGCCACAAGTGGCCTGGTTTTACTCCGCCGCCTGGCCTTAATTTACTCCGGCGTTGACAATAGGTTCGCTCTATCAGTATTTTCCGGACAAGAACGCTATTGTTGGCTCTCTGATTGCGCGCGAAACAGCTCAACTTTTGGAGGAGGCGCACGCCGCAACATCTTTGAGTCACGGAGCTGCGGCGATAGTACGATCTTTCTCATCCTCGATAATCTACGGGCGCATCACTCAAAATTGGTCAAGGCATGGCTTGAGACATGCAAGGACCAGATCGAAATCTTCTATCTGCGGAGTTATTCGCCGGAATTGAATCCAGATAAGCGCCTCAATGCAGATCTCAAGCACGCCATCGGCTCGACTGTGCCGGTCAGAACCAAGGCCAAACTGAAGGCCGCAACGGAAAGCCACATGAGCAAACTCGCGGCCAACCCAGACAGGGTCTTCAACGATCCGCGCTGCAAATATGCCGCGTAGAAATATGAACGTGCCGGATCAAGAGTTCAATCCCAGCACCAGGACATCCGATGTGCGTATCGCCTCGCAAAACGGCCTTCACCGCGGGCTTACTTCCGTGCGGCTGTCGAGTTCACTTCAAGGGGCGTGGCACGAGGGTGGAGGTCCGTGGGATTAAACGAGCCGACGATCAAGTCTATCCATTATTTTCGTCAGTTCGTCATGGTCAAGCTTTGATAGGCAGGCGCCAGGACGGCGCAGGGCCGCGCTTTTGATGGCGCCACGACGGCGTAAGACCTCCTTGCGAAGCGCGAGGCCAAAACCGGGCTGGAATTCATGCCTTAGCAAGGGGAGATAGATATCAAAGAGGTCTTCCGCTTCCTGTTGCTTGCCTTCCTCAAACCACTTCACCACCTTCACCAGCATTTCGGGATAGGCGAAGCCGGTCATCGCGCCGTCCGCGCCTCTGGCCAATTCCTGCGGCAGATACAGGCCGCCATTGCCGACAAGAATGCTGACGCGCTTGTGGCTTTCATCAGACGGCGCTTCGCGGAGGCGGCTCAGCTTTTCCAGCCCCGGCATATCCTCGTGCTTGAGCATCACCACCTGTTCGAAGTTGTCGCAAATTCGATGGATGGTATCGACCGAAATGTTGACCGTTGTCACGAAGGGGTAGTCCTGGAGAACGACCGGGACGGACGAACCGATGGCGCTGCATACGGTCTCGAAATATCTGAAAACCTGCTCCTCGGTCTTCGAGGTTGAAATTGGAGCAACCATGACGCCGGCGGCACCAAAATCCATTGATCGCTTGGTGAACCCTGCAAGGTTGTCGAGGCCTGGATTGCTCACACCGACCACAACAGGAACACGACCATCTGTACGGGTGACGAAGCGCGACATGACCTTGATGCTATCGTCTTCCGAAAGCTTGTTCGCCTCTCCCATCATGCCCAGGACTGTCATGCCCGACACACCAGCGGCAAGATAAAAATCAACCAGGCTGTCGATGCTTTCGAAGTCCACTTCGCTATTGTCCGTAAACGGGGTGGCGGCGATAACGCAGACGCCCTTGAAATCGCGCGTGAGTAGTTGGTGCATTTTTGTTTCCTTGCTGTTTGGTATCAGGAACGCCGGCTCAATGTTCTTCGCGAAGCGAGATGTGCCAAGGGATAACCATGCGTTCCAAGCGTTCGATCAGGTAAAAGAAGATCAACCCTAAGACGGAAAGTAGCACGATGGCCGAAAACTGCCGGACGATGTCGAAACTTGAGGATGCAGCCAGGATGACATAGCCAAGGCCTGCGTCAGAACCGACGAATTCAGAGACAACCGCGCCGATGACGGCGAGAACAGCGGCCATCTTCATGCCTGCAAGCATGCTCGGAAGCGCCTGCGGAAGACAGAAACGCCAGAAAATCTGGTTCAAGTTGGCACCCATCGACTGGGCAAGATAAATCATCTGTGGCGGCGTGGATCGCAGGCCGACGACAGAGTTCACGACAATGGGGAAAAAGGCGATCAAGACGATGATGATAACCTTCGGTGTCATGCCAAAGCCGAACCAAGCCAGCATCAGGGGCGCGATGGCAACTTTCGGGACGACCTGAGAGCCAACGATCAGCGGATAGAGAGACTTATTAAGAATCCGTGAGTAGCTGAGAAGCACGGCGATAGGCACGCCGATGCCGACGCTGACGAAGAATCCCGCCACAATGATCGTCGTGGAGGCAATGATGTGTGGGATGAAGTAACGCCAATTGCTGATAATATCGACCGCGATGTCGTACGGCGCGGGCAAAAGGAATTTCTTGACGCCGAGGTAAGCGCAGGAAAATTGCCAGAAGACGATGATCAAGAAGAGCGTGATCGTCGCGTAGGGCGGATCGAACCGGCGGGATCTTCGCTCCACTATTTCGGTGGTAACGATGGTGTCGGTGGTCATTCTTCTTCCTCGTTCAGTACGCCAAGGGTTTTGAAAATGTCTTGGACTTCCTGGACATAATGAGCAAACTCGGGTGTTTCGCGCGCCTTGAGGCGCCGCGGCCGCGGCAGGTCCACATCGATGATCTTTTCAATCCGACCAGGTCTCGGCGACATCACGACAATGCGGTCACTCATAAACACGGCCTCCGAAATCGAGTGGGTAATGAAGACCACCGTCATATTCATTTTCCACCACAGCTTTAGAAGGTCGATCTGCAATTGCTCGCGTGTCAGCGCATCGAGCGCTCCAAAAGGTTCGTCCATGACCAGAAGTGGTGGATTGTGCAGGAGACCCCGACAGATCGACACCCGCTGACGCATCCCGCCAGAAAGCTCGTGGGGAAATGCGCCATGAAACCGCTCGAGACCAACCATCTTCAGCAGTTCTTCTGCGCGAGCTTTGTGGCTGGGAATGTCAAGCTTTCGGATTTCGGCTTGCAGCATCACATTTGCCAAGGTGTTGCGCCATTCCAGCAAAACGTCCTGCTGGAAGACAACGCCGATATCCGAGTTCGGCCCCTTGATGAACTTGTCGCCAACCTGAATGGTGCCGCCGGAGGCTTTGTCGAGGCCTGCCAGAAGCATCATCAGCGTGCTTTTGCCACAGCCACTGGGGCCGATGACGGACACAAACTCTCCCTTTCGAATGTCGAGGTTCACCGCGGTCAACGCCTTGGTTGTGCCATTGCGAGTCTTGAATGTCTTCGAAAGATTGCGGATCTCGATCCAGTTTTCCGGGCTTTGCCCCCGAGTCTCTAAGCGAGCGCTCGACGGAACATTTACGGCCGCGACGGTGGGTGGCATGGATTGCAGCATGGTCCTGAAGTTCCCCAGTATGCGAGCGTGAGCTTTTCGCTTCTTGCGCCCAGGATTAGTCTTGATGTTTCCTCGGTCGTTGGGCCTTAAATTTTTCTGGCAACGAACCGGCCTGTGCCGGCCGTTCCCAAGACTTTGTCGTCGTCCCAAACTCTCTGGCCGCGCACGAATGTGGTCGAAGGGCGCGCCACGAAGTCCTCGCGATCGAATGGGCTCCAGTGAAGGCCGTCGTGGGTTTTCGTCGCATCGAATGTCCAATCGCCCGGCGTCACAATCGTTATATCTGCATCCGCACCCACGGCAATCGCACCTTTGCGCGGCCAAAGGCCGAAGAATTTGGCTGGTCTCTCACTCAGGTATTTCGCAGCAAGGCTCCAGGGATCTAGACCGCGCTTCGCCGCGTCGGTCAGAAAGGCGGGAAGCAGTGTCTCAAGGCCCGGAATGCCGGCCGGCGCGTCGAATGAAGAGGCAACCGTCTTCCTCGAAAGTGGCCATGCGCTGTGATCTGATGATACGAATTCGGCGCCACTCAAAAGCAGTTCCGACCAGAGGCCGTCGCGCTCACCGCTTCTGATCGGCGGGTTGACCTTCATCAGTGCACCGAGACGTGCGACGTCCTCGGCGGCATCGAAGTGGAGATAATGGATGCACATTTCGCCGGTAGCACGGGCCCCATCCGCCTGATAACGGCGGACGAGCTCAAATCCCCTTTGGGATGACAGGTGAACGATATGAACGTGAGCACCCGTGGAGCGTCCCATCTCCAGGAAAGTCGCAGTCGCCACCAGCTCGGCAATTTCCGGCCGGGACGGGTCATGCAGTTCCGCGCCCGTTTTGCCGGTCGTACGCTGCTGTGCCATGGTCGCACGAATGATATCCTGATCCTCGTTGTGCAAGCCGAAGGGAATGTCGGTGGGGGCCAAAAGATGCATCAGCGCCAGCATGCGGTCATTGCGAATGCGGGGAAAGCGTGTCGGATGATTTTCGAAGGAACTGACCTTGAAGGCGCAAGCACCCGCCTCGATCATCGCCGGCACCTCTGCGAGATCGCTATCGTTGGTGATTGTCGCATAAAGCGCCACGTCACAGTGGGCGTAGCGATCCGCCGCAGCGGCCTTCTCGCGCAACAGCGAGACAGTCGATATCGGATCAGGCTCATCGTAGGGCATGTCGACGATCGTTGTTATGCCGCCGGCGATGGCGGAACGGGTGGTCTGCTCAAGGCCGGGAAATCCAAACTGGCTGCCAGCATGGGTTTGCCCGTCAATCGTTCCCGGTAGGACGTAACGTCCCGATGCATCGTGGACGCTATCGGCATCCGGCGGGCTCCCGTTGCCGATGGCTGCAATCTTTCCGTCGCAAATGGCCAACCACCCATCTTGAATCACCCTGCCGGATGTCACCACGTTGCCGACGATTATTGCGCTGTAGTCAGCCATCATTCGTTTCCAACATTGCGTTAGAGTGATTTGATCATGCCGCCGTCGACGCGAACGATCGAGCCGGTGACATAGCTGCACTGCTGGCTCACGAGGAATGCGACAACCGACGAAAACTCCTCCACCGTGCCATATCGGCCGGTTGGAATGGTCGCAATCGACGCCTTCTGGACGTCACCGACAGTTCCGCCGGTTCGTTCAGCGGCGGCCTGGTCGAGCTGAGCGACGCGTTGCGTGGCAATTCGGCCAGGCGCGACGACGTTCACCGTCACGCCATCCACGGCGACCTCAAACGAGAGCGTTTTCAGCCAGGAGGTTAGCGACGCCCGCAGGGCGTTGGAAACAGCAAGGTGTGGGATGGGCTGAACGACCCCGCTCGACGCCAGTGCGACGATGCGGCCCCATTTTCGTTGACGCATGCCGTCGACGGCAAGCCGCACGATTTCAAAGAGAGGCGTGACCATCTTCGCAAATTCGGCGTTCCAGGTGTCGAGCGACACCCGGCTGGCTGGCGCAGGGGCGGGACCGCCACTGTTGATAACAAGAATGTCGACGGGGCCGAACACTGTGCTAGCTTCCTTTAGAAGTCTAGCGGGCGTGTCGACGTCGCCGAGATCGGCCACGACATGGGCTGCCGTTCCCGGGAACAATGCATTGATCTCCGCAACCGCATCACTGAGCCGATCGGCATTTCGACCAGTCAGCACAACGCGTGCACCCTCGGAAGCAAGTTGTTTCGCCACTCCGAAGCCGAGACCTTGGCTCGACGCTAAGACCAGCGCACATTTTCCTTCAATTCCGAGATCCATTCGCAGTCCTCAAATTGCCAGTTCGGCCCAAAATCCGGTTGCCGGCGCCCGTCTACATCCTGTATACCACGCTAACACACTGCGAATTCCGAAAGAAGTCAAGGGCGATTTTCGGATCGGGCCAATCATCTGCGAAAAGGCGACAAGGAGACGAAATGATTTACGACGTGACCATTCTCGGGCTGAAGCCAAACACCTATGGGAAGGTGCTTCCTCTGCTTCCGGAGGGCATTTCCTCAGATATTCGTGAAGGAAAATTTCTGGGCTCTCTCTGGTGCGAGTTCGGTATTTTGAACCGCGCCCTCATTCTTTCCGTCTATGAAACGGTCGAAGCACTGCATGCGGATCGGGCTGCAGTCGCCGATGGCAATCCTTTCGGCGTCGGGGAGCATTTGAATTTTATTGAGCGCACCGCCTATAAGCCGTTGTCGTTCATGCCTGACATAGAACTTGGATCGTACGGGCCGTTCTACGAAGTTCGTAGCTACGAGGTCGCGGCTGGAGGCATGCAGGAGACAGCAGATGCCTGGAGCAAAGTCGTTGAAGAACGTCAGGGAATCTCGAAGCTCTTGATGGTAATGGCAGCGATCGAAGGCGCTCCTCAGCGTCTTCTCCACCTATGGCCCTATAAAACCTTGAACGATCGGACATCGGCCCGTGCGGAGGCGAGCAGCCGCGGTTTCTGGCCGCCGCCGGGCAGTTCCACCCATCTTCTGTCGCTAAAATCAGAGCTTTTCTCGGCGATGAAATTTTCGCCGCTCTCATGATGACAGAACGGGAAGCCGGTCCGCTGGCTTCCCGCTCCCGGGACAGAACTGCCTTACAACCTCGGAATATAATTTCCATATTCGCGGCTGCTGGTGACCGTTTGTCCGTCCCACACTTGCTCACCCCGCAGGAACGTGGATGACACTTTTCCCAGGAACTCCTTCCCGTCATAAGGGCTCCAGTTGACGCCGTCATGCGCATCGGCGCCGTAGTATTGGAAGTGCCCCGGCGTGATGATGACGACGTCGGCATCAGAACCTTGCAGCAGTGCACCCTTGCGCGGCCAGATACCGAAATGCTTGGCCGGATTTTCCGACATCACGCGCGCCATCGTCGACGGGGCGTCGATATCGTGGCGGATCAGCCCGGTGAAGAAGGCAGGCATAAGGCTTTCAATGCCCGGCACACCAGGGCCTGCCTGGAAAATGCTGCCACTCAGCTTGCTGTCTTTCGTCATTGTCGAGTGGTCAGAGGACACGAAGGAGACTTCGCCGTCCCGGACCCGCTGCCACAGTCTCTCTTTCATTCCCGGCCGGATGGGTGGGTTGACCTTGAGAATTGCCCCGAATTCTGCTGCGTCCTCGTCTGGATCGAAGACAAGGTAATGCATGCAAATCTCGCCTGTCGCCTCATTGCCGGCGTCGCGATAGCGCTTGACGAGATCGAAACCCCGTGATGTGGAAATGTGAACAATATGGCCATGTGCACCGGTCAGGGCCGCCAGTTCGAGGAAGAGGGCGGTGGCCGCCAATTCGGCCGCTTCTGGACGAGACTCGCTGTGCGCCGACAATCCGTCGGCGCCGCTTTCGCGCATGCGCGTGGTGCTCGCACGAACGATTTCCTGGTCCTCGTTGTGAATGCCGACTGGCAGCTTGAGCTCCGCGGCCACCTTCAGCAACTCATATTGCTGGTTTGCCGAAATCCTCGGAAAGCGGACCGGATGACTTTCGCAAAGGGATATCTTGAAGCCGCAGGCGCCGGCCTTTGCCATCTCGTATAGCTGGGCGGTATCCTGGTCGGGGGCAAGCGTCCCGTAGAGGGCGACGTCACAATAGGAAAGCCGCTCGACGGCATCCATTTTCTCGCGATAACGCTCAATGTTGTGAATGGGCTCGGGATGGTCGAACGGCATTTCGATCATCGTCGTGACGCCGCCGCAGATCGCGCCGCGCGACGTCGCCTCGAGGCCATCCAGTCCCCAATAGCTCCCGGCATGGGTCTGTGCGTCTATGCCCCCGGGCAACACCCAGGCGGCGCCGAAGTCGTGGACGACCTCGGCGGTCGGGGCTTTGCCGTCGCCAATGGCGGCAATGAGGCCGTCAGCAACCGCGATCCAGCCGTTGTCGATCTGACGGTCGGGCGTGACGACACGACCTTTGATGACTTTGTCGAATATCATTGCAAACCTTCGATTGAATTGCGTTTGTTGATCAGAGGCAGCGAGACGGATCGCTCATCCAGATGGGCGGACCGTCCCAAGCGAATTGGCATCGCAGCAAATGCGTCATAGAAACCGGCCAGGCGATCGGCCAGGACCTCGAGAATGGCGATACCGTTCTCCACGGTCGCTGCAGCGGGATCGCCATGATAGCCGCGATCGTCGCCCTGGAAAATCGGCGGCCATGCTGCCCGCGCGTCGCTGATTGCATCCGTGGTCTCTCCTGGTATCACCCAGGGCTGAAGTATTCTTGGCTCCAGACCAGAGATCCGCGCCCGAATACGGCTCCTTAGGGGCGTCTCACCCTCTTCCAATGCCATCATCAGGGATGTCTCAAACTCGCAGGCATGGCCGAAGCGCTTCAGTTCGCCCTTCAGCATCGCAATCCAGGTCTGATCGGAGGGAACCCAGTAATCGACGCCGGTAACGGGAATGCCGTCGGTGACCATCTCAGCCACTTTCGATCGCAGCGGCGCTGAGTTTCCGCCGTGGCCATTCACGAAGACGATCCGTCGAAAACCGGTGTCCAGCAGGGATCGCGCAATATCTTCGAGCAGGGAAAGATAGGTCGACAGGCGGATGCTAACTGTGCCTGGGTGGCTGATATGGTGGGGAGAAAAGCCATACGGAAGGAGCGGAGCAACCAGAACCCTCGGTCCTTTTGTCCGCCGCGCTGCCAGCAGACTGACGGCTGCCGAAAGGCGCGCATCCGTTCCGACAGGCAGGTGGGCGCCGTGCTGCTCGATCGCCCCTATTGGAACGGCGACAAGAGCGCCTCCTTCCCGCGCCTGTCTGATTTCTTCTCGCGTCAAGTCTTGAAAGAGCAGTCCGTCGGATAGCGCCATTTGCTTGTATCCTGAGTTTAGAGATCGAGAACGAGTTTGTCCGTGAGCGCCCCGGAGCAGCAGATCATCATTTTACTGTTGGACGCCCGCTCGCGTTTGGACAGCACCGCATCGCGATGATCGGGAATTCCCTCCAGCACATAGGTCTCGCAGGTTCCGCATACCCCCTCCATGCAAGAACGGGGGATGTTCATTCCGGCATCCAGCAAGGTTTCGAGAATCGTCTTTTCCGCGGGCACGAAAAAAGACCGGCCGCTCTTCGCCAGAACGATGTCAAAGCCCCCTTTTGCGGGCGCTTCAGTCGCAGTAAAAAATTCGACATGAACGTTGTCAGGATTGATGTCGGCGGACGCCTGTCCGAAAGCGGCAAGCATAGGCGCCGGTCCGCAGCAATAGAAATGCGTATTCGGGGCCGCGCCGCTGACAATGCTGGCGAGATCCAACATTGTTCCCCCTGGCTCCTGATCGAAGGTCGGTAGGAATTTGCCAATTCCATTTTGGGTCAGATCCCTGAAACACCTCAGGAATGGCGCCTTGCTCCGCGTCCTTGCGGCGTAGAAAACCTGAAAAGACTTTTCCAGTTCTGCAAGTCGCTGCGCCATCGACAGAATGGGCGTCACGCCAATGCCGCCCGCAATGAGCACGGAGTTGGCCGCATGTTCGTTCAAAGGAAATGTATTTCTCGGCGGACGAACCTTGATTTGGTCGCCGACACGGAGGACCTCGCACATGTGAGCCGAGCCGCCTCGGCTGTTGGCGTCCCTGCCGACGGCGATGACATAGCGATGGCGCTCACCCTGCTGGTTGACCAGGGAATAGCTACGCTCGATCTCTATCGGCAAGACCACGTCCAGATGCGAACCCGCCGTGAAAGCCGGAAGGTCGTTGCCGTGCGGTGAAACCAGCTCGAAGGAAAGGATACCATCCGCCTCTTTGCGGATTGCCGCCACTTCAAGATCAAGAAGGTCTGTTTGAACTTCCGCACGCATCGCTAGGTCCTGCCGTTCATATGATAAAATGGTTCGGACTTGGGGAGCTCCCAATCGCGGTAATAGTTATGGACATAGGGAAAGACCGCCTTTGAAAATTCCGCGCGCATGGTCTCGTTATCGCTACGGGGCAGGGCGAACTGATCTGCAAGTTTATCGAGCGTCGTCTCGCGATCGACAAAGGTAAAGTTGCCCGCCCTGTAGACGACCTTCCCTTCAATCATCACGGTCGAAACATGCTCGGTCTTACCGCGGTAAATCAGCGTATCGACGACCGACATCGTCGGATCGATATAGGGGCGAGTCATTTTGGCATAATCCAGCGAAACAATGTCGGCACGTTTGCCGATCTCAATGGAGCCAATCTCGTTCCCGAAGCCAGTCGCTTGTGCTCCATGCTCGGTCGCCATCTGGAATATTTGGGCGGCAGTCAATGGTGGTTCGTAAAGCCCGGGTTTGGCGTGTAGGTGTTTAACCAGGCGCATTTCCTGCAACATGTCACGGTCGTCGTTCAATCCGGCTTCATCGATTCCCAGTGCCACGGGAATACCGCGCTTCAAAAACTCGCGGACAGGTGCGATGCCGCTGCGCAGACGCAGATTGGAACTGGCGTTGTGACAAACGCAGACACCATGGCGCGATACGATATCCAGATCGCTCTCACAGATCCATGTGCCATGGCCAACGGTCAGATGCGGGCCGAGGAATCCGATGTCTTCCAGGTGCGCGAGCGATGATTTACCAAACCGTCTCCGAGAAAATTCCTTCTGATAAGGGGTCTCCGAAAGATGCAGATGGATGCCGATGTTGTATTTGTGAGCCCAATCGCGTGTCAGCGTCAGCAGCTTGTCCGAGCTTCTCTCGAGATTGATGGGTGCCAGCCAGATGCGAACGAGCGGCTCGTCGCTTCCGCCAAAACGGCCAAGCATGGGTTTGAGGAATTCAGTTTCAAAATCCTCGAGTTTGAAATGGCTTCGCTTCATGAAGGCGTCAGCTCTCAGCCTAAGGTCTTCCGGAAGGCTGGCGAGAAATACGTCGTCGGCGTCATAGACGAGGCGATGCTGGTCTCGATTGCAAAAGGCGTAACTCACCCGCATTCCAATATCGCGATACGCATCGATGATCGACGTGGCATTTGATGGCCAGTCCGTTACCGGGCCTGGCTTCATGCCACCGAGATGCTGCACCGCCGTCACACCGGATGCGATGAGCTCGAAGGCGGAGTACAATGTGTCGAGATAAGGGTCTACGGCGCGATGTCGAATATGATGTGTCAGCCAGGTCTCAAGCGGAAGGTCGGGGCTGCCCAGTTGAACGGGCGTCATGCCCACATGGTGATGGGTATTCACCAATCCCGGAATGACCAGGTCGTTAATTGTCCCAAGGACGCTCGCGTCTGGATGATGCGATACAACTCGCTCAAAGGGCCCTATGTCCAGTATCCGGCCGCCTTTTTGAAAAATACCGGCGTCCTCCACCGTCTCGACGCTGCTAGCGTCTATGGCCTTGAGGAGCGCGTAGCGGCCGCGGGTGATCGTTCCTGCCGGATTTTCGTTCGCCAGACTTGGGTCAGTCATCTGTGAATCCTGGTTGGTGAGCTTGAGGCCGGCTTCCATGGCCGGCCTCATCAATCGCTATTCCGCAGCTTTTGGTGGATGAAGCGGGCCGTTGGCAGCGTTCATCGCAGCCTCATAGGCATCCAGCCAGTCAGTGCCCTTAGGTGACACGATGTCCCCGCCTCGCGCATTTCTGCAAAGTTCCGGCTCATCCAGAACGCGCGGCAGTTTGCCCGTGTCGCGATATTCGATCGCGGCCTTCAGCAGGATACGACGCGTCAACATCACCATTCGGTCGCTGGCAGCAAGATGCTCTAGCGACCGGTCGACGATGCCACCCATACTTTCCTGGATCGCCTGGTCCTGCAGCGGGACACCCCGGATACCGCTGTAGCTCTCACCGCTGCGCTGCCACTCGCGGTCGATCAGGTAGTCATTTTCCTTCCTCGGCACAGGTCGCCAACGGCCTTGCCAATCGTTCGTTCTGGGAAGGTATTCCAGCGGACGGTCCAAGCCATCCACCTTGCTGCCGTCTTCGTATTTGAGCGACGTATCCTTGGTCCCACGGTGCATATCGATGTTGAAAATCATCGTGTTCTCGTCGTCGATTGGGACCCATGCGTTAACGGCAAGACTGTCCTCGACCATGTCGCTTGGCCAGGTCACCCAGAAGGGGAAAATAAACGACGCGAAACGATGGTGATCGAATCCTTCCTCGGCATCGCGCTGGGCGGAATACATGCTGCCGTAGTCCGTCTCGGTCACATTGATGACCGGATCCTTGTTGATGACGGTGAACCGTGCCGGATCTGTTTTGTCGAGCTTTGAACCATCAACG
>DASWOH010000040.1:0-33713 GCA_036398815.1 Rhizobium sp. | reverse complement strand
GCCGGCAATCCTTATGCTTGCGGCGCACCGCATGTCCTTGCTTTGATTCTCCCAATCAAGAGGGGACCGAGCTCCGGCTGAAACGAGTTCCTACTGGCTAAAGTAGCCGGCACGACTCTCCGAGACGATTCCACCGACTTCATCCTGTTTCCGGAAGCGATCGGAGATCGCAGTTGACAATCAAAATAGAAATGCGCCGATCTGTTTTTTTAAAGTTGTGATATGAACTGATTTCTCCCTATACCCTCTTCATAGGGAGGATCTTCATCCATTCACGTCATATAAACCCCGCCAGTCACGTTCACGCCTTGTCCAGTCATGAAGCGGGCGCTGTCCGAGCAGAGGAAAACCACCACGTCGGCCACATCTTCCGGCGTCTCGATGCGCCCGAGCGGCGTAAGTCCGACATATGCATTGAACACCTGCTCCGGACTTATACCACGCAGGCCGGCTTCCCATTCGATCTCACGGCTTTGCATCCCCGTCTTGACGAAGCCGGGGCAGACGGCATTCACGCGAATGCCTAGCGGCGCGAGTTCACGCGCGAATGCTTGCGTCCATCCAAGAACTGCAAACTTGCTGGCGGAGTAATGCGCAAGCAGCGGCGCACCGACCTTTGCCGCTAGAGAAGCCGTATTCACTATGCAGCCCTGCCCCTGCACCACCAGATGACGGCCGGCGATCTGGTTGGTGAGGAAGATGCCGCGCGTGTTGACGTCGAAGTTGAAATCCCATTCTTCATCGGTCAGTTCAAGCGCCTTCTGCATGGTGGAGACGCCGGCATTGGCAATGACGATCTCGCAGCCACCAATCAGCTCGACGGCTTCGGCAAACGCCGTTTCGACCGAGCCACGCCGGCGGACATCGACCTCGACGGAAACCGCGCCATTGCCAAGCGCCTGCGCGGCCCGCGCGCCCGCCTCCACGTCGATATCGCCGATGGCGACGATCACGCCTTGCGCCGAGAGCGCTTTGGCTATCGCAAGGCCAATTCCGGTGGCACCTCCGGTCAGAAATGCACGACGCCCGCGCAGCTCCGGGAAAACAGGCTGAACCATAGCTACTCCTATTAGATTTTGGCAGGATCGTATTCAACAGACTCAAACTTCGCAAATGTTTTTTTTGTTTGATTACGTTCGTTTTCGTGTTTATGGTTTCGAAAAGTCACTTCCAGGCTACCGCGCAAATGCGCGGCTGGGCAGTGACAAAACTGCCGCTTCGCAGGGAAGCGACAGGCACAACAGGCCGCTTACTGAAATTGGGCGGCAATAAATGGCGCCGCCGAAGGATTGGACGATGGTTTTTGAATGTTTTGGAGATCGCAAGAAGGTCGTCATCGCGATGGCCCATATCGGCGCCCTGCCGGGATCTTCTCTTTATGATGTCGACGGCGGCCTGCAGAAGCTGATCGACGATGTTGCCTCCGACGTTGAAAAGCTTCAGGCAGGCGGCGTCGATTCGATCATGTTCGGGAATGAGAATGACCGTCCCTACGTTTTCAAGGGTTCGCCGGAGAGCATCGCGGCAATGACCGCTATCGTTCAGGCTATCAAGCCGTCCCTTAAAGTTCCTTTTGGCGTCAACTATCTCTGGGATCCGCTCTCCAGCGTCGCGATCGGCGCGGTAACCGGTGCAAGCTTCGTTCGCGAGATATTCACCGGCCTGTTCGCCTCCGACATGGGCCTGTGGCAGCCGGATTGCGCCGGTGCTTCCCTTCTGCGCGCCAATCTTGGCCGCAAGGACATGAAGATGCTCTTCAACATCAACGCCGAGTTCGCCCACTCGCTCGACCAGCGGCCGATCGCGCTGCGCGCCAAGAGCGCGGTCTTCTCCTCGCTTGCCGATGCCATTCTCGTGTCGGGTCCAATTACCGGCCAGCCCGCCAACCAGTCGGATATGCGCGAGGTCTGCGAAGCCGTCAAAGATGTGCCGGTCTTCGCCAACACCGGCGTCAACATCGACAATATCCGCGATATCTTCTCCATGGCGCAGGGCTGCGTCATCGGTACACACTTCAAGGTCGACGGCAATACGTGGAATGCCGTTGACGCCAGCCGCGTCAAGCGGTTCATGGATGTGGTGGAAACACTGCGTTAAATGCGGGAAACGAAAATGGCCACGGTCATCGGCCTCGACATCGGAACGACATCGACTATCGGCATCCTCATCGGTCTGCCCGGCAAAATCCTCGCGAAAGCATCCCGACCTGTCACGCTTTCCTCTGCGCACGCCGGATGGGCAGAGGAGGATCCGGGAGAATGGTGGGCCAATGTCCGCGCCATTGTTGCTGACCTGCTGAATGATGCCGGTATCGATGCGTCGGAGGTCAAGGCCATCGGCGTAACCGGCATGCTGCCTGCCGTCATCCTGCTCGATGAATCCGGCAACCTCCTTCGCCCCAGCATTCAGCAAAGCGACGGACGCTGCGGCGTCGAGGTGGCGGAACTACGCGCCGAATGGGACGAGGCCGATTTCCTGAGGCGTGCCGGAAACGGTATCAACCAGCAACTTGTCACCGCCAAGCTGCGCTGGATCGAACGGCATGAGCCGGACGTCTTCTCCCAAATCGCGACGGTCTTCGGTTCGTACGATTATATCAACTATCGTCTGACCGGGAGCCGCGCAGTCGAGCAGAACTGGGCGCTGGAAGCCGGATTCGTCGACGTCGCCACCCATGCGATCGACGACGAGCTGGTGCGTTTTGCCCATGTCGATCCCAAGGTCGTCCCGCCGAAGCGGGCATCGTCCGACATCATGGGCCATGTCGATGCGCGCGGCGCGGCCGAAACTGGTCTCGCCCCCGGCACGCCCGTGGTCGGCGGCGCGGCCGATATGATCGCTTC
Source organism: Rhizobium sp. (assembly GCA_036398815.1). Lineage (GTDB taxonomy): Bacteria > Pseudomonadota > Alphaproteobacteria > Rhizobiales > Rhizobiaceae > Rhizobium. The sequence continues at coordinate 30,870 of DASWOH010000040.1, read as the reverse complement.
GGCGCTTGGCGCCGGCGTCATCGACGCCGGCGATGTCTTGCTAAAGTTCGGTGGCGCCGTCGATATCCTGACGGCAACGGAGATCGTCAAACCCGATCCGCGCCTTTTCCTCGATTATCATCTCGTACCCGGCCTTTTCATGCCCAACGGCTGCATGTCCACCGGGGGATCGGCGCTGAACTGGTTCATCGAGACCTTTGCGGGTGGCGAGCGTGCGGCGGCCGAAGCAGCAGGGCGCAGTCTCCATCAGCATCTCGACCTGCTCGCCGCCGTCAAGCCCGCGCGTGCCGACGGAATCACCTTCCTTCCCTATCTGCTCGGCGAAAAGACGCCAATCCACGACCCGGCCGCCCGCGGTGTGATCGAGGGGCTGACACTTTTCCATGACATTGGTCATCTCTGGCGCGCTTTGCTGGAAGCCTATGCCTATGCGATCCGACATCACATCGAGGTGCTGATCGATATGGGCCACACACCTCGGCGTTTCATCGTGTCTGATGGCGGCTCGCAAAGCACCGTCTGGATGCAGATCGTCACCGATGTGCTGAACAGGCCGATCCAGCGCCTCTCCGGCCATCCCGGCTCCTGCATCGGCGCGGCGTGGACGGCGGCCATCGGTGTCGGCCTCGAACACGATTGGCGCGGCATCACCCGGTTCGTCACTTTTTCGAGCGAGCTTGTGCCCGACGCGGACAACGCCGCCCGCTACGAAACCGGCTACCAGCTTTACCGTGATCTTTACGATCGTCTGGCGCCACGTTGGCAGACGCCTCGATGACGGAGCGGCGTTTTGAGGCCGTGGCCTGGGATATCGACGGAACCCTGGTCGACAGCGAACCACTACATCATCGCGCGCTGGTTGCCGCCTCGCTCCAGTTCGGGGCCGATCTCCGCGGTCTGCCGGATATGGCGTTTCGCGGCATTCACATGGGCGATGTCTGGTTGCAGCTTCGCGACTGGCTGCCGGCCACGCTTGATAAACAGCAGTGGTTGGCCGCGATCAATCGCAATTATGTCGAAGGGCGCCATGGGCTCAGCGCCGTTCCGCAAGCCGTCGAGACCATCCAGGCGCTGAATGCCCGCGGCATCCCGCAGGTTTGCGTATCGAATTCCTGCCGCATGGTGGTCGATGCCAATCTCGACGCGCTCGGTGTTAGTGACTGCATCCAATTCTCCATCAGCCTCGATGATGTGGCGGAAGGCAAACCTTCCGCACTTCCCTACCGGCAGGCGGCGGAGCGTCTCGGCCTTGCGCCGAATGCCGTAGTCGCCGTTGAAGACAGCGGCACCGGCATCCAGTCCGCAAAGACTGCCGGCCTCTATACCGTTTTTCTACAGACCGCGGACAATTGCCTGCCAGGTGGGCCGACGCAGAGCCTTGCGGATTGCATTGTCGATGATCTCGCGCTGCTTCTCCCGCTTTTTGACTGAAGGCCATGCAGCGTGCAAGCGTCAGAAATGTGCGCCTATACATCGCGCAGGCCACGGCATATTCTGATCCGACATTGTTGTTTGATTCGAACACAACATGTTACAGACCGTTTTGGCGTGGGAAAGCCGGCCCGCAAGCTCCGAACGACGAAGGTGAGACACAGGGTCAATGACAACCGAGCCATCCGCCTCGAAAACGAACGAACGACCGAAGTTTCTGGCGCAGGTCAGGCAGGCTGCCATTGTCAGCGAAATCAGCCGCGTCGGGTCAGTGACCGTCAGTGAACTCGCCCAGCAACTGTCTGTTTCGGAGATGACTGTCCGACGTGATCTGGTCGAGCTCGAGAAATATGGCAGGCTCATCCGGACCCATGGCGGGGCGGTCAAGCCTAACCTTGCCCCGCCTGCCGTCCTGACCGAAAATTTCGACACCGAGGAACCAGCATTCGAGGCACGTCTCGCCAGGAATGCCTCGTTTAAGCGGCGGATAGCCGAGGCGGCCGCGGAACTTGCAAACGGCGCGCGCAGTATCGCACTTGACGTTGGAACCACCATTTATTTTGTGGCGGAAGCGCTGGCCACCCGCCAGCAGGTCAAGACCACCCGTCAGCAGGTTAAGATTTTTACCAATAGCATCCGGAGTGCCTCCTATCTTTCCGGCAAGGGTGTGGAGACCTATCTCGCTGGTGGGAAGATCCGGGGGGAGGAAATGTCCACCAGCGGCCCTTCCACCGTTAGCCAATTCGAAATGCTATGGTTCGATATAGCTTTTATCGGAGTGTCCGGGCTGACCCCACAGGGTATCTTCGATTACTCCTTCGAAGAGACGGATATGAAGCGGATCTATCTCACCCGCGCCTCGCGCCGGGTCGTGCTCTGCGACTCGACGAAGTTCAACCGCATGTCTCTCGTTCATGTCGCCGCACTTTCCGAGTTTAACACGCTGATTTGCGACGAGGCGCCAACGGGTGAACTTCTTGCCGCGCTGAACGCAGCGGGTGTGGATATCCTCGTCGCCAAATAATGCCTGCTTGTCGGGATCCTGGCCGTTGAGGGAATGGAGCCGGACAGCACGCTTACGGACCGTGAAACCATTTGCCGGAGACGTCCAGGGCCGTTAGTTGCAGCAGCCGGAGTGCATGTCGCCTCCTATCGCATGCCACCTCGTTGATTGCGATTGCAAAACGTTGTGCTATGTTCGATCTTGTTCGCTTCACGATCATCACATCACAGAACAAGGCCCGTTCGCGAGTTCTTGGTTCTAAGAGGCCTGCTTCATGCCCCAAGCGATGACATATCAATCGATCGACAGCCCTTACCCCGACCCACGTACCGGCGCATGGCTGAAGATATTGATCGCCGAGAGTGGCCGCCGCAGCGGTGAATTTCCGGCGTATCTCGCCAACCACCTGCCAATGGTCCTCGAGGCGATGGGAAGGCTCGGCGCGTCGCCTTCGCGGCTGGAGGAATATGCCGAGCACTATACCCGCATTCATGACGTGCCTTTTCCGCCCCCGTCGATCGCGGCTATCGATAATGCAAGCTGGCTTGCCGCACTTGGTCAGCGCGAGCGGGAAAGCGATCTTCGACAGTTCTTTGAGGGCATCGTAGCCGAAATCGGCGGTTCTGCCGCCATCCGCCGCTATCTTCCTGTGCTCTTTCCCGGCGTGGCGGCGTCGGCTACCCACGGCCTTATGCGCCTTGCTTACGCAACGCTGCGAAAGGACGATACGGAACTGGCTGCCGCGCTTGGCTACTGGGCTGCAACTTATCTGGCCTATGAGGGCGTTCCAGGGGACCGTGTTGCGGACGTGACTGACCCTGTTGCCTACCTCATTTCCATGCGCGAAGAACCCACCCTCCACAACGTCGAGGCCCCCACCTATCTTCTCTGGAAATGGATCGAAGCGATGGGGAAAATACCGGCGTTCCAACACCGCATCGGACGGATCGCGGCCCTCCCCGACACGCTTGATCGCATCCGCCCCGGCGCACTGGCCCTGTACGCCGGAACGATGAGTTTCGAGGCACTGCACGCCGTCACGGGCTGTCATTGGCTACGATTGATCAGTCCATGCTTGGACGAACCGCAACGCCTTGCGGTGCATTTTTGGGAAGTGGTCTTCGCGCTATATACCAAAATCGGCATGCCGGCCGCACCATCGCCGGAGCTGCTCGATACGTGGCGTCGGGTGCCTCTCCCTTCGGATCAGGACATCGCCGCCGCCGCGGTCGCCTCCAACGACGAGCACGATCATTCGCTGGTTTTCTCGGCGTTCGAGGAATATCGCCACACTGGCGACCGGCTTTACAAGGTCGTGGCGGCAAGGCGGGTCGGATTGATCGACTGAAGCACCGCCAATCAGGCGGTGCTTTGGGATCAGAATCTCGTGCGCTCGGGCTGAAAATGCAGCGTATCGTACACATCGAGAGCTTCGTAGAAGTGTTCGAGATGCGATATGAAAAGGTCGCGGCAGATGCCCGAAACCAGCCTTGGCACACCCGATTTGAGCCCTGTGATCCCATTGCATACGGGACCGAGACTGGGGACGGCAGCGCTGTTAAAGAGATGGATGTTGGCGAGCATCGGCAAGGTGTCGGGGATCCGCTCCTGAAATTCGAAGGCTGGACCAAGATATGGATAGGCCAGCAATTCCGGGTCTTCCTCACCCTCTGGCGGCAGGAAACGGTCTTTCCAGGTTGCAATGGACGCAATGATGTCTGCCAATTCGGGTCGACGAGAAAGATCGACGCGATATCCAGTACCAAGCAACAGGTGGTCGAAGGCAAAATCCCCCGCCATCGTGTCGACATGAATTTCATCCCCCTCCAGACGAACGCGGCGAATGTCCGCTCCCATTATCAGCCTGCAGGAGCTGGACGCCATGGCACGCTCGAACATCTCATGGGCCGGCGGCGTCTTGAAGTTAAACATCCGCTGCGTGAAACGATAGCGGCTGCGGTCGTCAAGATCGCCGAAATGATTGAGAAAGCCTGGGAAATTCGACCAGTCCAGCACTTCAGTCTGCGGCAGCGTTTGTGAGCGGGCCAGAACGGTAACACTCGCCGCTCCCGCATCGAGCGCCGTGACTGCCCAATCGAAGCTCGAGGCCGCCGCCCCGATGACGCCGACATGCAGACCCGCAAGAAGCGCCGCATCCAGAACCTCTCCGCTGTGCGTCCAGCGTTCGCGCGGCAAGACGCCGCGCACCGATTCCGGCACGTTCAATCCGCCCGCGCCTTCAAGGCCGGTTGCAAGTACGACCTTGCGGCAGATCATGCTGGTCGGTCGTCCGCAGCTCTCTACCCGAAGCCGGATCAGATCTTCTGTTGGCTCGACGGAGAGCAGCTTCGTTTCATTATGAACTGTCAGGGCGAGGATGTCCCGGAACCAGTTCAGGTAAGCCATCCAGTCTCCCCGCTCGATCTTTTCAAGAGCCATCCAGCTTTCTTCACCGTAAGCCGCTTCGTGCCAGGCACGATAGGTCAGGCTCGGAACACCCATGTCGGGCCCACTCAGGGTTTTGGGTGAACGTAGGGTGCGCATGCGCGCCGTCGCCACCCACGGACCCTCGCGTCCCCTTGGCGCCGCATCGAGCAATCGGACCCGCTCGACACCCTGGCGTTTCAATGCAAACGCCACCGAAAGACCGGAAAGACCGGCACCGACGATAACGACATCCGGAATGACCTCGCCGGCAGCATCCCGGCGTTCCGGCAACCATGGGCGTGCGCCCATTTCTACACTTTCCAAATCGCGCCTCACCCGCGCTTCGAGATCCGCAAGCGCGGACTGGCCCGAACGGCGCCTGTCAGTGGGTGCGGACGAAAATCCGTCTTGTGGCGCTGCTTTTTCCATGACCACCTCACTCTGCCCTTTTCCGCGAGCTTATCAAACAAAGTAAAGTTATAAAGTGTTTGAATCTGTGATTTTCTCTTTTGCGTAAAGGAACACCCTCAGCATGATCGGACTGGCGCGCAGTGGATTCCGCACCCCATCTTCGGGTTATAAAACAGAGCTCTAGCTCGGAAACGGCGTCCTGCATTAAAAATAGCTGCTGGATGATAGTTATTTAAGCAAACAGCATTTCATTTGATCAAACCGCCAGAGGCGCCAAGTTATTTTGTTATAATTGTGTTTTTTTGTTTGACTTGACCTTTAGCGACGTTAACCTCGCCTCATGAACTCCAAACGCGGAAAGGCAGATAGCATGGCAAAAGCTTCACTACCGATTAAGCCGACAACGCCCATTCACTCTCTCGCGGCAGCTGTCGCATTGCTGCTGGTAAGCGCCACCTATTCACAGGCGAAGCCGCTCGATGGGATGACGCTGACGATAGCGTCCATGAATGACGGTTTTGCCAATGTGCTCGCCCAGTTGGCGCCGGAATTCAAGGAAGAGACCGGAGCCGATATCAAGGTCGAGATCATGGACTACGGCACGCTCATGGCGAAGACCACCGCCGATTTTGTTGGCGACACCAAGGGTTACGATATCGTGACCATGGATATCGTCTTGGCCGGCGCCTATTCCCAGAACAAGTATTCGGTCGACCTGACCGACTGGGTGAAGCGCGATGCTGCCGAACTCGACCTCGACGATATCTATCCTGTGGCCCTCAAATCACTTGGTCAATACAATGGCAGGTATGTCGCCTTCCCGTTGGCGGGCTACGCCAACATACTTGCTTATCGAAAGGATCTTCTGGAAGCCGCCGGGATGAAGCCGCCGGCGACGATGGAAGAGCTCGTCGAGGATGCGAAGAAGCTAAACGACCCTGCCAAAAAGCAATATGGCTTTGTCGCCAATGGCCAGAAGGGGGCGGCAGTCGCCCAGGACTGGATGCAGTATAACAATCAGCTTGGTGGCACAATTCTGGACAAGGATGGCAAGCCGGCTCTGAACTCCGAGGCCAACATCAAAAGCCTCGGCGTCTACAAGCAGCTCTTCACCGAAGCGGCACCTCCCGGCGCGATCGAATACGACTGGGGCGCTCGCGAGGAAAGCTTCCGGCAGGGCATGGCAGTCTTCATGCAGAGCTGGTCTGTCGGCGCCGCCACCTATGCAGATCCGAAGATTTCGAACGTCGTCGGCAAGGTCGGCATCGCCGTTGCGCCCGTCTCCAAAGGCATGACGCCGCAATACGGTGTCGGCGGCTGGGCTCTTGCGATCAACGCAGATATCGACAAGCCCAAGCAGGACGCGGCCTGGACCTTTATCAAGTGGGTAAGCAGCAAGAAAATCCACAAAGAATTCAATATGATGGGTGCAGGTGGCTTTACCCGCAAGAGCGAGATGACCGATCCCGATCTGCTGGCGAAATACGACTTCCTGCCGGTCATCGCCGAAACCTTCGAACACGGCAATGGTGAATTCCGACCGAGAATTCCGGAATATCCGGAGATGCAGGATATTCTTGGAACGGCAGTCAACTCAGTCCTCGCAGGCGCCACGACGCCAAAGGACGCGCTGGACAAGGCACAGGACGCGGCCGAGAAATTGTTCTGATCACGCGCGCGCCGCCCGCCATCACAGCGGCGCGCACCATTCGAGCCGGAGTTTCCGGCCTAGCCATGAATGAACTGTATCTGCCATGCATTTTAGCTTCTCCGACCGCCGCAGGTTCTTCCTGTTTCTGCTCGCCGCGCCCGCGGTGCTCTATGTCGCCGCGGTAGCGCTCTGGCCCCTTGCCCAGGGCATTGGATACAGCTTTTACCAGTACAGTCTTCTGAGACCGGGGCGGACCCAATTTGTCGGCTTCCAGAACTACATCGATATCTTCACGGATTCCTCGACGCGCACGGCAATCTTCAATACGTTCCAGTTCACATTCTTCAGCGTCGCATTGCAACTTGTCCTCGGGTTTGCTCTGGCCCTGCTTTTGTGGCGTGACAGCCGTTTCAATCGGATCATTCTCGCTTTCATACTTATTCCCTCCACGATCACGCCGCTTGTCGTCGGCTTGATCTTCAAGGCGATACTGGGTGCGGATTTTGGCATCATCGGCTATTTCCTGTCCGATGCCGGTATCGGCCCACGCAGCGGCCTGTTGACCGACGCTAGCACCGCACTCTGGACGCTAATTGCAATCGATTGCTGGGAATGGACACCGCTGATGACGCTGATCCTGCTCGCGGGCCTAAAGTCGCTCCCGGCCGATCTCCTGGAAGCCGGCCAAGTGGATGGCGCAACTGCCTGGCAGCGTTTCCGCATGCTGATCCTGCCGCTGATGCTGCCTTCCGTCTTCCTCGCCCTGACCCTGCGCATGATGGACGCGTTTCGTGTTTTCGATTCCATATTCGTGACGACCGGCGGCGGTCCCGACAACGCCACCAACTCGCTGATGATGCTCGGCGTCAAGGAAGGGCTGCAGTTCTTCAACATCGGCTTTGCCTCGGCCGTCGGCAACGTCACCTTGCTGTTCATCGCGCTCATTGCCACCGTGCTCCTGTTGGTGGTGCGTCGCGCCGATATCCGAATCAACGGGAAGTAAGCCGATGGCTAGAGTTTCCACACGTCGCGTCGCTTTGGAACGATCGATCATTTTGATCGTCACGGTGACCCTGCTGCTACCGGTATTCTGGCTGCTGTCGACGGCGTACAAACCGTCGAACCAGATCTTCGCAAGTCCACCGCGCCTGTCGTTCGACCCGACGCTGGATCAGTTTCGCCACCTTTTCACAATATTCGATGTCGCATCGCTGTTGCGCTCGTCTCTGGTGATCAGCATCGGCACGACACTGCTATCGCTTTTGCTCGGCGTGCCCGCCGGCTACGCACTTGCGCGCTCGAAATCGCGATCCGCGGCAGGCTTTGCGTATTTCTTCCTGGCTATCCGCATGATTCCGGCAATTGCCGCGCTCATTCCGTTCTATCTCCTGATGCGCGACATCGGTCTGCTAGGGACATGGTGGGCGGTCATCGTGTTCGACACCATGCTCAATTGCGCATTCGTGACATGGATGATGTTTTCCTACTTCAAGGCCTTGCCGCCGGACATGGAGGAAGCCGCCTTGACCGATGGCTGCACCCAACTGGGCTCATTTCTGAGGGTGGGAGTGCCCTCGGTCCGTTCCGGCATCATCGCCTCCGCCCTCTTCTGCATGATGTTTTCCTGGAACGACTTTCTCCACCCGATGTTCTTGACAACGCTCGACTCAAAGCCGCTTTCGGTCGCCCTGCTGACTGCTTACGGCACGAAGGACATCACCTGGGGCACCCTTGGCGCGCTTGCGCATTTTTCAACAATCCCGATCGTCCTGATGGCGCTGTTCATGAACCGCTATTTCGTCCAGGGCGCGACCAACGGCGTACAATAGGACCGAAAGCATGGCCCTGATCTCGTTTGAAAACGTTTCGAAGACCTATCCGGGTGGCAAGGCCGCCGCGTTGACGGACTTCAACCTGAATATCAAAGATGGCGAGTTCATCGTCCTCGTCGGGCCCTCGGGCTGTGGCAAGACCACGGCGCTGCGCATGATCGCGGGGCTTGAAGACATTTCCAGCGGAACGCTGAAAATCAACGATACTGTTGCCAACGATCTCGCCCCACGCGATCGCGACATCGCCATGGTCTTTCAGTCCTACGCGCTTTATCCGCACCTGACGATCGCGGAGAATATCGGCTTCGGCCTGAAAGTGCGTGGAACAAAGCCCGAGGTGATTGCACAAAAGGTGCGCGAAACGGCTAACCTGTTGGAATTGAACGAGTTCCTCGATCGCAAGCCGGCGCGTCTTTCAGGTGGCCAGCGTCAGCGCGTCGCTATGGGTCGTGCCCTTGTGCGGACACCGAATGCTTTCCTGATGGACGAACCGCTGTCCAATCTCGACGCCCGGTTGCGCGGACAGATGCGCGCGGAGATCTCGCGGCTTCAGCGCATGAGCGCCATCACAACGGTCTATGTCACCCATGACCAGGTCGAGGCGATGACCATGGGCCACCGCGTCGCGGTGATGAACAGGGGTACGCTGCAGCAGCTCGATGCTCCGCGAAAACTCTACGACAACCCCGTCAACATGTTCGTGGCGAGCTTCATCGGCTCCCCACCCATCAACTTCATGGAGGCGACCGTGATCTCTCACGACGGTGGAGCGGCAGTCTCCTGTGGCGAATTCCTTCTGCCTCTCGGCGCTTCCGGCGAACGGATCGCATCGCGTCTCGGCAAACAGGTCATCCTCGGCATCCGTCCCGAGCATCTCAAGGTTACGACCCAGTCGCATGCCGTCGGCACGCTTTCAGCCCGAGCCACATTCGTCGAGGATCTCGGAGCCTCGCTGCTGCTGCACATGGACGGACACGGCATCGCCATAGGCCATGCCAACATGGTGGAAGACGAACGCGATGTCATGAAATCCGCGCCGAAACTAAAGGCGCTGATCGACAGTAGTCATCGCGTTTCACGGGACGAAGCGGTCAACCTCACCGTCGATCCGTCGCTGATATTGTTCTTCGATGCCGAGACGGGGTTGACGCTTTGAACATGGCCGCACTCTCCGATTTCTGGCCGCTCGGCGGCGCGATCTCGAAAGCACGAATGGCGCTTATCATCATCGACATGCAGGTGGACTTCTGCGCGCCGGGCGGCTGGGTCGATCAGCTCGGCGAGGACGTTTCCAACACGCGTTCGGTCATCCCGGCCCTCCGCGAGGCGCTGGACGCCGCTCGCAGGGCCGGCATCGTCGTCATCCACACCCGGGAGGGACACCGGCCCGACCTCTCTGACCTGCACGCCAACAAGCAATGGCGGACCCGCGCCCATGGTCTCGGTATTGGCGATACCGGCCTCAACGGCCGTATTCTCGTGCGGGGCGAGCCGGGCTGGCAGATCATTCCCGAACTGTCGCCAATTGAGGGCGAACTCGTCATTGACAAGCCCGGCAAATCATCCTTTCACCGCACGGAACTGGCTGCAGAACTCGAAAGTCGCGGCATTTCACAGCTTGTGGTTACCGGTGTGACCTCCGACTGCTGCGTCCAATCGACGGTTCGCGACGGCTACGAACATGGGTTCGAATGCGTGCTGCTGGAAGATTGCACGGCCGCGGTTGAGACGCCGAACCACGCGGCAACACTCGAAATTCTGAAAGCCTATGGTGGACGCTGGGGCGGTGTATCCAACCGCGCAGCCTTCCGGCTGATGCTGGAGCAAGCGGATGACTGACGTGAAAGACGCCGTTTTCGCCCCCGTCTCAGCCAATCCCTACACCTTCCCTTTCGATGGAAACTGGTCGGCTTCCGACACGGCGATTTTGCTTCTCGGCTTCCAACGGGGTGTGATCGACGCGCTGGACGCCCGGTCGGAGCTGCAGGTAGCAATCGATCTGCTGGAAAAGGCCGCCGCGCTCGGCGTCACGATCGTCGCCTGCCGGCGCGGCTACGGCCCGGAAGAAACCCCCATCGCCGCCCGGCGACGGCTGCTGGGCGACCTCGTTCCCGAGCGGGGCAGCCCCGAGTGGGAGCTGGACCAGCGAATTGTCCTGCCTGCGGGTGCCATCATCGTCGATCCGTCCGGCGACAATGCGTTTTTCGCGACCGGCTTGGAAGAGACGTTGCGCCGATGCGGCGTGCGCAATCTTCTCATCGCCGGGCTGCCGACCGAAGGGCTGGTGCACGCCAGCCAACGGGCGGCAAACGACATGGGGTTCGAATGCCTTGCCGTGGCCGACGCCTGCAAGGGGACGTCGGAGTCAAGCCACAGCGCCCAGTTGCGCATCACCACTTTCGGCAACGGCCTCTTCGGCACCGTCGCTCATGCCGCCGAAATTCATTCAGCCTTCAGTAAACTTTAGGAACCTACGATGTCAGAAACGCTTTGGTCCGATGCCACGGGCAGCCTCGATCTCGTCACCCTGACGGCAGCCTATGCCAGCGGCACCCTGACGCCGACCCGTGTCGTCAACGCCATCTATGACCGCATCGAAGCGCGCGGCGACGACCACGTCTGGATCTACCGCGTACCGCGCGAAACAGCTCTCGGGGTCGCGCGGGATCTCGAAGCGCGAGGCTATGACGGCCGTCCGCTATGGGGGATTCCGTATTCGGTGAAGGATTGCAACGATATCGTTGGGCTGCCGACGACCAACGCCCTGAAGGAAGGCGCCTATGTGGCAACCTCGAGCGGTCAGGCTTTGGACAGAATTTCCGCGGCCGGCGCATTGCTGATCGGCAAGACCAACATGGACCAGTTCGGCATCGGCCTTGTCGGAATGCGCACGCCATACGGCGCGTGCTCCTCGGTGTTCGACGAGCGCTTCATTTCCGGCGGCTCCAGTTCGGGTTCGGGTGTCTCGGTGGCTGCCGGTCTCTCCAGCTTCTCGATTGCTAACGACGCCGCCGGTTCCGGCCGCGTACCGGCCGGGTTCAACAATATCGTCGGAATCAAGCCGACGCCCGGTCTTGTCAGCAATGCCTGCGTTTCCGGCGGTGGGTGCGTCAAGACCATCGAAACCCTGTCAGTCTTCTCCTTGACCGTTGAAGACGGCATGAAGGTTCTGAAGCTCATTGCCGGCTACGACCCTTCATACCCTTTCTCCAAGCCGGAAGCCGACGATGTGCCGCTGACGCCGGTCGCACCGCCGCCGCATTTTCGTTTCGGCGTGCCGGCGGGAGCGGCGTTGCGCTTCTTCGGCGATGCCGAGGCTGAACGCCTGTTCGATGAGGCCATCGCTCGTCTGACGGCGATGGGCGGCGAAAAGGTCGAAGTTGATTTCACTCCCTTCGAGGAAACCCAACGCATTCTCTATGACGGCCCGTGGATTTCCGAGCGCGCCCTCAGCCTCGACAGCGTTTTTGAAAAATACAGCAACGCGATCCATCCCGTCACCCGGCAAATTTTGTCGAAATCCGGCAAATTCACGGCATTGGACACGTTCGCAGCGATCCATCGAATTGCCGAACTGAAACGCGACACGCGCGCGGTGTGGAAAGACCTCGCCGTGCTCCTGGTTCCGACGACGCCAACGATCTACACCAAGGACGAGATCGCCGCGGACCCGATCCAGCTCAACAGCAATCTCGGGATCTACACCAACTTCGTCAACCTCATGGGACTGTGCGGCATAGCCGTGCCGAACGGCTTTCGCAACGACGGCCTCCCCTTGGGCGTCACCTTCCTCGCCCCAGCTTTCGACGAGGCTCGTGCGGCCGGGATCGCCGCCGCCTTCCACAAGGCAACCGGTCTTAACCTCGCGAAGTTCGACAACCCTTATCCGGAGACTGCCGAACTTTCGCTGCCCGACGGCTATCGCGAGATCGCGGTGGTTGGCGCCCACCTCTCCGGCATGCCATTGAACCATGAACTGAAAGAGCGGGGCGGCGTCTTCCGCCGCGCGGTCAAGACGACCGGCGATTACCGCCTGTTCGCACTCACGGGCACGATACCCCCCAAGCCCGGCCTTGTCCGGGTGACGGCCGGCGGCGCTCCCATCGCCGTCGAGGTATGGGCTTTGCCGGTTGCCGGTTTTGGCGATTTTATCGGGCGCATCCCCGCGCCGCTCGGCGTCGGAAAACTGTCGCTCGACGATGGCTCCGCAGTTACCGGATTTCTGTGCGAAGGCGCCGTGCTCGAGGGCCAGCCGGATATCACCGATTTCGGCGGCTGGCGACAGTACCACGCCTCTGCTCATTGAGTTTTCTGCGGCCCGGCCAAGAAATACTGCATTCAAAGGAGATCGTGCAATGAATGACAGGGACTTCCTCGACTTGGACATTGCCGGCCTGACCGGGCTGATGGAAACGGGTCACCTTACGGCGGTCGAACTGGTCGTCCTGTGCCTCAACCGCATATGTCTGTATGATCGCTCGGGACCGGCGCTCAATGCTGTCGTGGTTCTCAATCCGAAACTTTTCGAAGAGGCGGGTCGCCTGGATGCCGAACGGCGGGCCGGCCGCGTTCGCGGGCCGCTGCACGGCATTCCGGTCGTGGTAAAGGATAGTTTCAAGGTAGCTGAGTTGACGGTCGCGGCCGGCTCGCCGGCCTTCGCCGACCTGGTCGCGAGCGACGACGCCGCCTCGGTGGCGCGTCTGCGTGAAGCAGGCGCCCTGATCATCGGCAAGACCAACATGCCGCCGATGGCAATCGGCGGCGGACAACGCAGTCTGTATGGCAAGACCTCAAGCCCCTACAATCCGGACTATCTCGCCGCGGCGTGGCACTCCGGCTCATCTATCGGCTCAGGCGTTGCGGTGGCGGCCGCATTCGCACCTCTCGCCTTGGCAGAAGAGACGGTGTCGTCAGGCCGCTCGCCAGCCTCCAACAACGGGCTCGTCGCCTACACGCCCTCGCGCGGCACGATCTCGATCCGCGGCAATTGGCCACTCTTTGCCTTGCGCGATGTGGTCGTGCCTTATGCGCGCACCCTTTCCGATCTCGCTCTTGCAATCCGGGAGCTGGTGCGCCCCGATCCGTCGAGCGAAGGCGATTTATGGCGTGATCAGCGCCATATCGACATTCCCAGCCCCGCCACGGCGTGGCCGCGCGATCCGGCGGAAGCCCTTGCCGCCGGTGGGCTGCGCGGCAAGCGCATCGGGATACCGAAGATGTATATCGGCTGCGACGATCTCGCCCGGTCTCCCATTCCCCTGCGCGATAGTATTCGCGTCCTCTGGCGGGAGGCCGAAGCCCAGTTCGTCGCGCTCGGCGCCGAGGTGGTCGCGGTCGATTTTCCTGTCGTCTCGCTCTATGAAGGTGACCGCGATGGCGCCGGCACGCTCGCAAGCAATGGCTATGTCCCGGAAGATTGGGACGCAACCGAGATAGGTGTTCTGGTCTCCAGCTGCTGGAAACAGTTTCTCCTGCTCAATGGCGATCGCGAGGAAACAAGGCTGGCCACGACGCCACCGGCAATGATTCATCCCGATCCGCCCGATGCCGTCGATACCCGTCGTCGCTCGAGCGCCCATGAAGGGCGCGACGAATTCCGATACGACCGCATCGTTGAATATGCTTGGGCCAGTCCCGGCCGGCCGCTCGAAGAATTCCCGCAGCTCGCGGCCATCATGAAGGGCCTCGAGCGCGCGCGGCGGGAGCTATTTGACAATTGGATGGTCGAAGAGCGCCTGGACTTCGTCGCCTTTCCCGCCAATTGCGATATATCCCGAGCCGATGCCGAAACGGCCGTACCGTCCTCCGACCAGGCGTGGACAAACGGAACGGTCTTCTCGAACATGAATCACGTCATGCGGCATCTCGGGATACCGTCCGTCTCAGTGCCCATGGGAAGGATGGCCGATACGGCGATGCCGGTGAATTTGACATTTTGCGGTCCCGGCTGGTCCGATTTCGATGTTATGCATGCGGCCTATGACTATGAGCAGGCCAGCCTTCTGCGCCAGGCACCCGACCTAACGCCCGCGCTGCCTCTCCCGGCCACACACTTTCGACCGGCCTTGCCCAGAACAAGTGGGCCCATTTCCATTGAACTCACGGCAAAAGCATCGTTAAACGCCGACGGCTCCGTATCGCTACGGGCTGATGCGAGTGCGATGGCTGGCGACGGGCCAGCCAATGTCTGCCTTTTCATAGATGGAAAACCAGCTATCGCCGGAACTGGCGCGCAGTTCATTGAACGTCGCATCCCTAGAGATGAACGTGGACGCTCTTTCCAGTCGCTTGTTTGTGCGCTGGTGTATGGTGGCGACGGACGGACTGCCGCGCGATATTTAGAGGTACCTTACGATTGAGCGGCCGCAAGCCCACAGCGTTACCCCGTCTACCCTCAATGCCGCCAATAGATCATTCGTTTTTTAGGGGACGCTTCCCTGCTCTTGTATTTCAGGATTGTCGTGTCTGCGTTCAGCAGCAGTAGAGTTCCACCGGAAGGTCGCTGAACACTTCCGGCGCGCCGTCGGTGATGGCGAAGGTCTGGCCGACACCGGCCGTCAGGCCCGTCGTCGCATCGGGGATCATGATATGGACGAAGAAGACCATGCCGGGCGTCATGACCAGCGGATTGCCGGAATAGATCATCGGCGGCACGTCCATCCAGGTCGGCTTGAAGGTGCAGCCCAACGCATAACCGCAGGCGGCATAACGCGCCTTGGCGAAACCGGCATCGTCCAGCACGCGGCGATGGATGTCATCGAGCGTGCCGAGCGCCGCCCCTGCCCTCGCCGCATCCTTGATCTGGTCAAGCGCGTTCTTCGCCACCTTCAGCATATCGAGCTGGCGCGGGTCCGGCTTGCCGGTCACCAGTGTGTGCTCGACCACGACATGATAGCGGCAATGGGAGCCGGCGAGTTCGACAAGGATCTGGTCCTGGTCCTCGATCAACCGGGGTCCGCCGATCCCGCGGCCGTAAAGGGCACGGGAGCCCGAGTTGACGAGAGGGCCACCAGCGGGAATGTCGCCACCGCCGGCGAGCATGGAAGTCAGTGCCGCGCCGGAAAGCACGGTATCGGGAATGCCGGGTCTGGTGACATCGATCGCCGCACGTACGGCGGCGTCCGCCAGCTTTCCGGCCATGCGCACATGTTCCAGTTCCGCAGCGGATTTCACCAGTCGCCCGGTGCGGATGATGTCCGAAGCATCTTCGGTCGTGCAGAAACCGCCGAGCGCCTTGTCGACCATGCGGGCATTGGCGCCCGTCAGGCCATAGGTCGCGTATTCGACGCCGACCTTTTTGCCCGTCAGGCCCTTCTCGGCCATGATCGCGCGCAGGTCATCCGCCGGATTGGCGTCCTCGGCATTCAGCCAGACACGGACGTCGTCATAAAGCGAGGCCACATTGGCCTGCCTCAGATCCGGCGTCCGGGTCAGCAGCACCGTGCCGCTGCCGTCATCGGCGAGTACCAGGCCAGCCTGGAAAAACACGTAACCGGCCGTATCGTAGCTCGTCAGCCAGTAATGGCTTTCCTGCGAAAAAACGATCAGCGCATCGATGCCGCGCTCGCGCATCCGGCGGCGCGTAGCCGCCAGACGGGTTTCGAATTCCGCCTGCTTGAACTTCAGGAGAACCTGACGACCGCCGCGCGTGGTGCCGGCAAACTCCTGGGGGACATACTTGTTCATGCGACCTCGCAGATATCTGTCGTGATGGTGAGGTGAATGGCGTTCATGATCCGTCACATATCCGGTGGCGTGTGAACCGGCACCGCATCCAGCAATGCCTTGGTATAGGGATCGCGATCGTCCGAGCGGGCGTCCCGCCGCTCGAAGAAATCGACCAGCGCGCCGTGATGCATGACGGCGATGCGATGCGCCAGCTGGCGGATCAGGTTGAGATCATGGGTGATGAACACGCAGGCCGTCCCTGTACCCTTCTGCAGCTTGACGAGCAATTCCGCCACCGCCGCCTGGACCGACACGTCGAGCGCCGCCGTCACCTCGTCGCAGATGACGAGTTCCGGCTCGGCGGCAAACGCTCTGGCAATTGCCACGCGCTGCTTCTCGCCGCCCGACAGCTGATGCGGATAGCGCTTCGCATAGTCCGCCGGCAGGCGCACCATTTCCAACAGTTGAGCCACGCGCGCCGCGACCTGCTCAGGCGGGACGATACCATAGAGTTTCAGCGGCCGTCCGATGATCGTGCCGATCTTCTGGCGCGGATTGAGCGATGCGTCGGGATGCTGGAAAACGATCTGCACCCGGCGGCGGTAAGCGCGGTCAATCTGACTTCGGCCAGTCAGCGTCTTTCCGTCGAATTGCAGCTTGCCCTCGAAATCCTGCAGGCCGGCCAGCACCTTGGCGATCGTCGATTTGCCCGAGCCGCTTTCGCCGACGACGCCGAGCAGCTCGCCCTTGCGGATTTCCAGGGTGACGTCCTTGGCGCCCCGGAAGCCGGCCTTCGCGGCCTCCTTCGGCTGGAAGAGCTTCTGCAACATGGTCGGCGCGTTATAGTGCACACCTATATTGTCGAGCTTGATCAGCGTCTCAGGCACCGCCGGCGCCTCGACGCCCAGCCAGCGGTCGGGGTTGGGCACGGCGCCGATCAGCTGCCGCGTATAGGCCGCCTTCGGGCGCCGAAAGACTTCGTCGACCTGCCCGCTCTCGACGATCACTCCCCTATGGATCACCGAGACCTGGTCGACGACGCGCGAGACGAGGCCGAGATCGTGGGAGATGTAGAGGGCGGAAACATTCGTCTCTTCGCGCAGCCGGTTGAACAGGTCGAGAATCTGCCGCGCCGTCAATATATCGAGCGCCGTGGTCGGTTCGTCGAAGATAATCAGCTCTGGTTCGCAGGCGAAGGCGGTGGCGATCACGGCGCGCTGCTTCTCGCCGCCCGAAGCTTCGTGCGGATAGCGCTGCAGCATCTCCGTCGGATGCGTGATGCCGGTACGTGCCAATGCGGCCTCGGCCTCGGCAAAAGCCTCGATCTTCGAAAGGCCCCGGTGGCGCATCAGCACTTCGGCGATCTGCTCGCCGAGCCGGATGGTCGGATTGAGGGATGTCGACGGGTCCTGGAACACCATCGACATCCGCCTGCCGCGGATATCCGCCATTTGCCGTGGCGTATAGTCGAGGATTTCTTCTCCGGCGAGGCGGATTGCGCCGCCGGTCTCTACCGCATTCGACGGAAGATAGCGCATGATCGACCAGGCCATCGACGACTTGCCCGAGCCGGACTCCCCGACAAGTCCGACGGTCTGGCCCTTGGCAATGGTGAGGTCGATGTTCTTCAGCGCGGCGGCGAGGCCGCTATCGGTGCGGTAGGAGAGTGAATAGTTGCGGATTGCGAGGGCCGGCTTCTCCTTGGAGGAAGCGGCCTCGGCCGCGACGGATGCAAGCGAGGCGGTCAATGGCTCCTCCGAGGGTCGAGGGCGTCACGCAGGGCGTCGCCGAAAAGGTTGAAGCCAAGCGCTGCCATGGCGATTGAAAGGCCGGGAATGGCGACGCACCACGGATTGCGGAACATGAACTGGCGGGCTTCGGAAACCATCAGGCCCCATTCGCTGCTGGGCGGCTGGGCGCCGAGACCGAGGAAGCCGAGCGTTGCGCCGATCATGATCGCGAAGGAGACGCGGATGGTGGATTCCACCACGATCGGGCTCAGCGCGTTCGGCAGCACTTCGCAGCCGACGATGTAGAGGCCGGATTCGCCGCGGGCAACGGCGGCGCGGACGTAGTCCCGGGTGCGAACCGACAGCACGGCGCTTCGGGAGATGCGCGCCATGCCGGGCGTGAAGGCGATCGCGACCGCCAGAAGCGCATGTTCCATGCCGCCCCCGAGAACGGTGACAATCAGGAGCGTGAAGAGCAGATCCGGCACGGCGAGCAGGCCGTCGAGGATGCGCATGATCGTGCTGTCGACCCAGCCGCCGGAAACGCCGGCGATCACGCCGATGATCGAACCGACGCCGACGCCGATGGCTGTCGCAAAGACGCCGAAGGCGACCGTCGAAGGCGCGCCGGTGAGAATACGGGACAGCAGGTCGCGGCCGAACTGGTCAGTGCCGAGCCAATAGGTAGCGGAAGGGCCTTGAAGACGCGCAACCGGGTGGAATTCCTGCGGATCGTAGGGCGCGATCCACGGACCGAACAGCGCGGCGAAGAGCACGATGGCGAGAAGAGCGGCACCGACCACTGCGGTGGGAGAGGAAAAGAACTTACGCATAGCGGACCCTCGGGTCGAGCAGGGCTATCACGATGTCCGACACGAGGTTGGACACGGCGTAGATCGCCGCCAGAAGCAGGGTGACGGCCTGGATGACCGGTAAATCGCGGTTTTCCAGGGCATACATGAGAACGCGGCCAAGACCCGGCCAGGCGAAGATTTCCTCGACGACGATGATGCCGCCGAGCAGGTAGCCGATGTCGAGCGAGATGACCGCGACGGCGGGCGCCAGCGAATTCGGCAGCGCGTGGCGGCGGATGACCCGGCGTTCGGTCAACCCCTTGAGACGGGCGGCGCGGATATAATCCGAGGCGAGCACTTCCGACATCTCCGAGCGCACCTGGCGCGAGACATGCGCAAGCAGGATGAGGCCGAGAGTGGCGGCGGGAAGCACGATATGCGAGGCGAAGCCTGCCATGTCGTCCCATGGCGCGACGAAACCGCCGGCCGGGAAAGGTCCGGTATTCGGTGCGGCGAGAAAGACGAGCAACAGCGTCGCCGTGACGAACTCCGGCATCGCCGTGCCGAGATAGCTGAATAGGCCGATCGCAAGATCGACGGCCGTGCCGCGCTTCAGCGCCGCGAATGCGCCGAGCGGGATGGCGATGACCGTGACCGCGATGAGCGCTGTCGCGGCGAGCAATGCAGAGTTGAGAAATGCCTCGCCGACCACCTGCGTAACCGGCAGCGATAGCCTCAACGAGGTACCGAAGTCGCCGTGCAGGATGCCGGCGACCCAGTTGAAATATTGCATATACCAGGGCTGATCGAGATGAAGTTGCCGCTCGAGAGCCGCGACCGCATCCGGGGTGGCATATTCACCCAGGATCATGATCGCGGCATTCCCCGGCAGGACCGTGGTAATCGCGAAGACGGCGAACGTGACGATTGCCAGCACCAGGACGATGGCAAGCAAGCGTCGGATCAGATAGCCCCGGCTCATGCCATCAAGCCTTGTCGAGCCAGACGTTTTCGACGTAAAAGTAGCCCGACAGCGGAGCGATCGTCCAGTCTTCCGTGCCCTTGCCGCTTGCCGTCAGGATGTCTTCGAAGATCGGCACGATATAGGGCGTGTCCTTCAGCATCAGTTCCTGCGCTTTGGTATAGAGTTCGCGGCGCTTCGCGTCGTCCGTCGTCGAGCGGGCGTCGGAGACGAGCTTGTCGAAATCCTTGTTCTTCCAGGCAGTGTCTTCATACGAAGCGTTGGACGTCAAAAGCAGGTTGAAGGCGGCGTCTTCCGTGGGCTGCATGCCCCAATAGCCCATATAGAACTGACCCTTCATCCACACATTGGCAAGGTAGGTATCGTGGGACATGGTCTCGACTTCGATGTCGAAGCCGGCAGCCTTGGCCATTTCCTTCACGGCGACGGCGACCTGCACGCGGATGGCCGGGCGGTTGGAAGCGACGAGCTTGATCTTGATGCCGTCCGGATAGCCGGCTTCGGCGAGCAGCTTCTTGGCGGCTGCCGGATCGTAGGGAATTTCCGGCGTCTTGATTGCGTACTGGAATTCCGGCGACAGAAGGTTGTCATAGGCCGGGCGGCCGAGGCCCTCGAGCACGATATCGACCAGCGTTGGGCGGTCGATCGACATGGCGAGCGCCTTGCGGACGCGCACGTCGTCGAACGGCTTCTGGTCCTGGCGCATGGTGATGTTGACGAAGCGGCCGGACGGAATGCGCTGCGCCTTGATGCCGGCCGCATGCGAGATCCGGTCGAAATCGGCCTGCTGCACCACCAGCATGACATCCATCGAGCCGTTCAGGAAGTTGGCGCTTTCGGCGGCAAGATCCGGGAACAGATGCATCTCGACGGCGTCGAGATAGGGCTTACCCTTAATGAAGTAGTTCTCGTTCTTGACGAGACGAACCATCTGGGCGCTGTCATTGGTCTCGAGCTTGAACGGACCCGTACCGTTCGCGGTTGTCTCCAGCTTCTCGCGCGGGCCGGAGAGAGCAACCTTCGACACGATACGTGCGTTGGGATGCGCGGTCGAGATCGGCAGGTTGGCGAACGGCGTCTTCAGCGTGAACTTGACGGTCGTCGGATCGACGGCCTCGATTTTCTCGATCATGTTGAGGACGGAACGGGCGGCTGCCGGAATATCGGGGTTGAGGATCGCCTGAAACGTGGCGACGACGTCATCGGCCGTGCATGGCGTGCCGTCGTGGAAGATGATGCCCTGGCGCAGATAGAAGGTGAAGGTCTTGGCGTCTTCGCTGCCCTCCCAGCGCTCGGCGAGATCCGCCATCGGCTTGTTGTCGGGACCCATGCGGGTCAGGCCCGAATAAAGCATATCGACGACCGGATATTCGGCGGGGCCTGAGCAGTTCAGCACGTTCAGCGTCGCAATGCGCGTCGAGTGGCTGATCTTCAGCGTGCCGCCGGCCTTCGGCGTATCGGCGGCCAGCGCGTCGGAGATGTTGATGCCGGGAAGAAGTGCCGTAGCAGCAAGGCCCATGACCATGGTGCGGCGGGAAATCATGAAAGTTGTCATCTTTTGCCCTCTGAAGTTGTTTTAACAGAAGCCGGGCGGCAGTATTTTTATGATTTCCCGGCCTTATTCTTTGGCCCGTCAGCTGATCACGGTCAGCTCGTCGGGCAATCCAGTCAGCACCTCCGGCTCGCCTTCGGTGACGAGCAGCGTGTGGCCCACGCCCATCGCAAGTCCGGTATCGGCATCGCCGTTCATCACATGGTAGAACAGCGTCATGCCCGGCTGGCAGACGGTCGGGTTTCCGGAATAGATCATTGGCGGCACGTCCATGCTGGTCGGCGCGAAGGTGCAGCCCACCGAATAGCCGGTCGCGCCGTAACGGGCGCGCTTGTAGCCGCCCTTGTCGAGGCCGTCGGCATAAACGTCGAAAATCTCCCCGAGCGTCGTGCCCGGGCGTGCGATCTCCGTCATTTTCCTCAGCGTCTCGCGGCCGACGTCGTACATCTTGCGATGCGCGTCGGAGGCCTTTCCGAACAGGATCGTCCACTCGGTCTTCACATTGTAGCGGCGATAGGCGACTGGATATTCGACAAGGATCTGGTCCTGCTCTTCCAGCCGGCGAGGATCGGAAACGCCGCGGCCATAGACGGCGCGGGGGCCGGAATTGAAAAGCGGCGCATTCGGCGGCATGTCGGCGCCCTGCCCGAGGATCGACGTGAGATAGATGGCCTTCAGGTCGCTGTCTAGAATACCCGGACGAGCCGCGGCGATGACGGCATTCAGCGAGTCGTCGAGAATGCGGGCCGCCTTGCGGGTATATTCGATCTCGGCCGGTGACTTGCAGACGCGCAGCCAACGGATCAGGTGACGGTCGTCTTCCAGTTCGCACCAGTTACCGATCGTCTGCTGGGTGCGCCACAGATTCCAGCCGGTCAGGCCGTGGGTATTGAGCTCGATGGCGATCTTCTTGCCGGCAAGACCCAGTTCTTCGAGGATGACCTTGAGATCGGCTGCCGGATTGGCGTCCTCGGCATCCCACCAGATGCGAATGTCTTCGATAATGCTCGTCTGCTTTGCCTGCACCAGATCGGGGCGGCGGGTCAGCAGCACCGGCTTGCGCCCATCGGTCGGCACGACGAGGCACTGATAGTAAACGAAACCACCGGTGTCGTAACCGGTCAGCCAGTACATGCTTTCCTGCGCAAAGACGAGCATGGCATCGACGCCGCGCGCCGCAAGCTCCGCCCGCAAGCGGTCCTGACGCTGCAGATGCTCCTCTTTGGAAAAGGGGAGGTTCGGTTGCGGCATGGCACTCACGCGATGTCCTTTCGACAAGATCGCCAAAGCTCGTTGTTGCGTCACACTATGGTTTGGTATACCACTCGTCAACCAGCGGAATACAAAAAATTGCGAGACAATGGAAACGGATTGCGGAAGATAGACAGCCATTGGGCGTACAATTTGGTGACAACCGCTACAGCGTGTGGCACCAGACAGTTATTTGACGCGGTCTCCGCAAGGGAGGGACTGGATATTTATGCTGATTGAAACCGATAAGCGGCTGGCGCTGCAGGCCTACGAACAGATATTGAACCTGATCCTTTCCGGCGTGGCGCAACCGGGTACCATGGTGACGGAACGTCGCTTGGCGGAAATCCTGAATATGTCGCGCACGCCCATCCGCGATGCACTCCTGATGCTTGAAAGCGAGGGCCTGCTGATCCGCCAGGGAAGCCGCGGCCTGCAGGTCAAGCAGATGCGCATCGAGGACTACATGGATGCGCTGCAGATCCGCCAGCTTCTCGAGCCCGAGGCCGCGCGGCTTGCCGCTGGACGCATGCCGGTTGCTGCTCTCGACGCGCTCGCACTGGACCTGAAAACCCTGCTCGGAAACCCGGAAGATGGCGAAGGTAAGCCGGATCGCGGCTCCGTCCGCGATGTCGACGACCGGCTTCACGGCGGCATTGGTGATTCAGCTGGCAATCCGCAGCTGGCGCAGATCATCCGCACGCTGCGCCGCCAGACGCAGATCTTCGACTTGAGAAGCATGCCGGAGCGGTTCGAGGCAACCTGCCGGGAGCATCTCGACATCGTCATCGCTCTGCGTGACGGGCGTGGAGACGATGCTGCCCGGTTGATGCGCCAGCATCTCGAACGAGTGAAAGACAGCATTATAGGGAGACTGACCCGCGCATGACAGCATCGGCAGAGAGCGCAAAGCCTGACTGGTCGGCGCGCAGCAATACCGCCCCGGTGGATATCGACCTGGCGGAGCGCCTGTTCGACGAGCTCAGAAGGCGAACGGGGACCAATCGTGGCATCACCCGCACGTCCTATGGTCTGGGCGAACAGATCGCCCATGACATGGTGCGCCGCGAGGCGCGCAAGCTCGGCCTTGAGGTTTCGACCGATCCTGGCTGCAATCTCTACATGACGATGAAAGGCCGGAAGGAAGGTCCCTCGATCTTCATCGGGTCGCATCTGGATTCGGTGCCGATGGGCGGCAATTTTGACGGCGCCGCCGGCGTGCTGCTCGGCCTCTCCGTCATCTCCGGTTATGTCCGCGCCGGCATCCGCCCGCCGCGCGATATCACCGTCATGGCGATCCGCGCCGAGGAAAGCACCTGGTTCGGCGCCTCCTATATCGGCAGCCGCGCCGCCCTTGGCCGCCTGACGGCAAAGGAACTCGATCAAGTCAAGCGTTCGTCCGACCGGATTTCGCTGGGCGCCGCGATCGATGCGGCCGGCGGCGACACCGAATTCCTCCGCTCGGGCAAATCCTATCTCGACCTTTCCGATATCGCCATGTTCATCGAACCGCATATCGAACAGGGTCCGGTGCTGGTCGAGAAGCAGATCCCGATCGGCATCGTCACCGGTATCCGGGGATCGTTCCGCTACCGCGAAGCCAGATGTATCGGCGCCTATGCCCATTCGGGCGCAACCCCGCGTGAATATCGCAGCGACGCCGTGCGGGCCGCATCAGCTTTGGTCGTCGAGCTGGACAAGGCCTGGGATCGGCTGCAGGCTGAAGGCGCCGATCTCGTCGTCACCTTCGGCCAGTTTTCGACCGATGCGTCGGAAGCCGCCTTCAGCAAGATCGCCGGCAAGCTCAGCTTCGCGCTGGATGTCCGCAGCCAGGAGCCGGAAACGCTTGCGAAGATGCAGACCGTTGTTTCGGATGCGGTCGCCCGCATCGAGGCGGAACACCGGGTAAAGTTCGAACTCGGCCGCCTGACCGACAGCAAGGCGGCGAAGATGGCGGACGCGATCGTGACATCGCTCTCCGATTTCGCCCATGAGCACGGTATCGGGGCACAGACCATGGCCTGCGGTGCCGGCCACGATGCGGCTGTCTTCGCCGATGCCGGCGTGCCGACCGGCATGGTCTTCATCCGCAACGCCAATGGCAGCCACAATCCGGATGAGCACATGGATATCGCCGATTTCGTCGAGGCAGCACGGCTCGTCTCGGCGCTCTGCCTCGACCCGCCACTGAAAGCCTGATCATGTCCGATATCCGTTGTGACTGCCTCATCGTCCAGCCGATCGCGGCGAGTGCCGTCCGTTTGCTGGAGGAGACCGGGCTCGTCGTCCACGTCGCGACATCCACCGCCTTTACCGACCTTGAGCCCTACCTTGCCGACGCAATAGCGGTGATCACCCGCAATCACGGCCTGTCTGCTCGGGAGATAGAGGCCGCCCCCAATCTCAAGGTCGTCGGCGTGCATGGCACCGGCACCGACAAGGTGCACAAGCCGTCGCTCGCAGCCCGCCATATTCCGCTGGTCAATACGCCGGGCGCCAATGCCCAGTCGGTAGCCGAGCTCGTGATCGGGCTGATGATCGCCTGCTCACGCTCGCTGCTTGCCGCTGATCAGGCATCCCGCACCGGCGACCATCTGTTCCGCCAGCAGCACAGGATCTTCGAACTCTCCGGGCGCCGCCTCGGGCTTTTCGGTTACGGCCATATCGCGAAGCTCGTCGCGCGCATGGCGCAGGCCTTCGGCATGCAGGTCGCGACGGTGTCGCGCTTCACGCCGGCCGAGGAGCTGCGGTCGCAAGGGATCACGCTTCTGCCGGATCTCGACAGCCTCTGCGACTGGGCGGATATCGTCTCGCTGCACGGGATACCCGAGGCGGTGCCGCTCATCGATGCCCGCCGCCTGTCGCTGATCGGCCCGGACGGTTTTCTGATCAACACCGCCCGCGGCGCGCTGATCGACGAAGACGCGCTCGCTACTGCGCTGAAGGACCGTATCATCGCCGGTGCAGGCCTCGACGTGCTGACGATCGAGCCGATTATTCCCAATCATCCCCTACTCGACTGCCCGAACCTTGTGCTAACTCCCCACATCGGCGGTTCGACGGACGAGGCGCTGGAGAAGACGGGCCTTCAAGTCGCCGGCAAAGTGCTGGCCGAACTCAGGGCCATCGACCGGGTTCCGGCAGCCGGGATCTGATCGCCAGATGGTAGATTGAATATATGTCCCTGCTGCCCAGACCCGGCACCGAGATTTCCTATCCACGCATCCTTCGCTGCGGTGATCGTGCCGTCGGCATCGAGTTTTCCGATGCGGTGAGCGAGGCCGCCAACCTCAAGGTTCTGTCGCTCGATGCTTCACTTTCCGCCGAACCGATCGACGGCGTGCTGGAAACTATACCGACCTATCGCTCGCTGACTGTCATCTACGACCCGAAGACCGTGCGTGGCGCCTTGCTCGGCGAAAAACTGATGCAGCGCGCGATGCAGGACGGTATTGCGCAGAATGCCGGACGCCTGCTGGAGTTTCCGGTATTTTACGGCGGCGAACATCAGGCCGATCTCGATGAACTCGCCGAATTGAAGAACATGCGTGTTGCCGACGTGATCGCTACGCATACCTCGGCAGAATACCGGGTCTATATGATCGGCTTTGCGCCCGGTTTCGCTTATCTCGGCGGCCTGCCGGAGATCCTGCACACGCCGCGGCTCGCCGTGCCGCGCCAAAGGATCGAGGCCGGTGCGATCGGCATCGGCGGGCAGCAGTCGAGCATCAATTCCGTGCCCGGCCCGAGCGGCTGGCGTTTTCTCGGCCGCACGCCATTCAAGCTCTTCGATGCTGCCCGTCCGGAGCCCTTCCTGGTAAAAGCTGGCGACCGGATCACCTTCCGCAGCATCGATGCCGATCAAGCAGAAGAACTGGATCGCCAGGTGACGGCCGGAACCGTCACCCCGAAGGAAATCGCCCGATGACCGCGCTCCTCTCCATTCACCGCTCTGGGCCGCTGATGTCGGTGCAGGATGACGGCCGCTACGGCTACCGGTCCCGCGGCGTTTCGACCTCCGGTGCCGTCGATCGTGATGCCCATGCGATCGCCAATGCACTGGTCGGCAACGAGCCCGGCACTGCTGCCATCGAATTTGCCCTGCTCGGCGGGGCATTCAAGGCCGATCGGGATGTCCTGATTGCCGTCACCGGTGGAAGTTGCCCGGTCGAAATTGCCGGAAGGTCGGTTCCTACCTGGGAAAGCCATCTTCTCAAGGCGGGCGAGATCCTGACGGTCGGTGCCCTGCGGGGCGCCGTCTGGGGTTATGTCGCCATTTCCGGCGGCCTTGCCATTCAAAAGGTGCTCGGCAGCCGCTCGACCCACTTAAGAACCGCTGTTGGCGGCTTGAATGGCAAGGCGCTTGCCGCAGACGATGTCTTGCCCCTCGGCGATGCCGGAAAACTTAAACCCCGCATGCTGGGCACGCCCTATCTGCGCGGAAACGGCCCGATTTCCGTCATTCCCGGCCCTCAGGACGATTATTTTGACGAGGGCGCTTGGAAAACATTCCTGCGCCAGCCCTATCGCGCCACCGCCTCGCGCGACCGGATGGCAATGGTGCTCGACGGTCCGGTTCTGAAAGCATTCAGGGGCCACGATATCGTCTCGGATGCCACCGTCGTCGGCTCCATCCAGGTTCCGGGATCTGGCAAACCGATCGTGCTCACCGCCGATGGCCAGACGACCGGTGGTTATCCGAAGATCGCCACCGTCGCGTCGTTCGATCTTGGGCGTCTGGCCCAGTTGCCGACCGGTCAGGATTTTATGTTCCGGGCGATCTCCGCTGACGTGGCTGAGGAACATGCAATCCATGCGCAGGATCGCCTTACGGCGGTGATCGACGGCCTGCGGGCGAAGAAGAGTTGATTGATCCGGTCGGCCCGACCTTGGTCAGGCCGACCGGTGAACTGACGAGCCGATCGTCCATCCGGCTTTTTCCAGCGCCGCACGTAGCTGCCTTGCCATATCGACGGCGCCGGGAGTGTCGCCATGTACGCAGATCGAGCCGATCGGCACTTCCAGGCGCTTGCCCGACGTGGATGTCAGGCATCCCTCGGAGACCATCGTGATCACCCGCTTCACCAAAAGGTCGGGATCGTGGACTACCGAGCCCGGCTCGGACCGCGGTGACAGGTTGAAATTGTCCGCATAGGTGCGGTCGGCATAGATCTCGTTGATCGGCGTCAGACCGAGCGTTTCGGCAGCCCGCGCCGTCGCCGTTCCCGGCATCACCATGAAGGCGAGTTTCGGATCGACGGCCTTGATGGCGCGGCCGACAGCAAGCGCCGTCGCGTCGTCATCGGCAGAGACGTTACCGAGCGCGCCATGGGTCTTCACATGCGTCATCGGATGGCCTTCGAGTGCCGCGATCGCCGCCATCGCACCGACCTGATAGGCAACCAGTGATTCGATTTCCACAAGGCTCAGGCCGGACACGCGCCGGCGACCGAAACCGATCAGGTCCATGTACCCGGGATGCGCGCCGAAGGCGACGCCGCGTTCCTTCGCCAACCGGACGGTGGCGCGCATGATATCGGGATCGCCGGCATGGAAACCGCAGGCGATGTTGGCGGTGCTGACGATATCGAGCATCGCGGCGTCATCGCCCATCGTCCAGGGGCCATAGCCCTCGCCAAGGTCGGAATTGAGATCGATACGCATACCCTGTCCTTCTTTCGCCGAGGTCTTCAACCTCATTTTTCGCTTCGTCTCCATAACAAATCGTACGTCGAAAGCCACGGTCTAATTGCACATTGAGGACCGTTGGTATACCACTGGCATTCAGTATAACGGCAAGGTGATCGAATATGGCGGGACGGCTTCTTTATCTCGGCAATGGACGCAAGTTTCAGTCCATTGCAAAACTCGACGACCGGTTCGAAGCCTGGGGCCTGAAGGTCGATCGTTATTGGGCCTATGACGGCCAGTTTCCCGAAACGCTGAAAGGGTATGATGGCATTTTCCTTTCCGGCAGCCCGCATGGCGCCTACGAGGACGTGCCCTTCATCCTGCGCGAGCATGATCTCATCCGTGAAGCTGCCGAGATGGAAATCCCGATGCTCGGCATCTGCTTCGGCAGCCAGATCCTCGCCTCCGCGCTCTGCGGCCGTGACCAGGTGTTTCGCCGTACGTCCTGCGAAATCGCCTACAAGGACCTGCCGCTCACCGATGCGGCCCGCACCGACAAGCTCTGCCGTGATCTTGTCGACAGCGCCTACATGTTCGTCTGGCACAATGACGAGGTGAAGGCCGAGCATCCGGACATGACCGTTCTCGCCTATTCCGACGACTGCCCCAATCATATCTGGCGTTACAAGGACAAGGATATGTGGGGCATCCAGGGGCATCCGGAAGTCACCAAGGCGCAGGCCGTCATCTGGTTTGAGGAGAACCGCGAGCGGATGACGCTCGATGGCGCCGATATCGACGACCTGAAGGCGCAGGCCCATGAGGCCGCCGAGGCCAAGACCATGCTGACCCGCTTTGCGGAACTGGTTCAGAACGCCTGATATTAATACCCGATCGAGGAAGAACGATGGTAACGCTCGCCCACTGGTTCGAACGCCAGGAATTCCAGTCCCGCCTGTCCCGCGTCCAGGCCGAGCTGAAGAAAAAGCAGCTCGATGGTCTCGTGGCTTTCCTGCCGGAAACCGTGACATGGCTCACCGGTTATTTCACCCGCGCCTATGGCACGCTGCAATTCGCCATCATCCCGGCCGAAGGCGAGCCGACCATGTTCTGCCGCGACGTCGAGGAATATTATCTCGACAGCACCTGCGTCTTTTCCGACCGGGTGATGTGGACCGACAGCGACGACCGTATGGCGGTTGCTGCGGGCGCGATCGAAAGCCGTATCGGCAAAAGTGCCAGGCTCGGTATAGAGCTGTCCGCCTGGCCGCTGTCCGCCGGCCGTTACGAATATTTGAAATCAGCCTTGCCCGGCATCGTCTGGCAAGACGAGAGCCTGATGACGCCGCAGATGCGACTCATCAAGTCGCCCGCGGAAATCGCCTATCAGCGCCGCGCCGCAAAGGCTGCCGAAGCCGGCATGCAGGCGGCGATCGATAGCGCCGGGGTCGGCGTCACCGAACGCGAAATGGCAGCGGAAATCTGCGCCGCGATGATCCGCGCCGGCTCCGATCTGCCGGGTCCGGGCGTCATGTCATCGGGCGAGCGCGCCTTCCACCTGCATGGCGGTTATTCCGACCGCGTGCTGGAAGCCGGCGACATCGTCCAGATCGAGACGACGCCGAACGTCAGGCACTACCATGCCCGTTTCATGCGGCCGATCCGCGTCGGGTCGATACAGGATGACGATCACAAGGTGGTTGAGCAACTGATCGCCATTCAGGATGCCGCCATGCGCGAGGTGAAGCCCGGCGTCTCCGCCGGCGTTCCCGATGCGATCTATCGTGATGGTGTCCTGTCCGCCGGTCTGCGCGAAACCTACACGAACAAGACCTTCTATTCCGTTGGCCTGCTGCTGCAGCCGAATGGCGGTGAGCCGCTGGAAGCGGCGGCCGGAAGCACCTGGATCTTCGAGCCCGGCCAGACCTTCCATACCTATGTGCTGGCCCGCGGCTTCGGCATGTCGGAAACGATCACCATCACCGAAAACGGCTACGAAAAGCTGACCAACTTTCCGCGCCAGCTGTTCGTGAAGTAATACACGGCTAAAGCATGTCGCGCAAAGTATGCAGCGGTTTTGCGGCAACGCATGCGATAGAAAAAAGACTTAAAGCGTGACAAGGGGCGTGTCGCAAACTCCCAGCGAGGTCGGGTGAGGCCATTGCGGGGCTGAGTTTCATCCTTCGTTAACCTTTTGCAGTTCGAAGAAGCGTATAAGCAGGTTATTTTGGTCATTGACGGTCCAGCCACCGGAGAAGCCAAAGCCTTTCTTCAGCCACAGCATCGCCTCGAAACCCGCTATCGTTCGCCGCGCCGTGCGGAAAGATTGGAAGCCGCCGATCTTCGGCATGTTCTTCTTCACCCGAGCGTTGATGATGTAGACGCCCGCGACGACCCCAGTGTGTGGCAAAGTGGCATTGTTTAAACCACCATTGGAGATGGGCATCATGAGTGAAGTTCGTACGATCGGTTTGGATCTGGCCAAAAACGTATTTCAGGTCCACGGG
>DASWOH010000039.1:0-8863 GCA_036398815.1 Rhizobium sp. | reverse complement strand
GTCGAGCTTCATCGGCGTGCTCCCCTCTTATCGGCAGCGGCACGCCGCCATACGGAATAATCTTTCGTCATTTTAAGCGGAAAGCCTCGGTTAGCAAGCGGAATCGCCCCCGGCTATACCGATATAACTTCGTAATATCGGTATCTTAGCACAAGCGTTCGCGATAGACGGGCGCTACCGTAGAAAATGCTGTCTGGTGACGATCTGCAGCATTTGCCTGGCGCAAGCTCGATTAGAATGTTTGCCTGAAAACCGGAGAAAGCCATGCCCGCCCCCCTTTTGCACATCG
The DNA here is from genome assembly GCA_036398815.1 of Rhizobium sp. GTDB lineage: Bacteria > Pseudomonadota > Alphaproteobacteria > Rhizobiales > Rhizobiaceae > Rhizobium. The sequence continues at coordinate 8,574 of DASWOH010000039.1, read as the reverse complement.
AAACCACGCCCGTTCTGCCCGAGCAGGCAGATGCGGTGGTGATCGGCGGCGGCATTGTCGGCGTCTTTGCGGCCTATTATCTCGCGCGGCGCGGCCTGAAGGTCGCCCTTCTCGAAAAGGGACGGATTGGTGCCGAACAATCCAGCCGGAACTGGGGATGGTGCCGGCAGCAGAACAGGGACGCCCGTGAATTGCCGATGGCGACCAAGAGCCTCGCGCTCTGGGAGGAGTTTGCCAGGGACAGCGGTGAGGATACCGGCTTTCGCCGCTGCGGCCTCCTCTATCTGAGCAATGACGACGCGGAACTTGCCGGCTGGGCCAACTGGGGCGAATTTGCTCGCGGCGTCGGCGTCACCACCCACATGCTCGACGGCAGGAAGGCGAGCGAATTCGGGGTGGCGACCGGCCGGCAGTGGAAGGGCGGCGTTTTTTCGCCAACCGACGGCACCGCCGATCCGTCTCGGGCAGCCCCCGTCGTGGCCCGCGCCATCATGGCGCTCGGTGGCAGCGTCCATCAAATATGCGCCGCCCGCGGCCTGGAGGTGGAAGGCGGCCGCGTCAGCGGCGTCGTCACCGAAGCGGGCACGATCCGCACCCGAACCGTTGTCATGGCCGGCGGCGCTTGGGCATCGTCCTTTTGCCGGCAGCTCGGCATCCGCTTCCCGCAAGCCGCGATTCGCTCCTCGATCCTCTCGGTCGGCCCTGGCGCCGAGGGCTTGCCGGCAGCGCTGCACACCGCCGCGGTCTCGGCAACACGCCGGAGCGACGGCGGCTACACGCTCGCCATCAGCGGCCGCGCCCGCGTCGACCCGACCTTGCAGCAGCTCCGTTTCGCGCGCCATTTCGTGCCGATGTTCATCAAGCGCCGGCGCAGCCTCGCCCCTGGCGGGTTTGAAGGCATAAAGGGCGGTCATGAGACCCTGTCGCGCTGGCGGCTCGACCGGCCGACGCCGATGGAGCGCAATCGTATTCTCGATCCCCGCCCGGATCGCCGGCAGATCGAAACGACCCTGGAGCGGGCGCGGGCGCTGCTCCCGGCGTTTGTCCATACACCGGTATCGGCCGCGTGGGCCGGCTATATCGACAGCACGCCCGACGGTGTCCCGGCAATCGGCGAGATACCGACCCTGCCGGGACTGATTCTGGCGGCCGGCTTCAGCGGTCACGGATTCGGGATTGGCCCCGGAGCAGGCCATCTCGTCGCCGATCTGGTCACGGGCGCAGAGCCGATCGTTGATCCGAAACCCTACTATCCGGATCGGCTGAACGGCTCGGTCTGGGGCAAGGTTGCAGATTTCTGACCCTTCGCCCGCTCGTTGCCAGATTGAACTTGACTGCTTTCCTCATAAAAGCATAGACGGTCTCAGTTTCGTCGAGCAATGGCTCGAACCATGATACCGGAAAGACGGTCGACCTTCGACCGAAGCCGGTCTTTTGCATTTTGCCGAAGGACAAGCCGCCATGTCCGTTGGGACGCTTCAAGCAACTGCGACCGGAGGCGAGCAATATCGCTCCCGCGTCTTTCGCCGCCTCGTGATCCTGGCGCTCCTCGGCATTGCCCTGTGCATGAGCATTGCATTCGACATGGCTCTCGGGCCGGCGAACTACACCCTGCGGCAGGTTCTGTCCGCGATCTTCGATCCCGCCAATGCGGCTATTCAATTGCGCGTCGTCATATGGGATATCCGCATGCCGATCGCTCTGATGGCGGTCGTCGTCGGTGCCTCTTTATCGGTCTCCGGCGCGGAGATGCAAACGATCCTCGCCAACCCGCTGGCAAGCCCGTTCACGCTTGGAATTTCGGCGGCAGCAAGTTTCGGCGCAGCCCTTGCCCTTGTCGGCGGCATCGCGCTTTATCCTGGCGCTATCGCCTATATGGTGCCGATCAATGCCTTCATCATGGCGATGGCGGCGGCACTCTTCATCCACTTCGCCTCGACCATGCGCGGCGTCAGCGTCGAAACGATCGTCTTGCTCGGCATCGCCCTGGTGTTCAGCTTCAACGCGGCTCTGTCGCTGCTCGAATATCTGGCCTCGGAGCAGGCGCTTTCAGCGATCGTCTTCTGGACGATGGGTAGCTTCACCAAGGCGACCTGGGCCAAGGTCGCGACGATCGCCGGCATGCTTGTCGTCATCGTGCCATTGTTCATGCGGGACGCATGGGCGCTGACGGCATTGCGCCTCGGCGACGACAAGGCCGCGAGCATGGGTGTCAACGTACGCGCGCTACGCCTGAGGACGATGATGCTCGTCAGCCTGCTTGCCGCGATCCCCGTATCCTTTGTCGGCACGATCGGCTTCGTCGGCCTCGTCGGGCCTCACATGGCCCGCATGATTGTCGGCGAGGATCAACGCTTCTTCCTGCCCGCTTCGGTCGTCTGCGGCGCTCTGCTTCTGTCGGCAACGTCCGTCCTCAGCAAGATCATCATCCCCGGCGCGATCCTGCCGATCGGAGTGATCACCGCACTGGTGGGGGTTCCCTTCTTCTTCATCCTGATCTTCGGCAGCAGGAGGCGCGCATGGTAGCCTTGGCACTCGATCATGTCGGCGCCTCCTACGGCAAGGCGAAAGTGCTTTCCGATGTGACCCTGAGCGACCTGAGGGGCGGCAGCGTCACGGCGATCATCGGCCCGAACGCCGCCGGCAAGTCGACCCTGTTCAAGCGGATCGCCGGCCTCATCAAGGGGCCGGGACTGGTCGAACTGTCCGATACGGCACGAGGGGCGCGCTCGATCTGCTACATGCCGCAGGACACCGGCGCCAACGCTGTCCTGACCGTTTACGAGTCGGTCCTGCTTTCGGCGAAGCAAGGCAGCGGCTGGCGGGTCGCCGACGACGAGCTTGCGGAGATCGATGCCATCCTGAAGGCGCTGCGCATCGAAAATCTGGCGTTTCGCGGCCTTGGCGAGCTTTCCGGCGGCCAGCGCCAGCTTGTTTCGCTGGCACAGGCGCTTATTCGCCGGCCCGAAGTCCTGTTGATGGACGAACCGACCTCGGCGCTGGATCTCCACCGGCAGATCGAGGTGCTGAGCTTCATTGCCGATCTCGCCAAGCGGGACGGCATGATCGTCCTCATCGCGCTCCACGACCTCAACCATGCGCTCCGCTACTGCGAAAATACCATCGTCATAGCGCAGGGCAAAATGGCGGCGAGCGGCGCGACAGCGGAGGTCATCACCGCCGAAATGCTGCGTGATATCTACAAGATCGATGCCCGCATCGAGACATGTTCCCGCGGCAGCCCCATGGTGATCGTCGACGGGGCAATCTGATCGACCGCTTTCGAATACCTGAACGAAAGCGAGCGCGGGTTTGCGAGATCCGCCTTCAGACAGAAAAACCGGCGCCCATGAAGCGCAATGCCCGGCAGAGCGACGCCGTAACGATCGTCGCGTGGTCCTCGTCATCGCCGAGTTCGAAGTGAACGGCCACCTTCTCCCCAAAGGCCGCTCCGACCTCGCACGAGATTTCGCGCGCATTGTCGATCATGCGGCGAACCTTGCGAATCTCGTGATATTGATCGCTGAAACTCTTTCTGGCCTGCCAGGGCGCAAGCTCCTGCTCCCAGCGCCCGACCGCCGTAAAAAGGCGGATCGGGCGCGTGATGGGACATGCCGCCGCCAGAGCCCGCGACAGACCGGGCCGGTCCCACCAGACCGAGGGGCTGAAACTGATATAGCCGTTGAACATCTCCGGGTGCCGGGCCAGCAGATCGAGCACGAAATAGCCGGCAAGCGAATGGCCGAGCAGGATGCGACAGTCCGGATCGGCGTCAAGCCATGATTGGATATACGGCAGCAATTGCTCGCCGAGGAAGCGGATATAGGCCGCCTGACCGCCACAGCCGTCCCCCGTCTTGTCGGGAAATACGCTTGTATCCGCGGGGCCGCGCGTGAAATCCAGGTGGCGGCGGTCGACATTGTATCCGTTCGTATTGGGATAGCCGATGCCGACCACGATCGAAGGCGCGATGCCGGTCGCATTCGGACGGCGCGAGACGCGCCGCACCGTCTCCGCAACAGTGATGAAATCCGAATTGGCATCGAGAACATAGATAACCGGAAAGCCTGAAGCCGGCGGCTCGGTCTCCGGCACATAGACGAAAATCTCGTAATCCAAAGCCGTTTCCGACGAGCGCAGCGCAAAACTCCGGCAGCCCGGCATGAGAAGCGATTGAGGAGCCGACATGCCCACAATGTCCTGCGGCATGCTGCTGCGCATTTGAGAGCTCCGTGGCATCTTCCCCATGGCTTTGTCACGCATGCAGCGTCGCACCTCCGTCGATATGGATATCGGCCATCGTGATATGCCCCGGCTGTCAGTTGGTCCAGTAGGTCCCGGTGAGCGGTACCGCCATGAAGCCATTGAGCGTCCGTCGCGTCGCCTCGATGTCGAGATCCTCAAACAGCTTCGGGTGGGTCCATTTGGCGATGAGTTCCAGCGCCAGCAGGTCGAGGGGCGAGTTGAAGATCTGTTGTGACAGACCGTGCACTGCTCCCGTCGTCACGGCGGGGATGGCGGCAAAGCCTGGGCGGGCGAGAAGCCGCGCCATCGCATCCCTCGTTTCTTCCGCGCTATAGCGCGGGCCGATCAGCAGCCCTCCCCGGCTCGCCATGTATTCACCTCCGCTGGCGATATAGACATCGGGCTTCGAGGCGAGCGCATATTCGATACTGATCTGCCCGAACGGCTTGCCGGCGAGGATGTCGCCGATATTGCGCGCGTCCACGAAATCGATGAACTTGCCGACATTGCCTGTGCCCGGCGTGTTGCAGCAGGCCTCCTGCGTCGAGGCGTGCGTCTCCATGAAGACTGTAGGCCTGTCAGATGAATCCGCCTTGGCGATCCGCTCCGCGATCAGAGCCTTCTGCTGTTTGCGGAAGGCGATAACCTTGCCGGCCTCGGTCTCGTGGCCGACGGCTTTACCCAGAATTTCGAGGCTTCGGTCCGAATTGGCGAAGGGATCGGCGACGAAGTCGATGAAGATGACCGGAATCCCGACCTGACCGAGCTGCTGAAGCTGCTGCTCGGCGGGATGCGAATAGAGCGACAGCACCACCAGATCTGGCCTTGCGGCGATGACCTGCTCGGCGACCATGTCCTGGGCGCTGCTGGTCGATTTCGGCAGCATATCGATCGCCGGAAACCGCTGCCTGTAGGTGGCATAGAGTTCGCGGCCAAAGCGATCGATATCGTGCGGCCAGGCCGCGACGAGGCTGACCGGATCGTCGGTGAGAAAGGAAAGCGCCAGGATCGAACGGCCGTCGTCAACCAATACGCGGCTCGCGGGCTTTGCCAGCGTCACCGTCCTGCCCTTGAGATCATTGAGAACGATTTCGGCGCGGGCAAGCGTCGGCATCGCCAAGGCGATCAGGAACAGGGCGATCGCTGCGATCGGCCTGCGGGCAACGGAACGCGTCTTCCGGTGTCCGTCGAATTTGATCGCATGCAGCCCTGTCTGGATGCCCGTTACCGATTTCATGTCTGATTCCTGTGTTCCATGCCCATCATCACCATTTGTAGGACAAGGTCGCCATGACCGTCCGGCCCGTCCCCAGAAAGCACTGGGTTGCCGAGGCGCAGGCGGCGACATATTCCTTGTTGAACAGGTTGGTCGCATTGACGGCGAGTTCGAGACCCTTGAACTTGGGCTCTCGCGCGCCAAAATCATAGTGGATGGCCGCGTCGACCAGCGTATAGGCCGGCACCTTCATAGCCTTGGTGTTGGTGGCATCGCCATAGGTCGACCCCATGTAGCGAACGCCCGCTCCGAAGCCGAGCCCGACAAACGGGCCTGTATCGATCGTATAGTCGCCCCAAAGGCTCGCCATATGCCGGGGCACGCCGACGGGCGTTGTCCCGATCGTGTTGGCGACGCTGCTCTTCGTTATCTCCACATCGGAATAGGTATAGGCGGTGCTGAGGCTGAAATTGTCGGTGACGGCAAACTTCGCGCCGAGTTCGACGCCGCGCGAGCGGACTTCGCCCGCCTGCGTCTGGCAGGCAGTCGAGCTGCAGCCGGTGACCGAGGTGTCCGTGCTGGTGTGTACCGAGTCCGTCGTCAGCACGTTCTGCTGGGTCAGGTCATAAAGGGCGACAGTGAAAAGCGCATCGAAATTCGTGGGCTGGTATTTCACGCCGACTTCATATTGCTGGCCCGTCGTCGGCTTGAAGGTGCTGCCGCCATAGCCGGTGCCCATGTTCGGATCGAACGAGGTACTGTAGCTGGCATAGGGCGTGATGCCATTGTCAAAGTTGTAAAGAAGCCCGGCCTTCCAAGTGTAGGCGCCGTCCTCTGTGCTGTAGCTGGAGGAGGAACCCGAGGAAAAGGTGGTGGTCGTGCTGTCGATCGAGGACCAGTCGTGGCGCCCGGCCAGGACGAAGGCCCAGTTGTCGACGCTCATCTGGTCCTGCACGTAGACGCCAGTCTGATGGCGGGTCTGATGCTGACCATTGGTCAAGGCTGCGCTCGTCGAGCTTTCGTAGGACGGATTGAGGAAATTAATATAGCTGACCGAACCGTTGCCATAGGTCGAGGTGGCGTCGACCTGCTGGTAGTCGAGCCCCATCAGCAGCTTGTGTTCGAGCTGCCCCGTATCGAAATCGGCCTCGGCCTGATTGTCGATCGCAAGGGCATTGAATTGCTCGATGTAATGCGTCGCTCGCCGGCCGAGGCATAGATAGGATACGCCGCCGCAGCTTGAGGCCGAGGCCCATCCCGTCGCCGAATAGCCCTTGAAATCGGTGCTGCTGTGCATGAACCGCAGATTCTGCCGCAAGGTCCAGACCTCGTCCAGATGATGCTCGAACTCATAGCCCACCGTGGCCTGCTTGCGCGAGAAGGTATTGTAATTCGGATTGCCGCTGAAGAAGCTGCTCGAAAACTGGCCATTCGGATTTGTCTGCAGCGTTCCGACAGCGGGAAGCCAATTGGTGATGGCCGAATTCGGATCACGCGTATAGCTTGCTTTCACTGTCAGCGTCGTATCGGCATCCGGTGCCCAGGTGACGGAGGGGGCAATCGCCACGCGCTCGCTGTCCGAATTGTCGACGCCGAGATTATAGCGACGGCCGACGCCAGTCAGCCGGTAGAGAAACTGCCCTTCCTCGTCGATCGGCCCGGTGAAATCGAAGCCGGTTTCGGCCCGCCCGTTATTGCCGACGCGCGTGAAGACCTCGTGGCTCGCTTCGGCCTCTGGCTTCTTGCTGACGACATTGACCAGGCCGCCGGGATTACCCGCGCCATAGAGGACGGAGGCCGGGCCGCGTGTGATTTCGATGCGGTCGAGAAAATACGGATCCACCGAGGGGATGTCGTAATTGATGCCGATCGGCAACCGTAATCCATCCCAATATTGAATATAGTTGGCGTTGGAGCCGAAGCCCCCGAAGCCGCGGATGAAGACGCTGTCGAAGCGCTCGCCGGGCCGTGAGCCGGTCGTCACGCCGGGCTCGTAGCGCAGCGCGGAGGAAATGCTGGTCGAACCCTGCTTCTTGACCTGTTCGCTCGTCACCACTGAAACGGACTGCGGTGTTTTCTCGATGGGCGTGTCGGTCTTGCTGCCGACGCGGGCGCGCTTGGCGATCGGTCCCTTGTCTTGCGTGCCGCTGGACGTGACCGTGATTTTTTCCAGGGTTGTCGCGGCCTGATCGTCGGCCACCGCGATCGCCGTCGTAGCAAGCAGGCTCGCCGTTCCCGCCAACAATCCTGCAAAGACCTGTCTGTAATGCATTCGTCCCCCTTGATCGCACCGGGTGCTAACTCTTGTGTCGGCGCTGCCGCGATCGGGCAGTTTGCCGACTAAAATATGATGGAATTTGTCATGTTTTGGCGTTATACGCGTTTACGAGCGGAAGGCCATTGCGAACTTGTTTGAGAAAACGCCATTCTCGTTTGCGCAATCGCGCACCGCTCAGCGACACGCGATAGGAATAGCTGCCGGATGAGCTCTCTGGTCAAAGCGCACGAATTCTTCGGTCAAATGCAGAGGGAAAATCAGACCTTCCGTCTGCTCAACTCCAATATCGGCACGGACGACACGGTCCTGCGCGGCACATTCAGCAAGACGACCGTGAGAAACGGCCTGACGGTTCATTATTCCGATGTTACCAATCTTTGCGATCTCCACACCGAAGCCGAATCCGCACCACACCTGGGAATCAAGCTGTTCTTCCAGGGCGGTGTGAGCGCCAGCATCGGCGACCAGGACATCCCGATGCCGCATCGGCTCGAAAACTCCGACCGCTGGATACCCTCGGCCACCCTGTTCCACCAGCAGGAACGGGAACTCTTCCGCCGCCGCGCGGCCATCGGCGATCGCGTGCGCAAGCTGACGATCAAGATATTTCCGGAATGGCTGGAATCGGGCGACGTCTTTGGGGATGCAAGTGCGCAGGGCCTGAAGCTCTTCACCTCGACGCGGCTTGCAGCGCGATCCTGGAACCCGAGCGCGTCGCTGGTGGCGCTGGCCACGCAGGCGATCAAGCCGCCAAGCTTCGAACCCTATCTGGCGCGCCTTTACATGGAGAGCCGTACACTTGGCATCGTCGCCGAAGCTTTTTCGCTGCTGGCAG